>NZ_JAPEHZ010000079.1 GCF_028823685.1 Tenacibaculum sp. L6 | reverse complement strand
TTTTTTTATGAATAAAGTTGTGAACTAAAAACATATTAAGCAGACCTATCTTATCGACTTGCAGTACATGTAAGTAGGAAAGTCTGGACACCATAGAGTAGCATAGCGGATAACATCCGTCCGGTGTAAACCGAGGACAAGTGCAACAGAAAGTATGTACAGGTAATGCTGTAGTGAAACCAGGTAAACTCTATGCGGTGCAATGCCATGTACATTAGAGCTTGAGCGCTACTCGCGCGATTCTAAGGGGTAGGCAGATTGATTCCGAGAGTAATTTCGGAACTAGATAAATGATAAGAGCCTCATTTTTTGAGGAACAGAATCCAGCTTATGGGTCTGCTTTTTTCCTATTTAGAATCATTATAGCTTTTTCTATACTTTACTTAAAACACCTCAATTATCAAATTGATAATTAATCGACTAGTTTTTAAGTGTTTTTTTGATATATTTTTAAAAACAGCTATTTCAAATTGAATAAATTCATTACTTCAGCTGTTTTGTTGTTTATTTTTAAAATTGAGGTTAAAATAGTACTTTTGCTAGGCAAAAAATAACAAGATATACTCGTGTGTAAACTTGATATATGTGCTTACATATAACAGTTTAGATACAAATAAATCAAGAAATAATAAGGGCAGTTTTTATAGTTGTATATCAACTTCAATAAAGCCTAGTTTTTAGAGTTTCTTTCAAATATTAAATAATAAACCTTTTATGAACACATACTCAGATTACCTAAAGGAGATTGAAGTAAGAAAAGGGCAAGGTCTACATCCTAAGCCAATTGACGGAAGTGAATTGTTAACTGAAATCATCTCACAAATTAAAGATGAAAATAACGAGCACCGTAAAGAGTCTCTTAATTTCTTTATTTATAATGTTTTACCAGGTACAACAAGTGCTGCTGGTGTAAAAGCTGATTTCTTAAAAGAGATTATCTTAGGAGAATCTGTAGTAGAAGAAATTACTCCAGCTTTTGCTTTTGAACAATTATCTCACATGAAAGGTGGACCTTCAATCAAGGTTTTATTAGATTTAGCTTTAGGGAATGATAAAGCAATAGCAAAAGAAGCTGCTAAGGTGTTAAAAACTCAAGTATTCTTATATGAGGCAGATACTGAGCGTTTAGAGGAGGCTATGAAAGCAGGAAGTGCAATAGCTAAAGAAATTATAGAGAGTTATGCACAAGCAGAATTTTTCACAAAATTACCAGAGATAGAGGAAGAAATTCAAATAGTAACATTTGTTGCTGGTGTAGGTGATATTTCAACAGATTTATTATCTCCAGGAGCAGATGCACACTCTAGATCTGATCGTGAGTTACACGGACAATCTATTTTTGAGCACAACAAAGAAATGCAACAAGAATTGTTAGCATTAAAAGAGCAACATCCAGATAAACGAGTGATGTTAATCGCTGAAAAAGGAACAATGGGAGTAGGATCTTCAAGAATGTCAGGGGTAAATAACGTTGCTCTTTGGACAGGAATTTCTTCTAGCCCTTATGTACCTTTTATCAATATTGCACCAGTAATTGCTGGTACTAACGGAATTTCTCCAATTTTCTTAACTACTGTTGGGGTAACTGGAGGTATTGGTATTGATCTTAAAAACTGGGTGAAACAAAAAGATGCTAAAGGAAATACAGTATTAGATGCTGATGGAGAGCCAGTTTTAGAACAAACTTATTCTGTTGATACAGGAACTGTGTTAACTATTAACACAAAAACTAAGAAATTATATAACGGAGATAAAGAATTAAAAGATATTTCTGATGCTTTAACTCCACAAAAAATGGAGTTCATCAAAGCTGGTGGTTCTTATGCAGTGGTTTTTGGTAAAAAATTACAAACATTTGCTGCTAAAGTTTTAGGAATTGAAGCTCCACAAGTATATGCAGCGTCTAAAGAAATTTCTGTTGAAGGACAAGGATTAACAGCGGTTGAAAAAATCTTCAACAAAAATGCTGTAGGAACTACTCCAGGAAAAACATTACATGCAGGTTCTGATGTTCGTGTAGAAGTTAACATTGTAGGGTCTCAAGATACTACAGGGTTAATGACTTCTCAAGAATTAGAAATGATGGCTGCTACGGTAATTTCTCCAATCGTTGATGGAGGATACCAATCAGGATGTCATACTGCTTCAGTTTGGGATGATAAGTCAAAAGCGAACATTCCTAGATTAATGAAGTTTATGAACGACTTCGGTTTAATTACTGGTCGTGATCCTAAAGGACAATACCACGCAATGACGGATGTAATTCATAAAGTATTGAATGATATTACCGTAAGTGATTGGGATATCATTATTGGAGGTGACTCTCATACACGTATGTCTAAAGGAGTTGCTTTTGGTGCCGATTCAGGAACAGTTGCTTTAGCCTTAGCGACTGGAGAAGCTACAATGCCAATTCCTCAATCGGTAAAAGTTACGTTTAAGGGAAACATGAGAAGTTTCATGGATTTCCGTGATGTAGTGCACGCTACACAACAACAAATGTTAAAGCAATTTGGAGGAGAGAACGTTTTCCAAGGAAGAGTTATTGAAGTACATATTGGTACGTTAACAGCTGACCAAGCCTTTACATTTACTGACTGGACTGCGGAAATGAAAGCAAAGGCTTCTATCTGTATTTCTGAAGATGAAACATTAATTGAATCACTAGAAATTGCTAGAGACCGTATCCAAATCATGATTGATAAAGGAATGGATAATGAAAAGCAAGTATTACAAGGTTTAGTTGATAAAGCGAATACTAGAATCCAAGAGGTTAAAACAGGTATCAAACCAGCGTTAAAACCAGATGCGGATGCTAAATATTATGCAGAAGTTGTGATTGATTTAGATGAAATCGCTGAGCCAATGATTGCTGATCCAGATGTAAATAACGAAGATGTTTCTAAACGTTATACGCACGATACTATTCGTCCATTATCATTCTACGGAGGAACTAAAAAAGTAGATTTAGGATTCGTAGGATCTTGTATGGTGCATAAAGGAGATATGAAAATCTTAGCTCAAATGTTAAAGAACATTGAAGCGCAACAAGGTAAAGTAGAGTTTAACGCTCCGTTAGTAGTTGCGCCACCAACCTATAACATTGTAGATGAGTTAAAGGCTGAAGGAGATTGGGAAGTATTACAAAAATATTCAGGATTTGAGTTTGACGATAATGATCCTAAAGGTTTAGCCCGTACTAAGTATGAAAACATGTTATACTTAGAGCGTCCAGGTTGTAACTTATGTATGGGTAACCAAGAAAAAGCAGAACCAGGAGATACGGTAATGGCAACTTCAACACGTTTATTCCAAGGAAGAGTTGTAAAAGATTCTGGTGAGAAAAAAGGAGAATCGTTATTGTCATCTACTCCAGTTGTAGTATTATCAACTATTTTAGGAAGAACTCCTACCATGGAAGAATACGAAAAAGCTGTTGATGGAATCGTATTAACGAAATTTAAACCATCTCAAAAGCAATTAGTAATGTAATCACAAACATTATTTATAAATAGAAGCCCGAGTTTTAACTCGGGCTTTGTTGTTATTAATTAATTTCTGGATTAAACTCTACTATAGAAAAAACTTATGTAAACTTATTATAATTATATAGCTACTTCATCTTTTATACTGTTTTTTTTGGTAAATTCGTACAGCAACAAAAAAATTACATATATGGCTTTTGATATTAATATGATAAAAGAGGTATACAATAAAGTAGTTGATCGAGTAGATGCTGCCCGTAAAATTACAGGTAAACCTTTAACATTAGCAGAGAAAATTTTATATACACATCTTTGGGATGGAACACCAACGAAAGCTTTCGAAAGAGGAAAGGATTATGTTGATTTTGCTCCAGACCGTATAGCTTGTCAAGATGCAACAGCACAAATGGCGCTGCTTCAGTTTATGCAAGCAGGAAAAAGTAAAGTAGCAGTACCAACAACGGTACATTGCGATCACTTAATTCAAGCAAAAGTAGGTGCTTCAACAGATTTACAAACTGCGTTAAATAATTCAAATGAAGTTTTTAACTTTTTAGAATCGGTTTCTAATAAATATGGAATTGGCTTTTGGAAACCAGGTGCAGGTATTATTCATCAAGTAGTATTAGAAAATTACGCTTTTCCGGGAGGAATGATGATTGGTACCGATTCTCACACGGTGAATGCAGGAGGATTAGGAATGGTGGCCATTGGAGTAGGTGGAGCTGATGCAGTAGATGTAATGGCAGGTATGCCTTGGGAATTAAAGTTTCCTAAATTAATTGGTGTAAAATTAACAGGGAAATTATCTGGATGGACAGCACCTAAAGATGTGATTTTAAAAGTAGCAGAAATTCTAACTGTAAAAGGAGGAACAGGTGCAATAGTTGAATATTTCGGACCAGGAGCTACAGCAATGTCGTGTACAGGTAAAGGAACTATTTGTAATATGGGAGCAGAGATTGGAGCTACAACCTCTACCTTTGGTTACGATGAATCTATGGAACGTTATTTACGTGCTACGGATAGAAATGATGTAGCTGATGCAGCAAATGAGATTAAAGAATATTTAACGGCAGACCCTGAAGTATACGCAAATCCTGAGCAATATTTTGATCAAGTAATAGAAATTAATTTATCAGAATTAGGGCCTTTATTAAACGGACCTTTCACGCCAGATTTATCTACCCCAGTAGGAAAAGAAATGACAGAAAAGGCGCAAGCAAATGATTGGCCATTGCAAGTAGAATGGGGGCTTATAGGTTCTTGTACAAACTCTTCTTATGAAGATTTATCACGTGCAGCTTCTATTGCGCAGCAAGCAATCGATAAAGGATTGAAGACGAAAGCTGAGTTTGGTATCAATCCAGGATCTGAACAAGTACGTTATACAGCTGAAAGAGACGGTATTTTACAAGTTTTTGAAAACTTAGATGCTAAAATATTTACCAATGCATGCGGACCGTGTATTGGTCAGTGGGGACGTTATGAAGATCCGAAGAACGCACCAAAAAACTCTATTGTACACTCATTCAATAGAAACTTTGCAAAGCGTGCTGATGGAAATCCAAATACACATGCATTCGTGGCTTCACCAGAATTAACAGCTGCTATTGCTATTGCAGGACGCTTAGATTTTAATCCATTAACAGATACTCTAATCAATGAAAATGGAGAAGAGGTGATGTTAGATGAACCAACAGGTTGGGAATTGCCTCCAAAAGGATTTGAAGTTGATGATAACGGTTATTTAGCACCTGAAGCAGATGGAAGTAACATAGAAGTGGTTGTAGATCCAAATTCAGAGCGTTTAGAATTGTTAACACCATTTGAGCCAATTGGAAATGAGATTAAAGATGCTAAATTATTAATCAAAGCATTCGGAAAATGTACAACTGACCATATATCTATGGCAGGTCCTTGGTTACGTTACCGTGGACATTTAGATAATATTTCTAACAACATGTTAATTGGAGCAGTGAATGCTTTCAATATGAAAACAAACTTCGTGAAAAACCAATTAACAGGGGAGTATGATGCAGTGCCAAAAGTACAGAGAGAATACAAAGCGAAAGGAATTAAAACAATTGTTGTGGGAGATCATAATTATGGAGAAGGTTCTTCACGCGAGCACGCAGCTATGGAACCTCGTCATTTAGGTGTTGCAGCGGTGTTGGTAAAATCATTTGCGCGTATTCACGAAACAAACTTGAAAAAACAAGGGATGTTAGGCTTAACATTTGCGAATGAAACAGATTACGATTTAATTCAAGAAGATGATACCTTCAACTTCTTAGATTTAAATGAATTTGCGCCAAACAAACCATTAACTATTGAAGTTGTTCATGCTGATGGTTCAAAAGATAGAATTATCGCGAATCATACCTATAACGAAGGACAAATAGAATGGTATAAAGAAGGTTCTGCTCTAAATTTAATTAAGAAACAGAACGCTTAATATATAAACTAGTTTATTTATAGAAAGTGCAGTAATTACTGCACTTTTTTAATTTTTAATTATGACAGACTTTTTAAGTAATATTTCTGAAATTCCATTGAACGTAATAGATACCAACATATCTTTTGATCAATATATTCCAATTTCTATAGCGACATCAAACAAAGACTTAGTTTTTGACGTTTCTTCATCAAAAGAATGGGAGGCTTATTTGGAAAATTATTTTTCAAAACATAAAAAAACAGTTGCTTTTGGGGGATATTTGGAAGTAAGAGATATTTATAGTAGAAGTGAACATTTCAATAAATTGTCCGAAGAAAACCAACGAAATATTCACTTAGGAATTGATTTGTGGTGTGATGCAAATACTGATGTTTTAGCTGTGCTAGATGGAGAAATCCATAGTTTTAAAAACAATACAAACTATGGAGATTATGGACCAACGATTATTCTTAAACATTCAATTGAAGGAAATGAGTTTTACTCATTATATGGTCATTTATCATTAGAGTCTATAAAAAACTTAGAAGTTGGAACCAAGGTGATTCAGGGAGAAAAGATAGGAACTTTAGGAGATAGTTCTGTCAATGGAGATTATGCGCCACACTTACACTTTCAATTAATTATAGATATTGAAGATTATTATGGCGATTACCCAGGAGTATCTTCAAAAAAGACCTTGGATTTTTACAAGCAAAATTGCCCTAATCCTAATTTATTATTAAAATTGCCGAATGAGAAACCCTCATTGAGGATTAAAAAAACAAGATAATCACCCTAATTAAAGAGAATGAATAAAAGCTAGGGTTAGTTAATTATTAAAATTTGAATTTTTGAAATATAGACAACTTACAAAAGAGCAGTTTGAAGGATTACATGAAGAGTTTGCACGTTTTTTAGCTTCACAAAACATCGATAAAAAAGAATGGGATGAGCTAAAAGAAGAGAAACCTCATGTTGCTGAAGATGAAATGAATGTGTTTAGCGATGTCGTTTGGGACGATGTATTGACCAAAACGAATTATCTAGAGCATTTTTCTCCAAAAGTGGTTAACTTATTTAAGTGTGATGAAAAAGAAATTCATCGTATTGTAATAACGATTGATAAAGAAGTAAACGTACTTGAACAAGAAGGATTTGAGTGGTTATTAAAAAATCCACAAGATGAAGCCATAGAATTTTTAAGAGGATCAAAGCCGTATCAAGAAGAAAGAAATGTAGAGTTGTTTGATTTGATTGAAAAAGGAAGTACTATTTCTAAAGGAGAACTGTACGAATATTTCGATCGATTAACCTCTAATTCCTAGTCAATATCATCTGAACTTATCGAAGTATACTGATTAATGTATCAGTACCAGTACTGGCAACGTCTTTAATAATCGTTAAATTATTAAAGGCGTTTTTGTTTACAGCAGGGTTGGGGTCAATAAAGTAAATAGGGGTGTTAGATGTTACATAATCCACCAAACTTGCAGCAGGATATACTTGCATTGAGGTTCCGATAATAACCAAAATATCTGCTTGCAAAGTAATTTCAACCGCTTTCTCTAATAATGGAACATCTTCTCCGAACCAAACAATGTGTGGACGTAATTGTGCATTTTCTTCACATGTATCTCCTAAAAGGATATCCTTTTTCCATGGATATACCAAGTTTTCATTTTTTGTACTACGCACTTTTAATAATTCACCATGTAAGTGTAATACATTAGAACTACCAGCGCGTTCGTGTAAATCATCTACATTTTGAGTAATGATATCAACATCAAAAGTGCTTTCTAAATCAGCTAAATTTAAATGTGCTTTGTTAGGAGCTACTTCCAAAAGTTGCCTTCTACGTTGGTTGTAAAAATCTAAAACTAATTCTGGGTTAGCTCTAAATCCTTCAGGAGAAGCTACTTCATAAATATCATGTCCTTCCCATAAACCATCAGCATCTCTAAAGGTTTTTAAACCACTCTCAGCACTCATACCAGCTCCTGTTAATACTACCAAACGTTTTTTCATAATATAGATTTCGTTGCAAGTTTAAGAAAATAAATACTTAGCTATCTCCTTGCGATTAAAAATAGGAAAAATTACTATGTTTGTTGTATGATTGATGAAGGATTATTAACCTATTTGGAAGGATATATTACTGAGAATAGGAAGGAAACGTTTGAAAAGGTATTAAGCGAGCGAACACGTCATTTTACAGTAGTTTTAGAAGATATTTACCAACCGCATAATGCCAGTGCAGTAGTGAGAAGTTGCGATATTTTTGGTGTACAAGATGTGTATGCTATCGAAAATAGTTTTACCAATAAAGTGTCAAAGCACGTTGCTAAAGGAAGTCAGAAATGGTTAAATATCAACCGTTATAAAGAAGATGGTGACAATACTAAGGATTGTTTAGACGATTTAAGAAAAAAAGGATACCAGATTATAGGAACTACACCGCACACGGATTCTTGTGTGTTGTCTGATTTTGATGTAACTAAAAAATCAGCCTTTGTTTTTGGAACTGAAAAAGAAGGGATTTCTGATTACATAAAGAAAGAAGCCGACGGCTTTTTAAAAATTCCAATGGTAGGTTTTACTGAAAGTTTGAACATTTCGGTAGCCGCAGCAATTATTTTACAAGATGTTACCACTCGTATGAAGAAGTTACCAATAGATTGGAAATTATCAGACGTAGAGAAAAAAGAGTTGTATTTTGAATGGATTAAAAACACGGTTAAAAATCCAGAGAAACTGATAGAGTACTACTATAAAGAGCTTAAGCTTGGAGAAGGTGAATAAAAAACTAAAGATTTTATACCGAGCAAAGCTATTTTTAACCCTAGGACAAATACTAAGTGTAGCAGGGTTTATTATGCTGTTTTTTTTATTAAAGTCAAGCGTCAAAACTATAAACAAATCAAAAGAATATATCAAAGAAAGTGTAATCATAGATTCAATGTATAGTAACGGTGGAGGAAGCCGAGAAACAAACTCACGTTTTGCAAAGATAAAAGATAGTCAAGGAAATGTAAAAATAGTTTTATTACCCTTAAACACTATTGAACGAGATACAGCTTCTGTAGGAGAAAAGTTATTAGTTTGGAATATTCAAAAACCTAAAGGAAGTATTATTTTAAGATACAAAGGAGAAGAGATTTTTCCTATACATCGTTATAAACAAGATATATTTAATGTAATATTCTTTTTTTATATACCTTTTATTTTAATTTGGATAGCAAGATACTTAGTAAATAAAAGAATTAAAAAGCTTGAAATTTTAGCAAGTAGTTAGATGATTTTTGACAGCACT
>NZ_JAPEHZ010000078.1 GCF_028823685.1 Tenacibaculum sp. L6 | reverse complement strand
AACTTTTTGATAAAGGAGTTATTTCTAGTCAAGAGTTTGAAAACTCACAATTATCGTATAACCAAGCAAAAAATGATTTGAGAAATGCTCAAAACGATTATCAAATCATTAAAAAAGGTTCTGTTGGTTCAGCAGGAGCGAATACGAATATTAGAGCAACAACTTCTGGTATGGTGGTAGAAATTCCAGTAAAGAAAGGATACCAAGTTATTCAGTCTAACAATTTTAACGCAGGTACTACTATTGCTACAATTGCAGATATGGAAAAGATGATTTTTGAAGGACAAGTTGATGAGTCTGAAGTAGGGAAGTTGGTAAAAGGATCTAACATTGAAGTTTCATTAGGAGCTATTGAAAACAAAAAGTTTCCTGCGATCTTAAATTTTATTGCACCTAAAGGAACTGAAGAAAACGGAGCAGTACAGTTTAAAATTAAAGCAGATGTAAGCCTTGACGATAATTATTTTGTTAGAGCAGGGTATAGCGCCAATGCAGATATTGTTCTAGAAAAGAAAGACAGTGTTTTATCTATCAAAGAATCATTATTACGTTTTGACAAGAAAACTGAAGAACCTTATGTAGAAGTGAAAAAAGGAGAAGATGAATTTGAAAAGCGTGAGTTAAAATTAGGCGTTTCAGACGGAGTAAACATTGAAGTATTAGAAGGTGTTACTGCCGATGATGAGATCAAAATTTGGAATAAAGCATCGAAAGATGATGAAAAGAAAAATAACTAAGAAATTAGATAAGTAAAATAATCAATAAAGCAGTTCTTTTTTAGAGCTGCTTTTTTTGTTTTAAGTTGATGAATAGCGAGTTATGGTGAATTGAAAAGTTTGTTTAAGCTATCGCAAAAGAAATAAGATGCATCTTTAAATACTATAAGTAATGTTTATCACTAATCAAGTACTTAAATTAAAGCGGAATTAAATATCTTATTTAGAGGTATAAAAAAAGCAGCTATTAAAGCTGCTTTTCTTTTAATCTATATTTTAGATTAGTTTTTTGTTTTGTTTTTGAAAGTATCAAACTTGTTAGTCGTTTGCTTTGGCCAACTGTTGTTAGAAGTATCAATATCAGCTGTTTCTAAATCAGGATCTACAACAAAGCTTTTAATTTCTTTTGAAGAAGTAAATACTCTAAACACTTGATGCTCATTTTTATTCCATATTTGAGCAGGAAAAGTTTGACGCTCTTTTGTTCCGTCAGCATAAGTCATTTCAAGAATAATAGGCATTACTAACCCCCCAGGTTTTTCAAACTCAACTTCATAAATGTACTGAGGTAATTCTTTTAAGCTAGCTTTTTTGTCTTTAGGTAAACTGTTGATATACGCTTCTACTTCAGACTTATCAGCATCTTTTTTATCAGTAGTTAAGTAGACTAATTTTCCTAATTGAGCAAAGTAAGAAGGGTATTGTGCTTGTAACTTCTTTGTTTCTTCGTTAGGTTTGTTAGTTAGGTATAAAGGCTTCACTTCTTTAATACCAATATCAGTATAATCAGTTGTGTAGAACCAACCTCTCCAGAACCAATCTAAGTCCATACCAGAAGCGTCTTCCATAGTTCTAAAGAAATCAGCAGGAGTAGGGTGCTTGAACATCCATCTTTGTGAATAAGTTCTAAAAGCGTAATCAAACAATTCAGGTCCCATAATGGTTTGGCGTAACATGTATAAACCAGCAGCTGGTTTTGTGTATGCATTTGGCCCGAAATTATGAACGTAATCACCTTGAGACATGATAGGGCTTAATTTACTTTGGTCTAAGCTCATGTAACGAACAATGTCTTTTGGTAAGTTACCTGTATTAAAGTTTGGATCGTAATCTAATTCAGCTAAAATTTCTACAAAAGAGTTTAATCCTTCATCCATCCATGTCCATTGACGCTCATCAGAGTTTACAATCATAGGGAAGAAGTTATGACCAATTTCGTGTGTAATTACACCAATCATTCCGTTTTTAACTCTATCAGAATAAGTTCCGTCAGGGTTTGGACGTCCGTAATTAAATGAAATCATAGGGTATTCCATTCCTTGGCGTTTTGCGTGTACAGAAATTGCTTTAGGATACGGATAATCAAAAGTCATTTTAGAATACTCTTCTAAGGTGTTTGCAACCACACGAGTTGAATGCTCTTCCCATAACGGATTTCCTTCTTTTGGATACATAGAAACTGCCATTACAGTTTTACCGTTAATGTTAACAGCCATAGCATCCCAAATATATTTTCTTGAAGAAGCAAACGCAAAATCACGCACTTGGTTTGCTTTAAAGTGCCAAGTTTTTGTTTTAGTAGTACCTTTCTTTTCGTTTTCTTCAGCTTCTTTTTGAGAAACGATAAATACTGGGTTTTTAAAAGATTTTCTAGCCTCAGCCCAACGGTTACGTTGTTCTTTTGTTAATACATCTTTTTCGTTTTGTAAAACACCAGTAGCATCTAAAATATGATCTTCAGGAACCGTAATTTTCACATCGTAATCACCAAATTCAAGAGCCCATTCACTACGTCCCCAAAATTGCATGTTTTGCCATCCTTCTACATTGTCATACACACATAGTCTTGGGAAAAATTGAGCAATTGTATAGTTTTTATTTCCATCAGGGAATAATTCAAAACCAGAACGCCCACCATCTTCTACGGAGTTGTTAATCAGGTAATTCCACTTGATTTTAAATTTAAAAATTTCACCTGGAGCTAAAGGTTTTGGCAAATTAATACGCATCATTGTACGGTTAATAGTGTGAGATAAATCTCTACCATCAGCATATTTTACCGCTTCTATTTTAAAACCAAAATCTTTTGGTTTGTCCATATTCTCAGCAACGAACTTATCTGGAGTTTGAAAACCACTCGCTTTTTTAGATTGGGCTAATGGAGATTTAGAATCTGGAGCTCGCATATTTTGATCTAGCTGTAACCATAAATACTCTAAATGATCTCTAGAATTGTTGTGGTATGTAATATCTTCTTCACCATAAAGTTTGTTAGCAGCTTCATCTAAACGCAAATCCATTACATAATCAACTTTTTGTTGCGTGTATGCATGACCAGGTGCACCAGAGGCGGTACGTTGATCGTTTGGAGTTGCTAGTACATCTTTTAACTGTCGGAATTTGTTTTGATCAGTATGACCTTGTTGATGCTCTTTTTTAGGTCCCTCTTGGGCAAATAAAGAAGTCGATACAAAGAGTGCTGAAAATAGTAGCGTAGAATATCTTCTCATTGTGTGCTTATTGATTTTTTTGAATAAATAAGCGGAAAGTTAATGAAAACTTATTATTAAAAAAATGTAAATGTTAAAACTTTAACAAACCTTTATCATTAGTATTAGACAAGAATAAACTTTTTCGTTTTTTATTGACGGTAGCTTTTATCAAATTTTGTTGATCTGGAAAGTGATCAACTAAAACATCGTTTTGAATTTCGATAGAAGTTGGTGTTTCAACATTTTCTATTTCTAAATAAAAATAAACAATATCACCATCGTATTCTTTTCCAATGAATTTATAAGAAGCTTCTTGATTGTTGATAATTACTTTAAAATGTTGTTGTAAGTATTTGTAAAAGTAATCATCAATATTAGAAAGCTGATTTTTAGAAGCTATTTGTAAATTAGTATTGTAGTCTTTATTAATGGCTAATTCTATATCATCCATAAAAACATTCATAATCATTTGAACGCTTTTTGAGTCTTCTTTATATTCTATTTCAGTTAAAGCAACGTAGTATTTATGTAGTGTAAACGATAGTAACGGAAGTACTAAAAGGATGATTATAATTTTTTTCATGAAGTGTTTTAAAACAATTATTGCGCCAAATTACTGTTTTTTGATAATTTCTAAATAGCTAATGTGCTCTTTTCTTAAAATTTTAATAACCTCTAATACTTCACGGTTTTGATATAGTTTTTCAATACCTAACGGATTACAGTATTCAAGAAAATGATAATAATTATTTACAGGAATTTTTAGTTCAACAAAAAAGAAATCTTCCCCTAATTCATTTAATAGTTTAGCTGGCAAACTTTCTTTAAAAGCTAATTCTTTACGAAGTTCTTGTATTTTTTCTGAGTCTTTTACAGGAAATGTATTGGTTGTGCCAAATCCTTCAAAATCTTTAGTAGGATCAACTCTAACTACATTGGGTTTTACATGTAAGCTAATATGATCATCGGAAGCATAGTTGTTATAATTTACTTTAGAAAAATCAGTAGCGTTGCTAGCGATTTCTAGATTTTTATCACGTTTTACTTTTCGTAAATCCTTAGTAAGCTCTCCTGAAAGTTCGTTGTTTCGTAGTAAAATTTCATCTAATTCGTAATCTTGTTTTTCTAAAGTGGTTCTTTTTCGGTAAGTATTAAAATCCTCTTTGGTAAGAGTTTCAAAAATAGTTTTGTATCCGATAGAGGTATATCTTATTGAATCGTTAGGTTTAGCAAAAATTCGATACTCACCATTTTCGTTAGAAAAAGTAGCTTGATTTGTAGAAAAGTTAACAATATGAGCATTTTCTAAAACACCATTTTCATCATAAACAATTCCGAAAAGTGTTTTTCGCTCTTCTTGTGAGAACGCAACTTGTGATAAAAGAAGTAAGGCTAAAAGAAATCGCTTCATAATGGTAAGTGTTGTAGGTTAGTGCTTACTTATAAAGGTACAAAATATTTTAAAATCAGCGATTTAAATTCTGGACTACTGTTGGTTTGGTTTATAATTTTGCGGGTTTAATTTTTTAAATTCATCAGATTTTAATTTTAAGAATGAAATCATCATTATTTCATCAGCTAATAATGAAGGAGAGAAATTATTGGTGTTTTCAATAAAGTAGATAAACCTTGTAAGATCTTCTGGTATAATTTTTAATTCATGTAGTATATAAACTCGATAATTGTTACGTATATGTTGTATTCTCTTTTCAGTATCTTCAATAGCTTTTTCTTTTTTTAGCTTTTTTAGTCTACCAGATATCCAATTTAAAAGTGGATCTACAGGGATTCCGCTATAACTAGTTGTTGCTGTATGCCATCTTCTTTCGGCAGGAGTTAAAATTCTTGAACCAGCGTAAGGAAGGTTTAAACTTTCTGCATTGATTTCTTTTTCAGTTTTAATATGTTTAGTGTCAGAAGAAATATATCCAAGTAAGTTGTGCTCTTTTATTTCAACTTCATCGAGTTCTATTGCTACTTTTTTAAGTTCAATTTTGTTTTGTTGTATACCAAAATGATTTGAATCAACTTTAAAAATTTTCGTTTCATAACCTACAAATGATATTTGTAAAGAGTCGTTTGGTTTGGCTAAAATTCTAAATTCACCATTATCATTCGTAAAAGTACCTTGTTTGGTATTTAAATTGATAATATGTGTATTTGATACAGCACTAATTTCATCATAAATTGAGGCATATAAAAAAGCTCTTCGCTCTTGGGATAGAACTTTAATAGATGAAACAAAACATAGTATGATTAATAGTTTCTTCATTCTTTTTCATGAATAGTTTTTAAATAACTGACACTTTCTTTTCGCAAAATTTCGATTAGTTTTAAAACGTTTCCATCTTTATATAATTTTTCAATGCCTAGCGGATTGCAGTATTCTAAAAAATGTAGGTACCTATCTTCAGGAATTTTCAATTCTTCAAAGAAGAAGTGTTCTCCAAATTCTGAGAGGAGCATTTTAGGAAAATCTTCTTTAAACTTTATTGCTTTTCGGGTTCTTTTTAATTTTAGAGAATAAGCATCAAGACCTAAACTAACACTTCCTCCAATACCTGCAAAAGCAGCTGTAGGGTCGATTACTTTTCTCATATTTGGAGCCTTTTTGCTGTTAAGTTCATCGTCAGGCATCTTCATAATATCAGAAACCTTCATGTTTTTTATATCAGAAACTAAATCTTTAACAAGATCGCCAATTGAATCTTTAGGTGCTTGTTTAATATCTAAAGAAATAGACCCCGTTAAGTAATGTTTTTTTACCTCTACTTCATCTAGTTCAATAGCTATTTTTTTTAGTTCTATTGTATGTTTTTCAATTCCAAAATGAATCGTTTCAACTTTAATAATTTTCGTTTCGTAGCCTACAAATGAGACTTGTAAAGAGTCGTTTGGTTTTGTTAAAATCCTAAATTCACCATTATCATTCGTAAAAGTACCTTGTTTGGTGTTTAAATTGATAATATGTGCATTGGGTACAGATGCTACTTCATCGTGAACCGATGCATATAAGAATTTTCGGTTTTCTTGAGCGGTTATTTGTAGAGTAAGTAATAAAAGTAAAGTGATTGGTAGTTGTTTTATCATGCAATTATTTTTGAGAGAGTCTTATATGTTCATTTTCTAATAGATAAGGAGAGTGTTTACTATTTTCAATTAAAACGGAAGTTAATTCAAGAACTTTATCCTTTCGATACAGATTGATAATACCTTTTGAAACACAACTTTCTAAAAATGAATTAATATGTTCTTCTTTAATTTTTAGTTGTCTTATAAAAAAGCCATCTGTATAATGTTTTCGGATGTTGGCTATGTTTTCATCTTCTATTTTTAGTTTTTTTAGTAGTTTTTTCTTTTTATTATTTCCGTTAAGTGCGTTTACAAGTCCTGAGAGTCCTATAGTTATTCCCGATTCAATTTTTACCGTTTTGTCACCTTTGGGGATTACGTTGGCGTAGGGGAGCTTTAATGTTTTAGCATTAACTATTGGGGCATTGGTAAGAATATCATCATCTGTTTCAAAAATTCCTCTTTTTCTTTCTAAAACAACTTCATCTAGCATATGAGTTTTACTATCAACATAAACAACAATGTTTTTAGCTTTTATGTTTTCTTCACTCACAGTAATTTCTTTGTATTCTAAATTTAGGTGAGAAATTAATAGTATGTTATTTTCTTCTGCTAAAATTTCAAATTGTCCGTTTTCGTTTGAAATAGCTCCTAAAGCAAGTTTTTTGTTGATGATGTGCACATCTTGAGTAGGAATACTGTCTATAAAAACAGTTCCCTTAATAATTTTAGGAGGAGCCTGTGCAAAAACGACACAAGAAAATAGCGTAAAAAGAATAAGTAAAAAGTTTCTCATATCACAAATAAACCACCTACTTGTCTTAAAAATGTTTTAATGACATGGTAAATTTTTGTTAATTTGAAAAATAATAGCACTAATTACCTTTTGAAAATTTAGAGCTGATACTAAGAATAATAGCGTTTAAATCAGATGAAACCGACATGTTTAAAATTATTATTTTAAACATGTAAGGTTACATTTGACCATTGAAAAACAATTAAAAATATCAAATGAAAAAACTTATCGTAGCAAGTACATCTACAGTACATGGAAGTGGATATTTAGCATATATTTTACCAACGTTGGCAGACTTTTTTAAAGAAGCGTCTACAATTTTGTTTATTCCGTATGCACGGGCAAGTGGTAAAACCTATGATGAATATACCGAGATAGCTCGTAAGGCTTTTGCTACCATTAATAAAGAGGTAAAAGGGATTCATGAGTTTGATAATCCGAAAGAAGCAATACAGCAAGCGGAGGCAATTTTTACAGGAGGAGGTAATACGTTTGAATTGGTAAATCAACTATATAAAAATGATATTATTCCTGCTTTAACCAAAGTAGTTGAAAATGGAACTCCGTATTTAGGTACGAGTGCTGGCAGTAATATTTGTGGAGTAACGATGATGAATACCAATGATATGCCTATCGTGTATCCACCAAGTTTTAAAACCTTAGGGTTTATTCCGTTTAATATCAATGCGCATTATTTAGATCCGAATCCAGATTCTACACATATGGGAGAAACTAGAGAAACCCGTATTAAAGAATATCATATTTTTAATGAAACATCTGTATTGGGCTTACGTGAAGGAAGTTGGCTAGAAGTTAACGGAGACTCAATTATATTACGAGGAAACTATACAGCACGTTTATTTCAACAAAACAAAGAAGCGGTAGAGTTAGAGAGTGATACAGAGATTAGTCAGTGTTTTTAGTAAAGAAGAAAAATAGTTTAAGAAATTAAACTAATATCTTTTGTAGATTTTTTTATTCAGGAATTCTATTTTTTAAATCCATTCGACCATGTAAAATTCTTGTAATTTCAATTGGTTGGTTAACTCGTTTGCGATAAAAAATAATGTGTCTGCTAGTTTTTAGTCCGAGTAAGTCACTTGTTACGCCGTCATAATTTTTTCCTAATTCAGGATTATTGGCAATGTCTTGACAGCTATTCAATAGTAAATTATAATATTTGTCAGCTTGTTGTTCAGACCATTTTCTAAAAGTGTATTCCCAGATATAAGTTAAATCTTCAACTGCTTTGTTGGTGAGTTCATATTTAGCCATTTTTTTTATGTTTAGCTTTTAACTCTTGAAGATGTTTTTCTGGGTCAAAATTGTGAGCAATACCACTGTCAATTCCTTCTTGGATTGCATTTCGTAAAGCAATAACCTTACTTTCTTCGTTCTCTAAAAGTCGAAGACCAGCTCTAATAACTTCACTTACGTTTTTGTATCGTCCGATTGTACGAACTGATCAAAATAATTACCTAACGATATTGATGTGTTTTTACTCATAATTTCTAATGTTTATTCAAAAGTACCAAAAATTGGTAAGTTTTGCAAACTTCCTTAAAACGTCTGATATAATTGTAAGTAATGGGTTTTTAGTTAGTGTTTTTCAGTAAGGCAAATTTTAAGGATGTTTTTAAGCAGTTCAAACTTTAGAAATAAGTTTAGATTAGTAATTTTTTAGTTTTTGAATTGAGTTTTTAATTTTTTAATTATTGATGAAATGTATAATCTATCATTTACTTCTAAATAAATACTTGTAACATCTTCAATTTTTTTTCTTAAAGTATTATCTAGTTTAGAATTATTTTTTAAATAAACATCTTCAATGATAGCTAAGTCTTTATTAGAGAACCCAGTAATTTCTTCAGAATCAATTAAATTATCTTTTTCAAATTGATAAAAGTATTTAGGATTATCTATTTCTACAACATTTTTTATCTGGTTAGAATATTTTGCGTATAAATAAGAAGAAATGTCAAGATCAGGTATAATGTTTTGATTAGCTAATACAAATAAATTTGTTGAAGATCCATCTAATTTAAAAATCATTATTCCTTTGTCAATAAATAAATTATTGTATAGTCTCTTTTCTTTATTTATTTCTAGTAAAATTGAATTTGAATAAGAAA
>NZ_JAPEHZ010000077.1 GCF_028823685.1 Tenacibaculum sp. L6 | reverse complement strand
ACTTTTTTAACATCATCAATTGAAACGCCACTTTTATCTAAAGCAGTTTGCATGGCTTTAGGTACATTGGTTAAGGCAAATTCGTAAATTTTACGCCCGTGCATTTTAATGTAACGAACATCTTTGTCTTTGCTTTTATCGTTTGAATTTCCGAAGAATAAATAATAGGCTTCATCTTTTGTAAAAGTTTGTGAAGCATGACTTAAAATTCCACTGTCATTTTTATCGGTAGCTTCAACAATACAAGCACCTGCGCCATCACTATAAATCATAGAGTCTCGATCATTGATGTCAACGACTCTCGATAAGGTTTCACCACCAATGACTAAACACTTTTTTGCGATACCAGCTTTGATAAAAGCTTGTGCTTGAATGACACCTTCAACCCAACCAGGGCAACCAAATAAAATGTCGTAAGCAACACAATTTGGGTTCTCAATTTGTAGTAAATATTTTACACGAGTAGCTAAACTAGGTAGGATATCACTTTGAATAGCGTCTTTTTTTACATCCCCAAAATTATGTGCAAAAATAATGTAATCTAATTCCTCTGGATTAATTTCAGCATCTTCAATAGCTTTTTTTGCAGCAAAATAGCCTAAATCAGAAGCTTTGTACTCGTCTTTTGCATAACGGCGTTCTTCAATACCCGTAATGGATTTGAATTTTTCAATAATTATAGGGTTAGGATTATCAAATGAGGTTCCATCTGCATTTAAAAATACATGATTGTTAAAGTTAGCATTCTCCTTTTTGATAGATGGAATGAACGAACCTGTTCCTGTAATTACTGAGTGTTTCATTGAAATAAATGATTTTTTTAGGTTGAGTAATTACAAATAAAGCATTTTTATTGAGGATAACCCTTTTATGAAGAGGCTATTTTAAAGATTTGTTAGATTCTTAAAAAATGGAGTTTAAATTGTTTTTTTAGGAATTAGGAAACGTCTTTTTTGTGATTTTGATGTCTGGAAACTTTATAAATAAGAACTATCAAAGGAAAATGGTAGTAACGAAAGTAACGATTCTGTTTTTACAATTTGTCCAACTTCTCCCATAAATAGGATTTCAATTGGTTGTTTTTGGTTGATTTCATATTCTGATAAGGTTTGTCGACAAGCACCACAAGGACCGACAGGTTTATCAACTGTTGAGTTTTCAGAAGCAGCGGTAATGGCTATTTTTTTTACTTTCATATTCGGATACTCAGAACCTGCTTTCCAAATAGCCACACGTTCGGCACACATACCTGAAGGATACGCTGCACTTTCTTGATTGTTTCCTAAAATGATCTCTCCATTGTCGAGCAATAAAGCAGCACCAACATTAAATTTTGAATAAGGAGCATAGGCTTTTTGTCTGGCTTCAACTGCTTTTTCTAATAAGAAAGCATCTTCGGTTGACAATTGAGAGATATCATCAAACAACGTAGCGGAGGTGGTTATAGTAATTTTCTTCATAATGAATAAATTAGTCAAAAAAAGCAGTCGGGTAGACTGCTTTTGTATGTTTTACGAATGTATAAAAAAAATACGAATTTTAGTAAACTTCATAAAGCTCTCCTAAATCAAAAGAAAGTGAAAAGCGTAAGGTGTTTTCTAAAGGATTATTAACCTCAGATGTATTAATTAAATACGATAAATCAATATTAAATGCTTTGGTGGCAAAACCAGTACCTAATGTAAAATACTGGCGTTGGCCTTTTTCTGGACTCTCATGAAAATACCCAGCTCTCATTGCAAAAGAATTATTGTATAGGTATTCAGCTCCTAAAGCCCAAGTGGTTTCTTGTAATTCTTCCTCAAAGCTTCTATCACCTAATGAAGTAAACATTCCTTCAAACCACCCTCTATCCGAATTAGGATTAGAAGGAACTAATAGTTTTGTGAATTCTAAATTCAATCCGAAGATATTCATATCATCAAAAATAAAATCGAATCCACCACCAATTTTAGCGTTTGTAGGGATAAAATTTGGTACTCCAGGAGTGTATTCTACTTTAGGTCCAATGTTAGCAATGTTAAATCCTAATCGATAACGACCATTAAAACTTCCGTAGTTTGCTTCTTTTGATTGGTAATACCCAGAAACATCTACTGCAAAAGAGTTAACAGATTCTATGCTAGAATCATTACTTCTAATTTTATAATTAGAATGCACGTATTTAAGACCAATACCCATAGAGAAGGTTTCACTCAGTTTTAACGAGTAAATTCCTGTAATAGCTAGTTCGTTTGGTTTTTCTGTACCGTTAGAAACACCTCCTAGGTCATATAAAGCTACTTCTCCTAAAGAAAAATATTTCAAGTCTATTCCCCAAGCAGATTTTTCGCTGTATCTGTTTACATAAGAACCACCACCTACAAAAATATCATCAGTAAGGTTTCTAAGCCATGGGGTGTAGTTAACACCAAGGCTAATTCTATTTTGATTAAAAGCAGTTTTTGCAGGGTTGTGAAAAATTGCAAAAGCATCTGAAGATGTTGCAACACCAATGTCTCCCATACCACCAGCGCGAGCATCGGGTGTAATCAATAAAAACGGCATTGCCGTTGTGTTTATTGACGTTTCATTTTGGGCCTGTACTTTGTTTTGAAGGGTAAAGCACACAAAAAATAATACGATCGATAATTTTTTCATGTAAAATTTGATTAATTGTTTAGCAAATATATAACTTTAATTGAAGGATTATCGGGGCTGTAATAGGAAACTTACGTATTTCTAATTACTTTAATTCTGTAGTACATTAACGACAAGATAAAGAATATATTATATAAGGTGTTTTAATTTGTCTTTTTTTAGAATGTGAGAAATAATGAAGTTAAACAACCTTTATTTTAATCTTTTTCTTAGATTCGTAATACTAAAGTTTTAAATACATCGTTTGTAATCTAGCAAGGCTAAGGTTGCGAAAAAAGAATTTGTGACTAAATTAGTTGTAAGAAATTAGAAATATTGTAAATTGCGACACCCTTAAAAAACAGTTTAAAATACATGAAAAGTACGTTAAAATTATTTAGTTTATTAGCGATCACCGGCTTGCTGATTACTTCTTGTAAGAGTAATGGAGGTAGCGGTTCAAGTAAGTCCTCTCTAACTGGTTGGAACTTTAACGATCCTAGTTATGGTGGTTATTTAAAAGGGAAGTACAAAGAAGGTAAAAATGTTCCCCCAGGAATGGTTCATATTGAAGGTGGTACCTTTACTATGGGACTAGTACAAGACGACGTAATGTTTGATTGGAATACGACGCCTCAAAAAATGCACGTACGTTCTTTTTATATGGATGAAGTAGAGGTAACCAATGCAGAATATGGTTTGTTTATGCAATATACCAAAGATGTATTTCCTCCAGAAGACCCACAATTTAAAGATATTTATCCTTCAATTTTACCGGATACTTTAGTTTGGAGAAAAGGTTTAGGAAACACAAACTTATTATCTGAAAGTTATTTACGTCACCCATCGTATGCAGAATATCCTGTGGTTGGGGTTAGCTGGATTCAAGCTAATAAATACTGTAAGTGGCGTACCAATGCATTGAACTTGAAAATTTTAATGGATAAAGGGGTGATTAAAAACATCTTTAAAGACGATTCATTAAGCTTCAGAGGACAAAATAATTTTGATACGGATACATATTTAACAGATCCGTATGCAATTTTCGATGGTGATTCTACTATCTATAAAAAAGGTATTCCTGTACCAAGAGTTAAAGGAGAGCCAAAACCAGCGAAGGGATCGTTTACAGGAAGACAAGTAACTTCTTCTGATGGTATTTTAGCTCAGAAATTCAGACTTCCTACGGAAGTTGAATGGGAATATGCTGCAAAAGCTATTTTTGAAAACCGTGAGTATAACAACATTAGAGGTAGAAAAAAATATGCTTGGAGTGGAAAATATACACGTGATAGAGATAAGCGTAGAAGAGGAGATCAGTTAGCTAACTTTAAGCAAGGAAAAGGAGACTATAGTGGTATTGCTGGATGGAGTAGTGATGGTTCTGATATTCCTAACGCAGTAAGAAGTTACCCTCCAAACGCATTCGGTTTATACGATATGTCTGGTAACGTTGCTGAGTGGGTTGAAGATGTATACAGACCAATTATCGATTCAGAAGCAAATGACTTCAACTATTTTAGAGGAAATATCTTTACGAAGAAGTTAATTAACGAAGAAGGTAAAGTTGTAATCGTTGGAGATGGAGAAGTAGAGTATGATACTTTAGAAAATGGAAGAATCGTTCCTAAAGACTTACCAGGAAGTGTGAAGTATATTCCAATTACTAAGGAAGATACTTACATGAGAAGAAACTATAATTTAGCGAATAACTCTAGTTTAGGAGATGGAGATCAAGCTTCTTCTAAGTTCTACGGATTAGATAAAGATCAACTAGATCGTTCTTCTAGAATGTATAACTCTCCTCAAAAACCAGAAGCAGAAGTAGATTCTTTAGGAAATGCTATTGAGAATTACAAATATGACGATAAGAGAAGAACTACGTTGATTAGTGATAAGTCTAGAGTGTACAAAGGAGGTTCTTGGGCTGATAGAGAATATTGGTTAGATCCTGCCCAAAGAAGATATTTCCCAGAATATATGGCAACTAACTACATCGGATTTAGATGTGCTACTGACAAAATGGGACCAATGGTGTTAAACAAAAGAAAGACCGCAACACCAGATAAAATAAAATAAGTACAGTTTTAATTATAGAAAAAACCTCATTGAATCTCAATGAGGTTTTTTTATTTTTACAATATGAAGATAGAAGACTTATACCAGTTATATAGCATTCATGGGTTGGTTGATACTGATACCAGAAATATTAGACAAAACACGATGTTCTTTGCCTTGAAAGGAGAGAATTTTAATGGAAATAAATTTGCTGAAGAAGCATTAGCAAACGGAGCGAGTTACACTGTAGTTGATGAAGCTGCATACAACACTTCTGAAAAAACCATTCTGGTAGACGATGTTTTAGAAACACTTCAAAAATTGGCGAATTACCATCGTAATCAATTAGGGTTGCCTATTATCGCGTTGACAGGAAGTAACGGTAAAACAACAACCAAAGAACTAATCAATGCGGTACTTTCAACAAAGTATAAAACGACAGCTACCGTAGGAAATTTGAACAATCATATTGGTGTTCCATTGACTCTATTGTCAATGAACAGAGATACTGAAATTGGTATTGTAGAAATGGGAGCGAATCATCATAAAGAAATTGCTTTTCTATCAGAAATCGCAGCACCAGATTACGGATATATAACTAATTTTGGAAGCGCACATTTAGAAGGTTTTGGTTCGCTAGAAGGTGTGGTAAAAGCAAAATCTGAGTTGTATGACTATCTTAGAAAGCATAATAAAAAAGTAATCGTCAATCCTAACGATGCTAAACAGATAGAGCGTACCAAAGGTATGGATAGTGTATGGTTTAGCGACGATATTAAGTATTTAGATGCAGATCCGTTAGTCCGATTTTCGTATCAAAATAAAACAATAGCAAGTAATTTAATAGGAGCATATAATTTTGCAAATATTTCAGCAGCTATTACGATAGGTAACTATTTTGAGGTTACTTCAGAACAGATTAAACAAGCAATTGAAAGTTATATTCCGTCAAATAACAGATCGCAAGTTATAAAGACAGAGAGTAACACCATAATTTTAGATGCGTATAATGCGAATCCAACTAGTATGAAAGCTGCTTTAGAAAGTTTTAAAGCACTAAAAGCTACCCATAAAACAATTATTATAGGCGATATGTTTGAATTGGGAGCCTATAGTTCAACAGAGCATCAAAATATTGCAGATATAACTAAAGAATTTAATTTCAACAACGTATTCTTAGTAGGAGAAAACTTTTACCAAACCACTACTGACTTCAAAAAGTTCAAAACTTTTTCAGAGTTAGCAGAGTATTTGAAATTTAACCCTATAAATAAGAGTACAATTTTAGTAAAAGGATCAAGAGGAATGGCTCTCGAAAGAGTAGTTGAGTTTTGTTAAAAGCTGTTGTTTCTATGAAATTCTACTAAGTTATCAATAGGACGTTGGATAACTTCAGTGATAACTAGCTTATTTTTTGTAGCCACTTTTTCTAAGATGTCTCTGAAATAGTAGGCAACAGAACCAATAAAATAAATTGGGGTTTTTGAGTCTTTTTCAAAAGGAAGTATTCTGTAGAAAAAAAAGTCTTGAAATCCTTTTTTTATCATTCTTCTGATGTATTTTTCTTCTTTATATTCAAACATAAATCGAGCAAATGAAGCTAAATACATGTTTGGGTTGGGTTTCCTGTACAAGTTCATTTTTACGATATCCGTATCTAATTCAAAAGAAGTTTCAAATGCTGTGGCTATTTTTTTAGGCATTTTTTTGTAGTAATAATCACGAAGGAGTTGCTTTCCGAAGTAATTACCACTAGCTTCATCCATTAGTGTGTAGCCAAGCGAAGGAGCAGTAGTAATCATTTCTTTTCCATCAAAATAACAACTATTAGAACCTGTTCCTAAAATACAAACTATACCAGGGTTGTTTCCAGAACTAGCGTAAACAGCAGCTAGCGTGTCCTCAGAAATAAAAACGGTAGCTTTCTCAAAAATGGATTTCAAAACTTGTTGTAAATTTTCCGCAGCTTTGGGGCTACCACAACCGGCTCCATAGAAATGAATTTGTTGCACTTCGTTTTGTATTGAAAGTAATTCTTCTGTACTGTTAATCGTACGGAGCATTTCTTCTTTTGTTAATACAGAAGGGTTCAAGCCTAAAGAAGTAGTTCTAAAAACTTCTTTTTTGTCATTGTTAAGCGTAATCCAATCGGCTTTTGTAGAGCCGCCATCAGCAATTAAAATCATATTATTCGTCTGTTACAGCCCAAAGATATAGCATCATAATGAGATGACAGCAATTAATTTTATCTTGAACTAAAAAAGGAATGGGTTTTGATACTACATGATATACATTATTCGTTTATTTTTGTAGTTAAATAGATATTTTTGCCTTATGATGTTTTTTTTCAAGAAAAAGGAACTTCCATTACATGAAGTTTTCCCAGATGGTTTTGTAGATATTCACTCACATTTGTTGCCTGGAATAGATGATGGAGCTAAAGATTTAGAGAATTCAATTTCGTTAATTTCTAAGATGTATTCTTACGGAATTAAAAACTTTATAACTACGCCTCACGTTTTGGGTGATGTGTATCCAAATTCTTCTGAAACGATAAAGAGCAAGCTAGAAGAGGTAAGAATTGAGTTGAAAAAGCAAGGATTTGGTGATGTGAATATAAATGCAGCTGCTGAATATATGATGGATGAACGTTTTGTAGAACGATTAAAAGCAGATGATATTTTAACATTAAAAGATAATTATATATTAGTTGAAATGTCTTACTTCAATGCTCCGTATAACTTATATGACATCTTGTTCGAAATTCAGCTAAAAGGCTATAAACCTGTTTTAGCACATCCAGAACGCTATAATTTTTATCATGGCGATTTTCAGAACTTTTATAAATTAAAAAAAGCTGGTTGTGTTTTTCAATTGAATTTATTGTCGTTAACGGAACAATATGGAAAAGGCGTACAAAAAACAGCTCAGAAGTTATTAAGCGAGAATATGTATGATTTTGTAGGGACAGATACGCATCATCATAATCATTTAAAGCTTTTACAAAAAATAGGGAATGTGAAAACAAAAAATCAAATAGAACATTTATTAAATAACAATAAAAAGTTTATACAAAAAAAGGAAGCTATTTAAGCTTCCTTTTTTATTTGTCATTAGAAATTAACTAAATATTTTTTTATACCAAGGTTTATTGTCTTCTTCGTTTGCACCGTAACCGTAGCCATAACCATAACCGTAACCATATCCATAACCACGTTTTAAGTCTGTGTCATTTAAGATGATTGCTAGGTTAGGTAATTTTTTATCTTTATATAAGGTTTGCGGAACAATTAACATTCGTTTGTCTAAATAATTAGCTCTAGCTACATACATAACAAGATCTGAGTACTTAGCAATTAATAAAGTGTCTGTAACCAGGCTAACAGGCGCAGTATCTATAATTACATAATCGTAATCTGCTTCTAACTCAGCGAATAAACGTTCTACCTTTTCAGTCATTAGCAGTTCAGCTGGGTTAGGAGGGATAGCTCCTGAAGAGATAATATCTAAATTAGGGATTTCATCAATAGAAAACTTTAATGAATCTATCGTAATACTATCATCTGTAATATAATTTGTAACACCTTTTCTTTCAGGAAGCTCTAAATACTCAATAATTTTAGGAGCTCTTAAGTCTAATCCGGCAAGTACAACTTTTTTTCCAGACAAAGATAGAGAAGCAGCCAAGTTGATAGAAGTAAACGATTTACCTTCTCCACTAGTGGTAGAGGTTACAAAAATTACTTTACCTTTATTTTCATCTTTACTAGAAAGCATAAAATCAAGGTTCGTTCTTATTAATCTGAAAGCTTCAGCAGTGCCAGAACGAGCACTAGAGTTGATAACAATCTTTTCCTTTGTTTCAGAATGTGGGATATCTCCTAAGAAAGGTATTGAGGTTAAATCTGCAATATCTTTTCTTGTATGAACTTTTGTATCTAATAAATCCCTTAAGTAAATAATAATGAAAGGAATAATTAAGCCCAGTAATAATGCGGCTAAATAAATAATTTTTTTCTTAGGACTCACAGGAATATCAGAACCGTAAGCTTTATCAATAATTTTTGCATTAGGAACCGCAGTAGCAGTTAAAGAAATAGCTGTTTCTTCTTTTTTCTTTAATAAGTAAGAATATAAACCTGCAATAATTTCTTTTTGTCTAGCGATATCTAAAAACTCTCTTTCTTTTGTAGGGATAGAAGAAATTTTAGTGTCAAATCGGTTAGCTTCACGCTGCAAGCTACCTACTTTTATTTGTA
The DNA here is from genome assembly GCF_028823685.1 of Tenacibaculum sp. L6. Classification (GTDB taxonomy): domain Bacteria; phylum Bacteroidota; class Bacteroidia; order Flavobacteriales; family Flavobacteriaceae; genus Polaribacter. Next base: position 448 of record NZ_JAPEHZ010000077.1, on the reverse strand, counting down.
AAGATCTAACAGTATTTTCAAGACTTCTTTTTAAAGAACTTCTTAAACTAGCTAGGTTTTCTTGAACATTTATTAATACTGTGTTTTTAGAACCAGCACTTTTCTCTAAACGTTTTAGTTGAGTCATTAACTGGTTGTACTCATTTATAGAACTTCCAATATTTGAGTCTGATAAACCTAAGTTGGCAGGTAAATAATCATTGTTGTCTAACTCTTTGTTTAAAGATTTTGCTAGGCTTAATTCTGTAGATGCTTCAATTAATTTTTTGCGATTTTCTGTATTAGTTTGCAAAGCTAATTGAGCTTCAGATTCGATATCAGTTATGTTATTTTTATCTTTAAAAGTTTTAACATTATCATCAAGTCTTCCTAGTTCAGAAGCTACATTACTTAGACGTTCAGAAATAAAACTATTTGTTTTTTCTGAAACTTCTTTTTTATCATTAAT
>NZ_JAPEHZ010000076.1 GCF_028823685.1 Tenacibaculum sp. L6 | reverse complement strand
TTTTTTTTGCTTACTTTTAAGCACTTAAAATAAAAACAAAAAAACGTTAGTTAAAACAATTTAACCAACTAAAAAACAATATTTTACAAATGAGCGTTTTAAATTCGATTATAAAACTATTTGTTGGAGACAAACAAGAAAAAGACCTAAAATCACTACAACCGATCGTTGAAAAAGTACGATCTTTTGAAAATTCATTAAGCAATTTATCTAATGATGAATTACGGGCTAAAACCATCGAATTTAAAGCTAAAATTAAAGAAGCTACGCAATCTTTTACCGATAGAATAACTGAGCTTGAAGAAGAAGCTAAAAGTGCAGATATCGATCGTCAAGAAGAAATTTATACTGAAATTGACAAATTAAAAGATGAAGCTTACGAAGCATCAGAAGCTGTTTTATTAGACATCATGCCTGAAGCTTTCGCTACTGTAAAAGAAACTGCTAAACGTTTTACTAACAATACCGAATTAGAAGTAACAGCCACTCCTTTCGATAGAGAATTATCAGCTACCAGAGAACATATTACTCTTGAAGATGACAAAGCTTTTTGGGCTAACTCATGGGATGCTGCTGGTAAAGATGTTACTTGGGATATGGTTCATTATGATGTGCAGTTAATTGGTGGATCTGTTTTACACCAAGGTAAAATTGCCGAAATGATGACTGGTGAAGGTAAAACTTTAGTTTCTACCCTACCAGTATACTTAAACGCATTAACAGGTAATGGAGTTCACGTTGTTACAGTAAACGACTACTTAGCAAAACGTGACCGTGCGTGGATGGCTCCTATTTTTGAATTTCACGGATTAAGTACTGACTGTATTGATTTCCATCAACCAAATTCAGAAGCACGTAGAGCAGCTTACAACGCTGACATTACTTACGGAACTAATAATGAGTTCGGGTTCGACTACTTACGTGATAACATGGCGAACTCTAAAAAAGATTTAGTACAACGTGCGCCTAACTACGCTATTATTGATGAGGTAGATTCTGTTTTAATTGATGATGCTCGTACGCCATTAATTATTTCTGGACCAGTACCACAAGGTGACCACCATGAGTTTAACGAATTAAAACCTTTAGTAGCCGATTTAGTTTCGCTTCAAAATAAATATTTAGTAGGTGTTTTAGCAGAAGCTAAACGTTTAATTAAAGAAGGAGACACAAAAGAAGGAGGATTCTTATTATTAAGAGTTTACAGAGGTCTTCCTAAAAACAAAGCCTTAATTAAGTTTTTATCTCAAGAAGGAGTTAAACAAATCCTTCAAAAGACAGAAAACTTCTACATGCAAGACAATAACAAGCTAATGCCTGAAGTTGATGCAGAATTATGGTTTACTATTGAAGAAAAAAACAACCAAATTGATTTAACTGATAAAGGTATCGCTCACCTTTCTGAAATTACGAAAAACGAAACGTTCTTCGTTTTACCAGACATCAGTGTAAAAGTTGGTCAAATAGATAAGAGTGAAGCCACTCCTGAAGAAAAAGCTAATCAAAAAGAAGAATTATATCGTGAGTTTAGCATAAAGAGTGAGCGTATCCATACTATGAATCAACTTTTAAAAGCCTACACGGTTTTTGAAAAAGATGTAGAATATGTGGTGATGGATAACAAAGTAATGATTGTAGATGAGCAAACAGGTCGTATTATGGACGGTCGTCGTTACTCTGACGGATTACACCAAGCTATCGAAGCTAAGGAAAATGTAAAAATTGAAGATGCTACCCAAACCTTTGCTACCGTTACGTTACAGAACTACTTTAGAATGTACCGTAAGTTATCTGGTATGACAGGTACTGCGATTACAGAAGCGGGTGAATTCTGGGAAATCTACAAATTAGATGTAGTTGAAATTCCGACGAACAGACCAATTCAAAGAGACGATAAGCAAGATTTAGTTTACAAAACTACACGTGAAAAATACAACGCGGTAATTGAAGATATCGTAAAATTAGTTGGAGAAGGAAGACCTGTATTAGTTGGTACTACTTCTGTTGAAATCTCTGAATTATTAGGAAGAATGTTACAAATTCGTAAGATTCCTCACAATATCTTAAATGCGAAATTACACAAGAAAGAAGCAGATGTAGTTGCTGAAGCTGGTAAACCAGGAGTGGTAACCATTGCTACCAACATGGCTGGTCGTGGTACCGATATTAAATTATCTGATGAAGTTAAAGCCGCAGGTGGTTTAGCTATTATTGGTACAGAGCGTCATGATTCTCGTCGTGTAGACCGTCAGTTACGTGGTCGTGCAGGACGTCAAGGAGATGTAGGTTCTTCTCAATTCTATGTAGCTTTAGACGATAACTTAATGCGTTTATTCGGTTCGGAAAGAATTGCGAAGATGATGGATAGAATGGGATTAAAAGAAGGTGAAGTAATTCAGCATTCTATGATTTCAAAATCTATTGAAAGAGCTCAGAAAAAAGTAGAAGAAAACAACTTCGGAATTCGTAAGCGTTTATTAGAGTATGATGATATTATGAACGCACAACGTGAGTTTGTATACAAACGTCGTCGTCATGCCTTAGATGGAAAACGTTTACAAATTGATATCGCAAACATGATCTATGATACTTGTGATTCTGTGGTAAGGCAAAACAAAGAAGCAAAAGATTTCCAAAACTTCGAATTTGAATTAATCCGTTTCTCAGCAATGACTTCTCCTTTCTCTGAAGAAGAATTCAACAAAACACCAGAACAAGAATTAATTGATAAGTTATATAAAATTGTAACTGAGCATTATAAAAATGATGCTGAAAGGAATGCCGCTAACGCATTCCCTGTTATCAAAAATGTTTTTGAAAACGAGGGTGATCGTTACGAGCGTATTGTAGTTCCTTTTACTGACGGAACTAAAACGTTACAAGTAGTTACTAACTTAAAAGAAGCTTACGAAACTGAAGGTAAATCATTAGTAAACGATTTTGAGAAAAACATCACTTTAGCAATTATTGATGAAAACTGGAAGGATCACTTACGTAAAATGGACGAGTTAAAACAAACCGTTCAAAACGCTACGTACGAACAAAAAGATCCGTTATTAGTTTATAAGTTTGAAGCTTTCGAGTTATTCCAAGAAACGATTGATAAGATTAACAAAGAGGTGTTATCATTCTTATTTAAAGGAAAATTACCTAGTCAAGAAGCTTCACAAGTATCTGAGGCTCGTGAACAACAACGTGAGCAATTAGATTTACGTAAAGACGAGGTTCAAAACTCTACTCAGCAAGCTATTAACAGTGCACGTAATCAACAAACACAAGAGCAACAAATAGTTGAAACAGTTGTACGTGAACAGCCTAAAATTGGTCGTAACGAAAAAGTGACTATTAAAAATGTGATGACTGGTGAAGAAAAAGATGTTAAGTTCAAGCAAGCCATTCCGTTATTAGAACAAGGAACTTGGGTATTACACAATAAATAATCTTTTTTAGAGTGTTGGATTGTTAGATCGTCGGATTATTAGATTAGTGAATTAAAATTTTTAACATCTTATACAGTAAACAACATATAACAATTAAAAACTCCAATTTGACTTTGTCAAATTGGAGTTTTTTTATAGTCTCTTCTCTCTTCTCTATTTTCTATTTTCTATTTTCTAAGTAACAAAACCTTTACATAACTTTTTCAATACTTTTTAATAAAGATTTTATTACCAAGAATTTATAATTACTTCATCTTTTAAAAACATTCGAGAGATAACTTTGAGAAACATCGAAGTATACTCAGAATGAAAAAACACAAAAAACGTAAATTAGATATTGCTGTAATATCAGATGTCCATTTAGGAACCTTTGGTTGTAGAGCTACAGAACTTCACAATTACCTAAAAACTATCAATCCGAAATTTCTAATTCTAAACGGAGATATTATTGATATTTGGCAGTTTAACAAGCGTTACTTTCCTAAACCACACATGAAAGTCATCAAACAATTGATGAATTTTATCACCTCTGGAACAAAGGTATACTACATTACTGGAAATCATGATGAAATGCTACGTAAATTTAGAGGATTCCGTTTAGGAAGCTTTGAAATTGTAAATAAAGTTGTGTTAGATATCGACGGTAAAAAAGGATGGTTTTTTCACGGAGATGTTTTTGATGTTACCATGCAACATTCGAAATGGCTTGCCAAACTAGGCGGAATGGGCTATGACTTTTTAATTCTTATCAACACCATTGTTAATTGGATTAGTCATAAAATAGGGTATGGAAGATTATCCTTCTCTAAAAAGATAAAAAACAGCGTAAAAAGCGCTATAAAATTCATTAATGATTTTGAAACTACTGCAGCAGATATCGCTATAGATGAAGGTTATGATTATGTAGTATGCGGTCATATTCATCAACCAGAAATAAGAATTATTGAAACAGATAAAGGAACTACCACTTACCTAAATTCTGGCGATTGGATAGAAAACTTAACTGCTTTAGAATACAAAAACAACAATTGGTCTTTGTACGAATACGAAAAAGACGAAATAGCTAAAAATATCCATTTGAATTATACTGTAAAAGACCTAGAATTGGTAAGTTTAGAACACAATAGCAGCGAACTTTTTACAGAGTTACTTAAAGAGTTTAATATTAAAACTCAATAATTATGAAGTCATAATGGGTATTTAATTAGGAAACGGTCAACACCATCTATTGACCTTGTTAAATTTCTAAAAAAACAATTAAAAAACAAGCAAATGAAAATACTATACGCTTTTCAAGGAACAGGAAACGGACATGCAAGTAGAGCTTTAGAAATTATTCCTCATTTACAAAGACGTGGTGAGGTAGATATACTTGTAAGCGGATCACAATACGAAATAGGACTTCCTTTTAATATAAAATATAAATTATATGGTTTAGGATTCGTTTTTGGTAAAAAGGGAGGAATTGACCTGATTAGCACTTTAAAAGACTTAAACCTTAAAAAAATACACCAAGAAATTAAAACACTTCCTGTAAGAGAATACGATTTAGTAATCAATGATTTTGAACCTATTTCAGCTTGGGCTTGCTTATTTAGAAATGTACCTATTATTTCTTTAAGCAATCAAAATGCATTGTTAAACGAAAAAAATTCAGCCTATCAAAAATTTAGGCTAGAACGATTAATAATCAAATATTACGCTCCAGCTAAAAATAAATTCGGATTTCACTTTAAAACACACTCGTCTTCTACTTTCTTACCTATCATTCGAAAAGAAATTCGCTACCGAAACATTACTAACAAAGGGCATTATACCGTGTACCTTCCTTCTTATAGTGATGAGAAAATAGTAAAAACACTTTCTAGCATAAAAGATATTAAATGGCAGGTATTTTCAAAGAAAAGTAAAGAACATCAGTTTTTTCACAACATTACAATACTTCCTATAAATGATGATGCTTTTATTCGAAGTATAGCTTCCTCTAAAGGAGTTATTTGCGGTGCAGGTTTTGCTACCCCCACCGAAGCTTTATACCTACGTAAAAAACTGTTAGTAATTCCTATGAAAAACCAATACGAACAGCAGTGTAACGCTATCACTTTAAAAGAAATGGGGGTTACGGTTGTAAAAAAATTAAGCAAAAAACAATTACCAAAAATTGAAAAGTGGATTAACTCAAACAAAATTGTTGAAGTTCACTATCCTGATGTTACTGAAGATATGTTAGATGCTATTATCTTACCCTATTACAACAAAACAATACTCCCTGAAATTACCATTGAATAGCAGCTAAACCAACATCTTTTAAAAAGTTGTTGGTTTTAGAAAAATGCTTGTTACCAAACCAGTAACCTCGATTGGCACTTAATGGTGAAGGGTGCCCAGAAGTTAAAATGTGATGTTTTTTATCGTCTATTAACTTTACTTTTTTCTTAGCAAAGCCACCCCATAACAAAAACACTACATCATTTTTTTCTTCGGAAATTTTCTGAATCACGGCATCAGTAAACTGTTCCCAACCTTGTTTTTGATGGCTCCCTGCCTCTCCTGCTCTAACCGTCAAAGTAGCATTTAACAAGAGTACTCCTTGTTTTGCCCAACGTGATAAATCACCACTTTTTGGATACGGAATATCTACATCTGTTTCAATTTCTTTAAAAATATTGATGAGTGATGGTGGATGTGTAATACCATCATGAACCGAAAAACACAATCCATTTGCTTGCCCCACTCCATGGTAAGGATCTTGACCTAGAATCACTACTTTTAAATTATTTAGGTCACAAAAATCAAACGCTGCAAAAACATCTGTCCCTTTTGGATAACAGGTGTGTTTTGAATATTCACTTTTAACAAAACTGGTAAGGTTTTCAAAATATGGTTTCTCAAATTCAGGTTGTAAAATATTTTTCCAGCTATCGTTAATTTTTACTTGCATTGTTTGTTATTTTTGTGATTCTCAAAAAATTTCTGTCAGTTCGAGTTATTTTCTCGATATGACATTAAAAAAACAAAAATAGAAATTTGAAAACGAGTATTTCAGAAAAAACACTTCAAGATTTAGAGTTTACAACGGTTTTAGAACAAGTTGCTACACACTGTATCTCCTCTTTAGGAAAAGACAAAACCATGCTAATTCAACCAATAGCTAATAAGAAAAAATTATTTTTCGAATTGAATATGGTTAATGAATACTTAGCTTCTTTTCAAAACGAAAACAGAATTCCTAATCATTATTTTGAAAATATTTCTGAAGAAATTAAGCGACTTGCTATTGAAAATAGTTTTTTAGAAACTGACGGATTTTTAAAAGTAGCTGCTGTTTCTGAAACAGTAAACGAGCTAAAAAAGTTTCTAAAAAAATTTGAAACCTACTACCCTTCTTTATTTATTTTAAGTGATGAAGTTGAGTTCACCACAGTTATTGTTGATAGTATCAAAAAAATTATCACCCCGTATGGTGAAGTTGCCGACAATGCTTCTGCTACTTTAAAACAAATACGTAAAGATATTGGTGCTGTTAGAGGTAAAATATCAGAGAGTTTTTCTCGCGCTCTAAGTAAAAATTTATCAAGCGGATATTTAGACGATATTAAAGAAACGGTTATCGACAACCAACGTGTGTTAGCTGTTTTGGCAATGCATAGACGTAAAGTTAAGGGAAGTTTATTAGGCTCATCTAAATCTGGTAATATCGTATACATTGCTCCGCAAGCTACACTTGCTTACAGTAGAGAATTACAAAACTTATTATACGAAGAAAAGCAAGAAGTAGTTCGTATTTTAAGAGCTTTAGCTACTGAAATACGTCCTTATACTCCACTTTTAACTGAATACCTCAAGTTTTTAACACATTTGGATGTTGTAGGTGCCAAAGCTAAATATGCTAAAAACATTAACGGTTTATTACCTAAAATAACTAAAGAAAAAAAGGTATTTTTAAAAGATGCCTTCCACCCTATTTTATGGCAAAAAAATAAGGCTAAAAATATTGAAACCATACCTCAAACCCTTGAACTAAACGAAAAACAACAAATTATTGTTATTTCAGGTCCAAACGCGGGAGGAAAAAGTATCACACTGAAAACAATTGGTTTACTACAGCTCATGTTGCAAAGCGGATTGTTAATTCCAGTTCATGAACGTAGTGAAACAACATTGTTCAACACGATTTTAACAGATATCGGAGATAATCAATCTATCGAAAATCAACTAAGTACATATAGTTATCGATTAAAAAACATGCGTTACTTTTTAAGAAAATGTAATGACAATACCTTATTTTTAATTGATGAATTCGGTACGGGATCTGACCCTGAATTAGGAGGTGCTTTAGCTGAAATTTTCTTAGAAGAGTTTTACGAAAATAAAGCCTTCGGAATCATTACTACACACTACGCTAACTTAAAAGTATTGGCAGATGAATTAGAAAACGTTACCAATGCCAATATGCAGTTTGATGAACGCACTTTAGAACCTTTATATCGATTATATATCGGGCAAGCTGGAAGTTCTTTTACGTTTGAAGTAGCACAGAAAAACGGAATTCCGTATAGCTTAATTAACAGAGCTAAAAAGCGTGTAGAAACTGAAAAAGTACGTTTAGACAAAACGATTTCTAAACTTCAAAAAGAGCGAAATCGTTTACAAAAAACTTCTGAAAGCTTAGACAAGCAAAAATCAAAAGGACAAGAGCACATTGAGAATCTTCAAGAAAAAGAATTAAGAATTCGCGAAAAACTAGAAGGTTTCCAAGAACTATACGACAATAACCAACGTATGCTTACCTTAGGTAGAAAGATTAACGAGTTATTGAATAAGTATTTTCAAACTAACAATAAAAAGGAATTATCTACTAACTTTTTTAAATGGGTTACTGCTGAAAAAACAAAACACTTAAAGAAGAATCCTCCTAAAAAGAAAACGAAAGTAGAAAAGCAGGAAGAAAAAGTAGCAGCACAAAAACAAAAAGAAGCTATTAAAAAAGTAGAGAAAGAAGTGCTTCAAAAAGTAGTAAAAGTTCGAGAAGAGAAGAAAAAAGAAGCTGAAAAAATCGCCCAAGAAAAAGCTGCTTATGTTTTTAAAGTTAATGACAGGGTTCGTTTAGTAGATGGAAATGCTGTAGGTACCATTGACAAAATAGAAAAGAAAAAAGCCTTTATCAATTACGGTTTATTCACAACCGAAGCCAAAATAGAACAATTAGAATTGGTAGAAAGAGCTAAAAAGTAGTTTTAATTTTATCTTTCTTATAACAACATGAAAAACTAACATGATTATTAGAAAAGCTACTCCACAAGACACCAAAGAAATTGCTACTTATATGATGTTAGCAATGGAGGATATCGTGTATGAATTCATAGGAGAAAACTCAAGAGAAAAAGCACTTTCTTTTTTAGAAACATTAATTCTTCAAAAGGAAAATCAATATTCTTACGAAAACTGTTGGGTGATTGACGATAATGGTAATACTACCGCTGTAGCAAACGTTTATAACGGAGCCGACTTAGAAAAACTAAGAACTCCTGTAGCTTATTTGGTAAAAACCATGTTCAATCGAGATTTTCAATGTGAAGACGAAACTCAAGAAGGTGAGTTTTACATTGACTGTATCGGCGTAAACCCTAACTATCAAGGTAAAGGTCTTGGGTCTAAAATGTTGCACTTTTTAATTGATGAATACGTTTCTAAAAGAAAAGAAACCTTAGGTTTATTAGTTGATAAAGATAACCCGAATGCAAAAAGATTGTATTTAAAACTAGGATTTGAATTTACTGGCAAAAAGACACTTACAGGAAAAGAAATGGAACACTTACAAATAAAACCGCCTCTTATTTCTTAAAATATTATTTTACACTACGTGTCACCCTCTTCTACGATTTTTTCGTCCTATATATGAATCCGAAACAACTATTCATTTATAAAGAAATCATCTTATGAAAAAAATCAATAGCTCTTGTACTTTTCTTGTTTACAGTAAACTTAT
>NZ_JAPEHZ010000075.1 GCF_028823685.1 Tenacibaculum sp. L6 | reverse complement strand
GCTTCTGTAAAAAAAAGGTTAGATCAATTAACGAGTATTCAATTTGTAATTAAATTGAATGAAAACTCAAAATATTTTGATTGTTTACTAGAACGTTTTCCTAACATCAAAAATAGTACCTCTTATACGATTAATGAGATTGATAAAATATCTAATCATATTCATAATCTCATCAAAGAAAACATTGCGCCAGTAAAAGGATTGGTGTTAACTGGTGGAAAAAGTACCAGAATGGGACGTGATAAATCGGAGTTAGTGTATTATAAAAAGTCTCAAAAAGAACACGTAAAAGAGTTGCTAGAAAACAACAATTTAGAAACTTTTTATTCTGTTCAAGCCTCCTCAGAAAAAGAGAATGAAATTCATGATATCTTTTTAAATTTAGGACCTTTTGGAGGTGTTTGCTCTGCTTTTCAAAAAGATCCAAACTCAGCATGGCTTGTCATGGCTACAGATGTTCCGTTTGTAAACAATGAGCTTATTCAATTGTTATTACAAAAGAGAAATCCTTCTAAAATAGCAACTACTGTAAAAGGGAAAAACAAAGAATTCCCTGAACCTTTAATCACCATTTACGAACCAAAAGCCTACGGAAAATTATTAGCCTATTTAGCGCAAGGATATTCGTGCCCACGTAAAATGCTCATTAACTCTGATGTTGAAATTATTGAGGTTGATGATAACTTAATAAGAAACATCAACACTCCTGAAGAGTTTGAGCAGGTTAAAAAAGAGCTCAATTCATAATAAAAAAGCACTTAAATCTAGATTTAAGTGCTTTTTTGTACCAAAGGTGGGACTCGAACCCACACGCCCTTACGAGCATCGGATTTTGAATCCGACGTGTCTACCAATTCCACCACTTTGGCTTTTGGTGAGTGCAAATCTATAAAATATTTCATTTAAAATATCTTTTAAACTCTTAAAATAGTTTTATTTTTGCCCCTACAACAACATTAACTAAAATATACTTTTCTAAATGGCTACAAATCAATTAAGCCCTAAAATATTTGCTTGTTCACAAAGTATTGAATTAGCAGAAGAAATCGCTAATGCATACGGAGTTGAACTCGGAAATGTAACCACTACCCACTTTAGCGATGGAGAATTTCAACCTGCTTTCGAAGAATCAATCAGAGGAAGAAGGGTTTTCATTATAGGATCTACATTTCCTTCAACAGATAATTTAATGGAAATGTTACTTATGTGTGATGCTGCTAAGCGTGCATCTGCAAGACATATTACTGCTGTAATGCCTTATTTCGGTTGGGCTCGTCAAGATAGAAAAGACAAACCTCGTGTAGCTATTGGAGCTAAATTAGTAGCTAAGTTATTAGAAACTGCTGGAGCTACTAGAATTATGACGATGGATTTACACGCAGATCAAATTCAAGGTTTCTTTGAAAAACCAGTAGATCACTTATTTGCTTCTACCATCTTTTTACCTTATGTAAAAAGTTTAGATTTAGACAACTTAACCATTGCTTCACCAGATATGGGAGGTTCAAAAAGAGCTTACGCATATTCTAAATACTTAGAAAGCGATGTAGTTATTTGTTATAAGCAACGTCAAAAAGCCAATGTAATTGCGCACATGGAGCTAATTGGTGAGGTAAAAGGTAAAAATGTAATTCTTGTAGATGATATGATTGATACAGGAGGAACATTAACTAAAGCCGCTGATTTAATGATGGAGCGTGGTGCAAAAAGTGTACGTGCTATTTGTACACACCCTATTCTTTCAGGAAATGCGTATGAAAGAATTCAAAATTCGCAATTAACAGAGCTAATCGTTTCAGATACAATCCCTTTAAAAAAGAGCATATCTAAAATAAAAGTTGTATCTTGCGCCGCTTTATTCGCTGATGTGATGCATAAAGTTCAAGACAATACATCTATTAGCGATAAATTTTTAATGTAATATAAATTAATAAACAAAGTAATGAAATCAATTACAATCAAAGGATCTCAAAGAGAAAGCGTAGGTAAAAAAGCAACAAAAGCCTTACGTAATGCTGGAAAGGTTCCTTGCGTATTATACGGAGGAGACAAGCCTGTTCACTTTTCAGCAGATGAAAAAGCGTTCAAATCGTTAATCTATACTCCAGAAGTATTTACTGCTACGATTGAATTAGAAGGTGCTACTTATAGCGCTGTATTACAAGATATACAATTTCACCCAGTAAGTGATGAAATTTTACACATCGACTTCTATCAATTATTTGATGATAAAGCTGTAACTATGGAAATTCCTGTACGTTTAGTAGGAAAATCTAAAGGTGTTATGGTAGGGGGTGCATTACGTCACAACTTACGTAAATTAAAAGTAAAAGCTTTACCAGCTAACTTGCCAGATTTTATCGAAGCTGATATTACTGAGTTAGAAATTGGTAACAAGTTATATGTAACTAAGTTACAAAACGATAACTACGCAATTTTACACCCAGATAACACAGTGGTTGCTCAAGTTCGTATGTCTCGTAACGCGGCAAAAGCAGCAGCTGAAGCTGAAAAGAAATAAGACTTACCTCGTTAAGTTTTTAAAAAGCGTTACCAAGTGTAGCGCTTTTTTTATTTTTGACACATGATTTTTAATACCCTTTGGAAAAGATTATTTGGTTTTTCTAAAACACATTCAACAGCTACAGAAAACGATACAATGAAGAAATTTTTAATAGTAGGTTTAGGTAATATTGGTGAGAAATATGACAACACACGTCATAATATCGGTTTTAAAATAGTAGATGCTTTCGTAAAAGAATATGATGGGTCTTTTGAAACTGAAAAGCTAGGTGATATTGCTAAACTTAAAATTAAAGGAAAAACAGTTATTGTTTTAAAACCAAACACTTATATGAATTTAAGTGGAAAAGCGGTTAAATTTTGGATGCAAAAAGAAAATATTCAAATTGAAAACTTACTGATTATTACTGATGATTTAAATATCGACTTCGGAAAGATTCGTATAAAAGGAAAAGGTAGTTCAGGTGGTCATAACGGATTAAAAGACATCCAAGACAAGCTTAATACTGGTTCTTATCCACGTTTTCGCTTTGGGGTTGGTGCTGACTACTCTAAAGGAAGACAAGTTGATTACGTGCTAGGAGAATGGTCTTCTGAAGAAGAAAGCGCCATGATTGAACGCATTCCAACTTCTGTTAATGCTATTACCTCATTTATCAATGCAGGATTGGCAAATACAATGAATGAATTTAACGGAAAGTAGTCTGTGAGTTTGTAGTTCATTGAAGAATTAATACATTCATTCCTTAAATCAATAACTCATTAGAGCATTTCCTCATTAAATCATTAAACCACTAACCAATTAACTCATTCGCTAATTATCCGAAGCATACCACTCTGCAAAACTAGTTTCTGTTTCCTGTAACTTAATTGCATGTAGTTTGATATTTTCTGGTAAACGCGATTGGATTTTTTGAGCAAAATCAATCACCATCATTTCACTGGTTGGTTGATAATCTACCAAAATCACATGATGCCCTCTATCTTTTAACTCTTTGGCTAATTCAATATGAGGTGTGTTTTTATTGAATACTGTTGCATGGTCAAACACATCAACAATTTCTTCTTTTACGATCTTTTTTAGATCTCCGAAATCGATAACCATACCGTATTTAACATTCGATGTATCTCTAATTGGTGAACCAATTACTGTTACCGAAAGTTTGTAACTATGTCCGTGAACATTTTTACACTTTCCGTCATAACCATACAATGCATGCCCAGTTTCGAAGTTAAATTGCTTGGTAATTCTAATCTTGCCCATAAGTTTTCTATTTTAAAAGAAGTGATGAAAGATTACTTCACTTTAGCTTGTCTTAAGCGACAACTAAAAGATTGTAATACGTTATTTTCTTTTAAACTTCTTGTTTGCTCTGTATTTGTTAAAGAAATACACTACCGCTACACCTGCTGCTAAAATGGCAAATAAATAATCTCCGCCCATACTATTTTGTTTTTATTCGCCGAAAGTACGAATTTGTTTTACAACTTTTGTTAATATCCACACAAAACCTACTGAAACTACGACTCCAATCAATAGTGTTAATATCGGATTCTGTGCTACCCACTTTCCTACTTCATATCCTGCATTGTAAGCTGCAGAGCCTTTTTGGTAAAGTCTGACAAGACTAATTTTCCTGAAGTTTCAGCTCTTTCAATTAATAATTCTTCCCAGTGTTCGGTTCCTTTCCATAATGCTCTCTTCATTTCTGCTAAAGCTTCTGGATTGTACGATGCTAATTTCTCTGATAAAATCTCAACCTCTTTATCCAATTCATTTTGTGTTTCAAAAACACGAGCGTATAAGCCTTTTTCTTTCGCCCAATACGCATTTTTCCAACTAGTCGCATCCAACGTTAATTCTGCTAATCCACTTACGCTTATTTTGCGTTCTACGGCAGGTGCAATTACAAATGGACCAATACCTATCGTAAACTCAGAAAGTTTAATAGCGGCTTGCTCTGTAGCTAATACATAGTCGCAAGCTGCTGCTAATCCAACTCCACCTCCTACAGTTTTTCCTTGTACGCGACCTACAATTAATTTTGAACAACGACGCATTGCATTAATTACATTCGCAAATCCCGAGAAAAATGCTTTACCTTTTTCTAAATTATCAATCGCAACCAATTCATCAAACGAAGCACCTGCACAAAAAGCTCGATCTCCTTCCGATTTTAGTATGATTATTGAAACCTCATCGTTTGTTGATAGTTTATCAAACTCGTTGGCTAAACGCTCTAACAATACACTTGGAAAAGAGTTACTTGCTGGGTGCCCAAATTCAACTGTTGCTATTGTATTTTCAATATGCGTATATAAACTTCCGTTTTCTCTAGTTGTAGTCATTTGTTTATTCTTTGTTCAAAATTACGTTTTTTGAGCAAGCGGTAAAAATTTACTTCTAAACTTAACAACTAATGGAACTGCTCTGGCAATCATCCATAGATAAAAAGCAATCCAAATTGCATATAATTTATAGTCTAGAGAATCAAAAAATAAGAGTGTAGGAATAAAAAAAACCAACCCTGTTACTAACAACAAAACGTTTCGTAAATATTTCATTTCTCCCATTCCTTTAAACATTCCGTCATAAATAAAGGCAATAGAACATATAGGTTGCATGATTAAAATAATCCAAAAAGTATTGTAGAACTGTTCTAAAACTTCAACTTCTTTAGTAAAAACTCTTCCAATAAACTGATACAAAACAAATCCGACCAACGCTAAAAACAATCCAAAGAAAAAACCGTATTTAATTAATCTATTTCCTAGAACGACCAAGGTTTTATATGCTTTTGCGCCTAAAAGTTTTCCTGATAAAATATTTCCTGCGGAAGAATAGCCATCAATCATAAAAGCACCCATAAGCCATAAATTAAAGCCGATAGTATACGCTGCAATATAGGCATCGCCATAATCGGTAGCGTAGGATGTTCCGAAATATAAGGCAACATTTAGTGCTAAAGTTCGAACAAATAAATTCAACACCATATTGATAAACTTCGGAATTTCAGAGTTAAATGGTAATGTAAATTTTAATGAAATATCGGTCTTTTTCAATAACAATACGGCAGAAATTATCGCCATGGTAACTTGAGCTGCTACACTTGCATACGCTGCTCCTTGAATTTGCATTGCAGGAATATATCCTTCAATTCCATAAACCAGCACAACGTCTAACACTATATTTATAACAGTACCTATCAAAGCAATGATCATTGGATAATAGGTGTTTTGCAAACCCCGGAATGTACCAAAAATGGCAATGGTAAAAAGCGTAAACGGAAACCCAAAAACACGGATTTTATAATACTCAATCGAGTAGTCTAAAATCGTTCCTGACGCATTATACAATTCAAAAATTTCTTTAGCAAACGGATAACTCAATCCTAGAATCAGCGCACTTACCGCCAATACAATAACAATGGCTTGTGCTGGCAGGTTTTTAATCTCTTCAAGCTTATTAGCGCCTAAATATTGAGAAACGATGGAAGAAATTCCGCTTCTAGTTTGCCCAAAAACCCAAATTAACATAGAAAGAAAAGCGCCCACAATACCTATTGCAGCAATACTTTCGGTAGCATTGTGTTCAATATTACCCACAATCGCTAAATCAGTCGTAGAAAGTAAAGGTTCTGCAACTCCTGCTACCAATGCAGGAAAGGCTAATTTGTTGATATGTTTAAAGCTAATGTCGTGTTTCAAAACGTTTATTTTTTTGTCAACATTCGTTTAATTTCATTCAACTTCATCAAGGCTTCAATTGGTGTCAACGTATCAATATTCGTGGTTAAAATTTCCTCTCGAATATCTTCTAGCAAAGGATCGTCTAACTGAAAAAAGCTCATTTGCATGTCTTGATGCTGTGCTTCTTTCAAGGTTTCTTTTACCTCTTGATGCTTATGACTTTCTTCTAACTCCTTTAATATTTTTTGCGCTCTGTGAATTACCATATTCGGCATACCCGCCAACTTCGCTACGTGAATACCAAAACTGTGGTCACTTCCTCCTTTTACCAACTTACGCAAGAAAATAATACTATGATCTAATTCTTTAACCGACACATTAAAGTTCTTGATACGCTCAAAGGTCGTAGTCATTTCATTCAATTCATGATAGTGGGTCGCAAATAAGGTTTTAGCTTTTGACGGATGCTCATGCAAATATTCTGCAATTGCCCAGGCGATAGAGATTCCGTCATAAGTAGACGTTCCTCGTCCAATTTCATCTAACAACACCAAACTACGATCAGAAATATTGTTTAAGATGGATGCAGTTTCATTCATCTCCACCATAAAGGTCGATTCTCCCATCGAAATATTATCGCTAGCTCCTACTCTGGTAAAAATTTTATCTACAATTCCTATTCGGGCATTTTGTGCGGGTACATAACTTCCCATTTGTGCTAATAACACAATCAATGCAGTTTGACGTAAAATCGCCGATTTACCCGACATATTCGGACCCGTAATCATAATAATTTGTTGCTGATTACAGTTTAACACAACATCGTTAGCAATATATTCTTCACCTAGTGGTAATTGCTTTTCAATTACAGGATGACGACCATTTTTGATTTCAATATCGGTACTTTCATCCAATAGCGGACGCACGTAGTTATTCTCCATCGCCAACGTAGCAAAAGATAGTAATGCATCTATCTTTGCTATACTCTGTGCATTTTGTTGTACAGGTTGCACAAAGCCGATAATATATTGCACTAATTTGGCGAAAATCTCCGTTTCTAACTGCTGAATTTTCTCTTCTGCTCCTAAAATTTTCGCTTCGTATTCTTTTAACTCTTCCGTAATATAACGCTCCGCATTTACTAGGGTTTGTTTACGAATCCACTCTTCAGGAACTTTGTCTTTATGCGTATTTCTAACTTCAATATAATACCCGAATACGTTGTTAAAGGCTATTTTTAAACTCGGAATTCCCGTTCTCTCTGTTTCACGAGCCAGCATACTATCTAAATACTCTTTTCCTGAGTTAGAAATGTTACGTAGTTCGTCTAACTCTTCAGAAACTCCGCCCGCAATCGCATTCCCTTTGTTGATATTTACAGGAGCATCTTCTAACACAGTCTCTGTAATTTTAGCGATTAACGCTTCACAAGTATTAATTTGCTCTCCCAATAACTTAACGGCAGCATTTTCGCTTTTCTCTGCGGAAACTTTTATAGGAAGGATCGCTTTTAGCGAGTTTTTCAGCAAGACAACTTCTCTTGGAGACACTTTCCCCGTAGCCACTTTCGATATCAATCGTTCGATATCTGAAATTTGTTTGAGTTGATAACTTACCGTTTCAAAAAAAGCATCATTATCAATTAGGTACTTTACCAATTCATGTCGCTGCTGAATCTGCTCTAAATCTTTTAACGGAAGTGCTAACCAACGTTTTAACAAACGTCCTCCCATCGGAGAAATCGTTTTGTCAATCACATTTAATAGTGAGACAGAGTTCACCGAATTACCACCGTATAATTCTAAGTTTTTTACGGTAAAACGATCCATCCACACATAATTATCTTCGGCAATTCTGCTAATAGACTGTATGTGTTCAATTTTGTTGTGCTGAGTTTCTGATAGGTAATACATCGCAGCACCACCGGCTACAATTCCGTATTCTAACTCCTGAACTCCAAATCCTTTTAGGTTTTTTACTTTAAAATGATTTCGAAGTAATTCATCTCCATAATCTTTTTGAAACACCCAATCCTCCAAGTAAAAAGTATGAAAACGGTTAGTAAAAACCTCTAAAAAGCGTTGTTTGTGCTTTTTTTCAACCAATACCTCACTTGGTGTAAAGTTTTGCAAGAGTTTATCGATATATTCTTCGTTCCCTTGAGCGATGAGAAATTCTCCTGTAGAAACATCTAAAAAAGAAACTCCTAATAATTTCTTCCCAAAATGAACTGCCGCTAAAAAGTTGTTCGATTTCGATTGCAATACCTCATCATTCAATGCTACTCCTGGTGTTACCAACTCCGTAACTCCTCTTTTTACAATCGTTTTGGTCATTTTTGGATCTTCCAACTGATCGCAAATTGCCACACGCAACCCAGATTTTACTAACTTAGGTAAATAGGTGTTTAAAGAGTGATGCGGAAATCCTGCCAAGGCCGTTTCACTTTCACTTCCGCTTCCTCTTTTGGTTAAAATAATTCCTAAAACTTTAGATGCTTTTATGGCATCTTCTCCAAAGGTTTCATAAAAATCGCCTACTCTAAAGAGCAACATTGCATCAGGATATTTTGCCTTGATTCCGTTATACTGTTGCATTAATGGAGTTACCTTTTTTGCCTTTGTTTTTGCCAAGTTTGTGGATTTTTTGGGTTAGTTTTGCGAAGATAGAAAAAATAGTTAGCCACTTAATATTTACTTTTCAAATATAAAAAGTAAATGTTTATAAGAATAAATAAAGTCTTATTGTTTGTAACATCCCCATTATTATTTATTTTGAATTTACTAGTGCCTAATTTTAAAAAGCAAAAAAACTTGTTATTTAATTTAAATAAATTTTGCTAGCTCTTTTTTTTTTTTTTTAGAATTGCTATGAATTTTAAAAATTAAAGAAAAATGAAAAAAAAGTATTTATTTAAATTTGTATTTTTAATCACTTTAGGAGTGTTATTTCAATCTTGTGAAAAAGAAAATGTTACTGAAGAATATCAATACTCATATATCTCTAAAACAGTTAACCTTAACGAGCTGTTATCTGATGATTTTAAAGCTAAAAGAAAGGGAGGTGAGGTGGATTATGACATGCAAGTTTCCTCAGAGTTTAAAACTAATTTCTTTATACCTAAAGAACTTAAAGACATTGAAGAGTTAAAGTTACTTATAAAAAGTAACCTTAATAAAATTGATGGAGTGTTGTATTACAAAATAAATGGCGAAATCGTAGATGAAATTTTCATAAAAAGCGGAGAGTTTTTTGAGAATGAAATTAATAA
>NZ_JAPEHZ010000074.1 GCF_028823685.1 Tenacibaculum sp. L6 | reverse complement strand
CACCACGGCACACCCCTTTAGCATCAAGGCATTAGGTAAATAAAAAATGAGTGGATCTCTTTTAGTTCATTTTTTCAGATTCCCAAATTGGTAAAAGACTTCTTTTAACACTTTTAAACCTATCTGGCATGTTTTTAAAAGGTGTAACAATAAAAGTAAAACTGTCGTCTGCACTAAATCGCCAATAATTTCCTTTTAATGCTCCATCTTCTGTTTCAACATTCCAATCAGGAATATTAATTAAAGAGAACTCTTTTGCTTCTTTATTAAAATCTAAAGCAAAATCTCTTAATACATTTTCAGAAGGATACTTCAGTATAATTTTTGCGTTTAAATTACCCTCTTCAGTAGTATGAAAAGTACATGACTTTGACGGATAACTCTTAATTTCTTTTCTCCAATTTCTAGCTATAATTTTCTCTAGCTCTGAATTAACTTGTACGCTGTCTTGTTCATTCTTTATAAGTGCAAACAACCCTTCTTGAACAATTATTACCTCTTTTTCTTTTGAATTTACTGTTACTGTTGTTTTCTCTGCTCCTATTCTACTGTCTTCTCCAAAAAAAACACCCAATACAAAAAATACTATTTTTATTACTTCCATCTTTTAAAATTTACATAGCTATTATTAATTAAAAAGCCGAAACAGTTGTTTCGGCTTCGTATATTTTAGTTAAACCAAATGGTAAACGATTTAATTTTTGCTAAATCAGGAATTTGTTCTTTGGTTACTTTTTGAGTACTAAACTCTTTTAATCCTAAGTCTTCGTTATCAATTGTAATTGTCGCGTTTAAATCATCTATAAATAGCGTTACTGATGAAAAAGATGACTCTACTTTATTTACTTTCGTATTTGCATCAATGTCTTGGAAAGTAGATTTAATATTTACTCCTGATTTTGTCTTAAAACGCTCATCAAAAATTTCGATACTCTTAATTGTTGAAGTAGAGTCTAACTGCTCTTTAGGAGTAATCGTTAACAAGTGCTTTCCTCCTTTTTCGTACACTAAATATTTGTCATCTTCTTGAAAAAGATTATCTCCTTTAGCTCCTTCACTTAAAACTTTTACTATTGAGTCTTGCTTGAAAATACCTTCAATTTCTTGCACCGTTGTTTTTGTAGTTAATTCCCCTACTTTTCCTTTAGCAATATCAAACTTACTATTACCGCATTGTACAAATACTACTGCCATTACAGCAACTACTAAAGGTTTCATTAATGTTCTCATTGTTCTTCTTTTATATTTAAAACGTCTATTTTTTCTATTTGTTATTTTAGTACCTTTTTTAAAATTCCGAAAGCAGCTCTTA
The DNA here is from genome assembly GCF_028823685.1 of Tenacibaculum sp. L6. Classification (GTDB taxonomy): domain Bacteria; phylum Bacteroidota; class Bacteroidia; order Flavobacteriales; family Flavobacteriaceae; genus Polaribacter. The sequence goes on along the minus strand of NZ_JAPEHZ010000074.1, from coordinate 8,587 downwards.
TGAATGTAGCACTGGTTAATACCTTTACTACCGGATTCATACGCGTGCTAGTTCGGGTTGAAGAAGTTCTCCTTCTCGTCTTCTCCTCCTCTTCTCTTTTCGCTACTGCTTCCTCTTCTTTATTTATCTTTTCAATTTTCTTGTTTAGTATTTCATAAGCACTTTCTCTATCTAGAGTATCGTTGTACTTAGGAATTAATCTAGAATTGTCTAATACTTGCTTAATTTCCTTTTCTGTTAACACATCCATTCTACTCATCGGAGCGCGTAACATCGTTCGTGCTAATGGAGTTGGAATTCCTTTTTCATTCAATACTGAAACCAATGCTTCCCCTATACCTAACTGCGTTAACACTTCTTTAGTATCATAGTATTCTGAATCTGGATAGTTTTCAGCTGCCAATTTAATTGCTTTTCTATCTTTCGCCGTAAATGCACGCAAAGCATGTTGAATTTTCATTCCTAATTGTGCTAATACATCTTCTGGAACATCCTTCGGATTCTGCGTTACAAAGTACAATCCAATTCCTTTTGAACGAATTAACTTTACAATACTTTCTATCTGGCTTAAAAGTGCTTTTGAGGCTTCATCAAACACTAAATGAGCTTCGTCTATGAAAATAACTAGTTCAGGTCGACCACTATCTCCTTGCTCAGGAAAAGTTTCGTATACCTCTGCTAACAACTGTAACATAAAGGTTGAAAACAACTTTGGTCGATCTTGAATATCGGTTAAACGTAACACAGAAATAACACCTCGTCCGTTTTCATCAATACGAGTTAAATCATCAACATCAAACGATTTTTCTCCAAAGAATAAGTCACCTCCTTGTTGCTCTATCTCTACTATTTTTCTAAGAATTGCTCCTGTACTTGCCGTAGAAATTCGTCCGTATTCTCCTTGAATTTCCTCTTTTCCTTCATTGGTTATATATTGAAGGATTTTCTTGAAATCTTTTAAATCTAACAACGGTAACTGATGGTCGTCACAGTATTTAAAAATGATGGCTACAATACCAGATTGTGTTTCAGTTAAATCTAAAATTCGAGACAATAAAACAGGTCCGAACTCAGAAACTGTAGCGCGTAAACGTACACCATCTTGTTCAGAAATAGATAAAATTTCTATTGGAAACTTTGTTGCTGTAAATGGTATCCCGATTTTTTCATGACGTTCATCAATCTTTGCATGCCCCGGACTCGGTTGTGCTAATCCACTCAAATCTCCTTTCACATCCATCAACAATACAGGAATCCCTTTTTCTGACATGTTTTCTGCCAATACTTGTAAGGTTTTTGTCTTTCCTGTTCCTGTTGCACCAGCTATTAATCCGTGACGATTTAACGTTTTTAAAGGAATATTTACCAAGGCATTGGTTACGGTTTCTTCACCTAGCATTCCTGCCCCTAACGTAATAAACTCTCCTTTAGTGGTATATCCTTCGTTGATGTACTTGAAAAACTCTTCGGTTTTACTCATTCTTTTTTGAACTTTTTTGTGATAAAAACACGTAAAAGTAACAAAAATCATTCATTAAATTTTAATGTTGCCTATCTTTGCACCCTTATGTTGAAAAAAGAAGTACAAGAGTTAATTAATACGGGAGAAATGCTTCCGTTAATGGAAGAATTTTATACAATTCAGGGAGAAGGTGCGCATACAGGTACTGCTGCATATTTTATTCGTATTGGTGGTTGCGATGTTGGTTGCCACTGGTGTGATGTGAAAGAAAGCTGGGATGCTAATTTACATCCGCCTACAAAAACAGATATTATTGTTGAGAATGCTAAAAAGTATGCCGAAACTGTGGTAATTACAGGTGGAGAACCTTTAATGTGGAGTTTAGATCATATTACCCAACAATTACAAAAAGAAGGTATTAAAACACATATTGAAACCTCTGGAGCCTATGATTTTTCTGGAGTTTGGGATTGGTTTTGTTTATCTCCTAAAAAAACGAAATTACCATTAGAGCGTGCTTACCAAGAGGCTGATGAATTGAAGATGATTATTCATAACAAAAATGATTTTCAGTTTGCAGAAGAACAAGCCGCTAAAGTTGGTGAAAAGTGTAAGTTATTTTTACAACCCGAATGGAGTAAAAAAGAAAAAATGACTCCACAAATTATTGATTATGTAATGGAAAATCCGAAATGGAAAATATCCTTACAAACACATAAGTATTTAAATATACCATAAACAAAAAAGCAACCTACTAAGGTTGCTTTTTTTGTTTACAATACTCCTAAGAGCGATTATTTATCCTCTTTAGGAAAAAGTATTTTACTTAAAGCTTCTTTATCTTTTTTCACTTTTTCTTTTTGCTCTTCAATTTTTTTACTCAACTCACTAAGTCTTTCATTCGTTTTGCGAATTACCTCTTCTTTAACCTTAACTTCTTCTTCGGTTATTTCTTTCTTCTCTCTAGATTCTTTAATTCTATCGTTCGCATTTTTTACTCTTTCTCTTCCTCTTCTTAAAATATCTTCACTTTCACGGATATTTCGCTCTTGCTCTTCTATTTTTTCTTTAGCTTCGTTTGATCTCATTTGACCAAACTCTCTTCCGCTCATTCCATTTTTATCACGACCGTAAGCATTCCCTTTTCCTTTGTACTCTTTTTGGGTTTTTTGGTCAAGCTCTTCTCTTTTATTTATCTTCTCTTTTTTATCTTGAGCTTTATTGTTTTTCTTTTCTTTAACTTCTTGCTCTAATTCTTCTTTTGCTTCATTAGCTTTATCCTTTCCTTTTTGCTTAACCTCTGTGCTCTTGTTTTTTCCTTTTCCTTGACCTTGTGCTACTACTTGTTGTGTACCTATGAATGCAAAAAACATTACAATAGATACTATAATTTTTATGTTTTTCATTCTAATCATATTTTTAGTTTATATACTATCTAACTCTTGTAACTGCTCTTCTACCTTCTCTGCTGCTTCGTTTAGCTTATCCATACCTTCTTCAAGATTCTTTTCTATAGAATCTATTTTTTGAATAGCGGTTTCAACTTTCTTTTCGTCTTCTTTTTTCTTTTTGTCTGTACATGAAATCATAAAAAGGATTCCAAATGTTAAAATCAGTAGTTTTTTCATAATTTAATTAATAGATTGGGTTAATATATTGTAAGACACTTTAATTTTATAAAGTCACTTTAAATAAGCAAAAAACGGAAAAAACCAGCATAGTGCTGGTTTTTTGCTTGTATACAATGTAATTAAGGTTTGATAGTTTCTTCTTTAGCCATTAAACCAAAGAACTTATCTAAATTAGGTAAGATTACAATTCTTGTTCTCCTATTTCTTGCTCTATTTTTAGCTGAGTTATTCTCTACTAAAGGAACTGCACTACCTCTACCAGAAGCAATTAATCTACTTGGATCAACTCCATATTTTTTCTCTAAAAGACGAACAATAGATGTTGCTCTTTTTACACTTAAATCCCAGTTATCTTGTAATACACCTGAGTTATATGATCTAGCATCTGTATGTCCTTCAATCATAACATCCATACTAGGTTCAGAATTGATTATGTCAGCCAATTTTTTTATTAGTTTGTGAGCATTATTCTTAACTCTATAACTAGCTGTATTGAATAACATTTTATCTGATACAGAAATCATCACAACTGTTTGATCAATGTCAATATTTACATCTTCATCATTTTCTAATTCTGAAGAGTTAATTGACTTTTTAAGGTTATAAGCTACTGCAACATTCATTGAGTCTTTTAATGTTTTTGCATTAGCTAGTTCTGCTGGATCGACATTTTTAAGTGTCTCTCTCATTTTTTCTTTCATAGTGTTAGAAATTACAGCTGTATTACCAACCATATCTAACTTTACATTATTTTCTTCTTGCAGCGACTCGTTTACATTTTTTAACGAGTTAATTTTTTGGTTGTAGTTATCAACTCTTTGCTCAATCTTAGCAAACTTTGCTTCTAATTCCTCTTTTTCTAGAGTTGTTTTTTGCAAGTTACCTCTAGTATCATTGTACTTTTGCTCTAACTCAACATACTTCTTTTTTGATACACACGACGTCATCGTCAAAGCTAATAACGCTAGGGGGATAAATAGTTTTTTCATAATTAATAATAATGATATAATAAGTTAATGTACACCTATAACTTATTTTTTACTAGAATATTATACCATAAATAAAAAAAGCCCCTTTTTAAAGGGACTTTCTTCATTTATTAATCTTACTTTTTTAGAATCTTTAATTATCTCTTATAATTCACTTTACCTTCTTTTTGTGTAGCTTCACAATTTTCGTCTTTTTCTTTGTAACATTTTCTACTTTCAGGTCTTGAATTATTAGTGTTTTTAAAGTTCTTTTTCAAATATTCTAAGAAATTACTTTTTCTTGTTGAAATTCTTCTTCTTACTTTTCGCTCTTCTATTTCGTGTCTCTTTTCTATACTTTCTCCTCCTTTTACTATATAGAAGTAAGAACGTCTGTTTAATTGATACTCTTCTTCAGTACATTTTTTTCCATCAACACAATCATTTAAAGGTTTGTCTTCACCGTAACCTATAGCACTTTCAATTCTATCTTTAGCTATTCCTCTAGATAAGATATAATCTCTGGTTGATTTTGCTCTTTTGTCTGACAACATTCTGTTATATTCTCTAGGTCCTCTGCTATCAGTATGAGATTCAATTTTAATAACTAATTCAGGATGATTCGTCATTACAGTAACAATGTTCTCTAATTCATACTCAGCATCTTCTCTAATAATTGACTTATTAAAATCAAAATAGATAGGATTAATCACGATTTGATCACCAACAATTAATGGAGTTAACTCGATATTCGTTTTAATTACCTCGTTTCGTTTACCTAAAGTAGCTACCTTATTTTTTCCTGCTCGATGATCTAGCTTTGTTGCTGTAACTGTATAAGTAGTATTACAAGGAACTTCTTTAAAAACATATTTACCATTTACATCAGAAATTACCTCTGCTACAATTTCTTTATTTTCATCTATTAGTTTTACTACAGCAGCTTCAATAACCTCATTAGTATTCTTTGCACGAATAACTCCCTCAACTATTTGAGTACAAACAGGAGGATCTGTATAAATAAAGAAACTATAAATATCATCGTCTCCTTTTCCTTTATCTCTATTCGATGAGAAAAATCCTCTTTTACCATCTTCACTTATAAAAAATGAAAAATCGTCTTTCTTACTATTAAAAGGGTATCCTAAATTTTCTGGTGAAGATAAAGTACCATCTTCATTTATTTTTGATTGAAAAACATCTAAAAGACCTAAGCCTAAATGTCCGTTTGATGAAAAATACAGTACATCATCACTTCCTACATAAGGAAAAACTTCTTTTTCTGATGTATTAATTGTACTTCCTAAATTAACAGGTGTTCCGTAGTCGTCTTTTCCTTTAATTTCAACTTTATAAATATCTGAATCTCCATAACCACCAGGCATGTTAGAAACAAAGTATAATGTTTTTTCATCTGGACTTAATGCTGGATGTCCTGTAGAATATTCGTCATTGTTAAACGGTAATTCTTTAACATTTACCCAATATCCGTTTATATAGCTAGCCTTATATATTTTTAAGTTAGAAGTATTCTTTTTACTCTTTCTAGCTCTTTTACCGTCTGAATTATTTCTGGTAAAATAAATTGTTTTTCCATCTTTCGTAAATACTGGAGTAGATTCATGCAATTCAGAAGATATTGGCACTTCTAATTTTTGGCTATTTGCTAGTACTAGTACGGTATCTTGTTCTCTTCCTTCTAATGTTTGAATATCTTCTTCAGCCTTATAAATATTTAAAAATGGTTGATTGTTCCACTTATAAATATTCTCTCTTTTATCTCCACTTGGAGCAGAAGATGAATAGTATGATTTTCCGTTTAATAAAAATCCTCCAAAATCTGAAAAAGGAGTATTTATTGCCAAGTTTCTTATTCCTATTCTCTTTTCTTGCTTAGAATAATCTTGTAAATATCCTTCTCTGTTTAATTCTTCGTTTAAATTCCCCTTTTGATTTTCAGTAAGCTTTAAAAAAATAGAATCAGATTTTTTATATTTTCCGTTACTTCTTAACGTTTGAGCGTATTTAAATAAATGTTTATCATCTAAATCATCTTTATAATTCGCTAATAATTTTTCATACCAAACTTCTGCTTCTTCTGTATCTGAATTATTGTAATACGATTCTGCTAATCTACTTAACACATGTTTAGAAGTATCTCCTTTAATCAATACTAAATCCTTGTACAGTTTAGCTGATTGCACGTAAGAAAACTCTTCAAAATAACGATCTGCTACTTTTTTGCTTTGTGCAAAACTGCTTACTGCCAACATCAATAAAAATGATGCTAGTACTTTTTTAAAATTCATATTTTTCAATTTTTTAAAAGAATCTAGGGGATCTATATCTAATATCTTGTAATATCTCGTATTGTAACATTATTTCATGTGTTCCTGAATTTGTTACATTGTAATTTGACGTTGTTAAATCATATGAATATCCTATTAATAGCGATTCAGTTGCTTGGAAACCTAAAAGTGCACTTACAGAATCATCCCATCTCCAAGATGCTCCTACTCTGAACTTTTCATTAAATAATAAATTTGCTGAAATATCTAATGATAAAGGTGCTCCTGAAACTCCTTTTAATAAAGCTGCTGGTTTAAATTTTAAATCTTCATTGATATCGAAAACATATCCTGCAATTAAGAAAAAGTGCATTCTCTCAACTGCTACTTCTCCTGGAGTTTTAGCGTCGTAATGTTCCATTCTTAAAATATTTGGAACAGACAATCCGACATACCATTGTGGTTGATGATAATAAATACCAGCTCCTACTGTTGGTAAAAACTTATTTATATTATCTTGAAATACAACTTCATTATCCTTATAGGTTCCTTTAGACCAATCTATGTTTAATAATCTTCCTCCTAAACGCAAACCAAAAGCTAAATTTCCTTCTTCTCCTGTTTGGATGTTGTACGATACATTCGCATCTAAATATATCTCACTAGAAGGCCCTACTTGATCATTCATCAAATTCACTCCTAACCCTAAACCAGAATAACCTAAAGGTGTATCATAAGATAAGTTTTGAGTATTTGGCGCTCCTTCAAAACCGACCCACTGCATTCTTCCTAAAGCAGTAATTACAGTATGCCCTCTAGACCCTGCATAAGCTGGATTCACATTCATTGTATTGTACATATACTGTGTGTACTGAGGATCTTGTTGCGCATGAATACTTGTAGTTATACAAATACTCATTGTACATATTATAATTAAACTTATATATAATTTCATTTGATTAATACTTTTATTCATCAGTCTTTTTTATAAATCCAGATTATCTATTAATGTAAATCCAGCCTTTTTTAACTTTACTTCCATTTCCAAGATCTAAGATATAGAAGTAAGTTCCAACTGGCAATTTATCACCTACATTTATATTTGCTCTTCCTTCAGAAATACCTCTAAAAACAACATTACTGTTATTATAACCTTGTGCCTTGTACACTGTGTTACCCCATCTGTTGAAAATTTCGATAGTGTTTCTTGGGAAGTTTTCAATACAATCGATATGTAAATAGTTGTTTGCAGCATCTCCGTTTGGACTCATCAAGTTATTTACCTTTACACAAGTATCATCACTGATTGCATCTCCAAATCCTTCAAGACCATCTACAGGGTTTGGTATTCCGTCTCCATCAGAATCACCTCCATCTACTACTCCATTTCCTCCATCATTAGGATCTGTAGGATTAGAGTCATAATCTGGATTATCAGCATCACCAAAACCATCTAAACCATCAACACTGTCTGCTATACCGTCATTATCAGAATCATCATGAGGGTTATCAACTTGACCATCTCCATCTGTATCTGGATTTCCTCCTTCAACAACATCATTCACTCCATCATTATCACTATCTAAATCTTGATAGTCAGGAATAGTATCTCCATCCGAATCAATAGCTCCTTCATCTCCTCCATTACCTTCACCAAATCTGGTTGTATCACCGTCAACGCTATCTGAAATTCCATCTTCATCAGAATCTGAACCTCCAGTATCTTCTGTATTTATAACACCATCTCCGTTAGTATCAAATTCTTCATTCCCTCCTTCAATTACATCGTTAATACCATCATTATCACTATCTAAATCTTGATAATCTGGAACTCCATCACCATCTGTATCTGGCTCTTCATTATTGTCTACTGAAGCATCTGCTTGTCCATCTCCGTTAGTATCTGTATACCCTGAATCGCCAGAGTCTATAACACCGTCTTCGTTGGTATCTAAATCTCCATTTCCTCCTTCTATTACATCATTAATACCATCATTATCAGAATCTAGGTCTAATGAATCTGGAATTCCATCACCATCAGTATCTACCGAACCATCTCCTTCGTCTACATCAGGAATGCCATCATTATCATCGTCTACATCTACAATATCTGATATGCCATCATTATCCGTGTCTTGTAAATAGTATTTACGAGTATTCGAAGCAGATCCTCTATTCCCATGATTATCAATTGAAATTACACTTGCTTCTACAGTCGTGTCTGCATCGGCTGCTAAG
>NZ_JAPEHZ010000073.1 GCF_028823685.1 Tenacibaculum sp. L6 | reverse complement strand
TTTTTTTATTTTATATTCTGAGGTTTAAATCATACAACCTCCTAAATGTTTCGCTGAACTACGACTGCTTGAAGAGCCACTATTATTCCAATTTAATTTGAAAACAATACCTAAAGTTCCTTGAATATGCGAACGCATACTTTCGTATCCTTCAAAAGAGTGTTTGTAATATAATTGAGGATTGATACCTACTTTATCACTCACCCAGTAAATTCCACCACCACCAATATTCAATGTTGGTGTCATTTTACGTTCAGAATCTACTAAACTTCCTCCAACAAAAACATACGGAGCAAGTTTATCTAATACAGCATCAAAATTATAACGAAAAGAAGCATCCATAGAAAAATACTTCGCTGAATTAGAGATAAAACCGATATCATCAATTGTATTGAATGACATAGCTCCATCTAAAGAAAAACGATCGCCAATAGGCATAGTTAAACTTAAGGTTGGTACTTGAAATAAGTATTGATCGCCAATAAAAGCGGCATCGCTTTCACTAAATTTTGTTATTCCTGCTCCTATACCTATTTGCCAAGAATCGTTTAAGTTTTGAGAAAAAACAGCCGTTGTTAAACAGGTAAAGATAGTTATGAATAATATTTTATGTTTCATTTGGGAGGATTTGTTTATGAGTAATAACTGGTTTTAAAGGATTTTAGTATAATTGAATTAATTGATATTAACATTTTTAATGGCCGTAGTAAAGTCATCTAATTCATTATCGTTTAAAACTAAATGGATGGCTTCATCACAAACTTTTTCAACATTTTCAGAAGTAAAATTTAAAGCCAATGCTATTTTACGTAGTAAACCTACTTCTTCTTTTGCTACTTCTTCATCAGCAAAAATCATTTTAGTTAAAAGATATAAACGTTCAATACGCTCATCGTAACTTACTGGTGAGTTTACAGGAAATTTTTCAGGAGTTTTTAAAATTAGTGTATACTCTTCTTCACTAATGTTTAATTTTTTAGAAGCTCTATCTAATAATTCTTGTTCACCTTCAGAAATGATTCCATCAACTTTAGCAATTTTTACGATGCTGGCAAAATGCCCTATTTCTTGTTTGTGTTTTCCGCTCGAATATAAATCTGATATTGACATAATTTTATTTTTATAAATACTATCAACAGGTAAGTTTAAAGCCCGTCAACTTTCGCCGAAAGTTAACAATTCTCCTTAAAAACAAAGTATTATTTTTTTTTATAGTTATTTTATTTCACATAAAAACGAGTAATAAAACACGGTTATTTAATTGATGGTTTAAGACGTTTTTAAAGAATAGTAATACAAATACCTATATCGTGTTGTTATCGTTGTTTAAAATCGTTTTATGAGGTTTTTAGCTTTGTAAAACCAAAAACTGAAGACCAAATAGGTATTTTTTATCATTTTGAAAAAAAGTATAAAAAAATGACTAACTTGTTGTCGAGCAAATTTTAATTGTGGTAAAAAATGAAATTAGCAGCTACTCTTTGTTTTTTTCTATTTTCAATTTTGTTTTTCACAAAATCAACAAGACATAGAAAATGAAATTAATGCACAAGTTTGGAAACCATTTAAAACTTCTTTCGAAGCTCGAGATTGGAAAACGTTTAACAGTTTACATACTGATGATGTTTTAAGAGTAAACAAACATGGTATTCGAATAGGAGCAGAATATAAAAAATCTATTGAAGACTCTTATCAGAAACCAATTAACAGAAAACGACAGATTGATTTTTGTTTCGATCAAAGAATTTATAAGGAAGATACAGGTTATGAAGTAGGTTATTACCGAATTATTTCTACAGAAAAAGATAAAAAACCGACTATTTCTTATGGAAGGTTCCACGTGGTGTTGAAAAAAATAAACAATCAATGGTTTATAGCTCAGGATTGGGATACCAATACTATCAACGAAAAATTAATTACCAAACAAGATTTTGAAACAGGAAATTGTTTAAAGTAAAACAGTTGTCATTTCGACCGCAGGGAGAAACCGCGAGGTTCAGCGTAGCTAAATCTCATTCATGGGAGCTACAAACACTCTTTAAAACCACAAACACCCTTACAAACTCACACACAAAAAATAATCCTCGTACATTTGCGTAAAATTTTTGTACGTTGAGCAAGCAAGCAATTGTAAATCACTATCAACAATCTGAGAATGTAAAACAGATTGTTCATCAGCTTCAACAAGACCCACACCATTTTCAAATCACGAATTTGGTCGGTTCTTCGTTGTCTTTTGTTATTTCCGAAACTTTTAAACAAGCCGATAAACCTTACTTGTTAATTTTTAAAACGATTTAGAGCAGTTATTGGGCGATAAAAACGTGTTGTTTTATCCAGGTTCGTATCGCAGACCCTACCAGATTGAAGAAACTGACAATGCCAATGTACTCCTGCGTTCAGAGGTGTTAAATCGTATCAATTCTCGTAAAAAACCTGCGATTATTGTTACCTACCCTACTGCCCTGTTCGAAAAAGTGGTGACCAAAAAAGAGCTGGAAAAAAACACGCTAAAAGTGGTGGTGGGCGAGCAAGTATCGCTCGATTTTGTCAACGAAGTACTGTTCGAATATCATTTTAAACGTGTCGATTTTGTGACCGAACCAGGAGAGTTTTCGGTACGTGGTGGAATTATCGACGTGTTTTCGTTTTCACACGACGAACCCTATCGTATTGAGTTTTTTGGTGATGAGGTAGACAGCATCCGAACTTTTGATGTAGAAACGCAACTTTCTAAAGAAAAACTGAAGAAAGTGAGCATTATGCCCAATGTAGAAAACAAAACACTACAAGAAAGCAGAGAAAGCTTTTTAAAATACATATCAGCAAAAACCGCTGTTTTCGTTAAGAATTTAGATTTACTAAGTGATTCACTAGATAAATTCTATCGAAAAGCAGAACTATCGTTTAACGAATTATCTACCGAAATCAAACATGCAAAACCCGAAGAACTGTTTTGCAACGGAGAACTCATACGTAATCAACTACAAGATTTTACAACGGTTGACATCGGTAAAAACCGTCATTCTGAACGAAGTGAGAAACCGCAAGGTTCAGCGGAGCTAAATCTCACTAACGTAAGCATCAACTTCGATACCCACCCACAACCGTCTTTCAACAAAAAATTCGACCTGTTAATTCAGAATTTCAATGAGTTTTCGGCCAAAGGATTTACCAATTATATTTTATGTTCTAACGAACAGCAAGCACAACGTTTCCACGATATTTTTGACGACCACGAAGAAGAGGTTTCTTATGAAACCATTGTGTTTCCGTTGTATCAAGGATTTGTGGATATTGATAGTAAAATTGTTTGTTATACCGATCATCAAATATTTGAGCGTTATTACAAATTCCGACTCAAAAACGGATACGCGAAAAAGCAATCCATCACCCTACAAGAACTCACCAAATTAGAGGTTGGCGATTATGTAACCCATATTGACCACGGTATTGGAAAGTTTGGCGGACTTCAAAAAATTGATGTAGAAGGAAAAAAGCAAGAAGCCATCAAGTTAATTTATGGCGACCGCGATATTTTATACGTGAGTATTCACTCGCTACACAAAATTTCCAAATTTAACGGAAAAGACGGAAAACCGCCTAAAGTATATAAACTAGGGTCGAATGCTTGGAAGAAAGTCAAGCAGAAAACCAAAACCCGCGTTAAAGAAATTGCGTTTAACCTTATTCAGCTATACGCAAAACGTAGACTTCAAAAAGGATTTGCTTTCGGACCCGATACGCACATGCAACACGAGTTGGAAGCGAGTTTCTTATACGAAGATACGCCAGATCAGTTCTCTTCTACCCAAGAGGTAAAAGCCGATATGGAAAAAGAACAACCGATGGATCGTTTGGTGTGTGGTGATGTTGGTTTTGGAAAAACAGAAATTGCCATTAGAGCGGCTTTTAAAGCCGTAGATAACGGAAAACAGGTTGCGGTGCTCGTGCCAACCACGGTTTTGGCATTTCAGCACTTTAAAACCTTTTCTAAGCGATTAAAAGACTTTCCGGTTACGATTGACTACCTGAACCGTTTTAGGACCACAAAACAGCGCAAAGGCGTTTTAGAAGGGGTTGCTGATGGAAGTGTAGATATTGTGATTGGAACGCACCAGTTAACCAATAAAGCAGTTCAGTTTAAAGATTTAGGATTGTTGATTATTGATGAGGAACAAAAATTCGGGGTAGCAGCAAAAGACAAGCTAAAAACGATTAAAGAAAATGTAGATACGCTAACCTTAACAGCAACCCCAATTCCGCGTACATTACAATTCAGTTTAATGGCGGCGCGTGATTTATCCGTGATTAAAACGCCACCACCAAACCGTCACCCTATAGAAACCAATGTGATTCGCTTTAGTGAAGAAACCATTCGCGATGCGATTTCGTACGAGATTTCTCGTGGTGGGCAAGTATTTTTCATCCACAACCGTATCGAAAATATCAAAGAAGTAGCAGGATTGTTGCAACGTTTGGTGCCAAGTGCGAAAATTGGAATTGGTCACGGACAAATGGAAGGAAAAAAGTTAGAAGAACTCATGCTTGGTTTTATGAACAATGAGTTTGATGTACTGGTGTCTACCACCATTATTGAAAGTGGATTGGATGTACCAAATGCCAACACGATTTTCATCAACAACGCCAATAATTTCGGGTTGTCGGATTTACACCAAATGCGTGGTCGTGTAGGACGTTCGAACAAAAAAGCCTTCTGTTATTTTATCACGCCACCGTATCACCACATGACCGATGATGCGCGTAAACGAATTCAGGCATTAGAGTTGTTTTCTGATTTAGGAAGCGGACTGAACATAGCCATGAAAGACTTAGAAATTCGTGGTGCTGGAGATTTGTTAGGAGGTGAACAAAGCGGATTTATCAACGATATTGGTTTTGATACCTATCAGAAAATCTTACACGAAGCCATTGAAGAACTGAAGGAAAATGAGTTTAAAGACTTATACCCTACGGATGAAAATGCACCAAAAGAGTATGTAAAAGAGGTACAAATTGATACCGATTTTGAAATTCTGTTCCCAGATGATTATGTGAATTCGGTAACCGAACGTTTGAGTTTATACAATAAATTAGGAACCTTAACTACAGAAGAAGAATTACAAACCTTTGAGACCGAAATTATCGACCGTTTTGGAGAATATCCAACCCAAGTGGCCGATTTATTAGACAGTGTTCGTATTAAATGGTTGGCGAAAGAATTAGGTTTAGAAAAGGTGATTTTAAAGCAAAAACGATTAATTGGATATTTTGTAGCCGATCAGCAAAGTGCTTTTTACCAAACCGAAGCGTTTACCAAAATGTTGAGGTACGTACAGCAAAATCCGAAGAGTTGTGTAATGAAAGAAAAGAAAACCAAAAACGGATTGCGTTTACTCATCACTTTTATTAAAATTGATAGTGTACACAAGGCGTTAGAAACCTTACAGAAAGTATAAAAAGTCATTCCTCGCTCGCAATGACGGTACAAAGAAGTTGTCAGTTCGAGTGGTTTTCACGATTAGAATGAGTGAAAATTGTATCGAGAACTAGTTTATATACATCTCGATACAAATTTCTTTTTTTCTATCGAAAAAGAAATTCACTCGATGTGACAATGTAAACTCATAACCAAAATATGGGCACGCTCCCTTAGCAATAACGGAAAAAAATAAATCGTAATTTCTGTAAAAAGGAATAATTCGTTGATAAATTTTAAAATGAAAATATACTTTGTTTACATATTACAATGTTCAGACAAAACCTATTACACAGGAGTAACTTCAAACCTGTCTCAACGAATATTTCAACACCAAAATGGAACTTTTAAAGATAGCTATACTTCAAAAAGAAGACCTGTTTCATTAGTCTTTTATTGTGAGTTTACTAACGTAGAAATGGCTATTTAAAAAGAAAAACAAATTAAAAAATGGTCAAGAGTAAAAAAAGAAGCTCTTATAAATAATAAGTTTGAAAAACTACCTAACTTATCAAAGAAGAAGTTTAATAATTAAGCTTTGTCAGTTCGAGTGGTTTTCACGATTAGAATGAGAGAAAACTGTATCGAGAACTAGTCTATATACATCTCGATACAAATTTCTTCTTTCTATCGAAAAAGAAATTTACTCGATGTGACAATTAAAACTTAGAGATTGCTTCATTTCCACTTCGACTTCGCTCAGTGTCCATTCGCAATGACGAAACAAAGAAACTGTCCCATTTCGAGCGGTAGCGAGAAATCTCAATCAATGTAGTAACTCATTTTCTTAAGATTTCTCGTTTCACTCGAAATGACATACTTTTACGCCCATGCAAAACAACCATATTAAAAACCTATCAGGAATTATTTTAGCAACCCTGTTTATAAGCACTTCAGGAGTATTAGGTAAATATATTGCAATGCCTTCGGAAGTTATTGTATGGTTTCGTTCGGTGTTTGCCATGGTGATTTTGTATGTGTTTTGCCGATTTAAAAAGATTGATTTAACCATACAATCAAAAAGACATTTGTTTCCGTTTTTAATGGGTGGAATTTTAATGGGTGCACATTGGATTACCTACTTCTACGCTTTAAAACTATCGAATGTAGCTATTGGAATGTTGTCGTTGTATACTTTTCCAGTAATGATTGCCTTTTTAGAACCCTTGTTTTTAAAAATTAAATTCAACCCGATTCATATTGTGTTAGGATTATTGGTTTTGCTAGGCTTGTACATTTTAGCTCCAGATTTCGATATTAAAAACACACAGGTTCAAGGAGTGTTATTTGGTTTACTTTCCGCTTTGTCGTATGCGATTCGTATCTTAATTTTAAAACAATATGTACAGCAATACAACGGGGTAATGCTCATGTTTTATCAAACGGTAATCATTACAGTTTTATTAGTTCCAGTATTGTTTTTTATGGATGTTTCAGGATTTCAAGAGCAACTCCCCTACTTGTTGTTATTAGCGTTGTTAACCACAGCTATCGGACATAGTTTAATGGTGCATTCACTACAATTTTTTACCGCATCAACTGCAAGTATAATTAGCAGTGTTCAACCTATTTTCGGAATTATTTTAGCCTTTATTTTCCTAAAGGAAGTTCCCACGTGGAACACATTTATTGGTGGAAGTTTAATTCTAGCAACAGTGATTATTGAGAGTATTCGAAGTAGAAATCGTTAATACAATTTTTGCTGTTGCTGTATAATGGTTTTCATACTCACATCTTCGTAATTTCTACGAACAAATGTGAGTGCACTGTCTAGTATCTCTCCCATTCCATCACTATCTCTAAAATTAATATCTCCTGTAAAATCAAAAATTTCAGCTTTTAATCGTTCAATGTTTTTAGGAATCGAAATATTATCAGCTTTCATCGCTTTTATCAAGCGATTTAAACGAGCTCGAGACCCTAAAATTCTTTTGGCTACAATTGATCGTTCTTCTAACTGATATTGTTCTATAGATGATGAGGTAAGTTTATCTGCTACTAATTGAACCATTTTTAGGTTTTCTTTAAAAAACTGCGGATAATACACTTTAAATTTTCCCTCATAACATTGTTGGTCAAAATCTATCGGACGGATTTTATACACTACATTTTCAAAATCGTGTGTAGGCACCACAACGTAGTTGTACGAACGCATATCACCCAATAAACGAATCATACAACGTTCGTTAAACTTAACAAACTCTTTGGCTATTTGTGCTTTTTCAATTTCAATACAATTATCTAAATAATCATTAATAAAGACATCACCTGGAATTCCTGAAATATGCTCCTCGATTAAGGTGTCTTGATACACTAAAAAGTTCAAGTTATACGGTGATAAAATATCTTCAAGTTCTAAACCGTAAATACGAGATGCATCCGTTTTTTTTACGTAAAAATAGGTGTAGTTATCGTTTAAAATATTTCGAACTTTTACTCGAAAAGGCTTTGAATTTCCGAAGGTGCAATAATCAACAGCATCAATATTTAAGTGTTGTATACTGGCATCAGAACCGTTAGAATGCAGAATATTATAGATTTTTTTAAGGCTTAAATCTATTTCTTGTCGCTCAAACTCATTGTAATATACACGTACCCACAAGGTGTCGTTTTCGTGTTTATCATACACTACAATTGATCCTTGAAAACGCAACAAATCATCATAAAAAATAGGAATTTGAATCGTACGATTATGTCTTTTCAAATAATTTCCTAACTTTTTAGTAACGGGAAACGCTGGTTTTTTTTGTGATATAAGTTTGTTTTCTGACTTCATTTAAGAACCTTTTTTCAAAGATACTTGAATTTATTTTTTTGGAATAATATTTGTTAATTCTTAACAAAACTCTTGGCAATCGCCCTGCGATTAAACTTCAAACATTTTTCCAGGTAAGGGTTTTACAACGCCTTTTAATTCCAGTTGAATTAAGATAGAAGAAAGTTGATAAATTGGTAATTCACAGTTAATAGCGATATCATCGAGTAATTGTTTTCCGTTTTGTTGTAAATAATCATAAATTTTTTGTTCGGAAGAATTAAGTTCAACAAATAACTTTTCTTGCTTGGGTACTGCAGCTTGCCGTATGTCCCAATTAAGCATTTTTACAATATCTTCAGCAGAAGTTAATAAATGCGCCTGATTATTTTTGATTAGGTTGTTGCATCCTTTACTGTAAATATCTGTAGCTCTTCCTGATAGCGCAAACACATCACGATTATACGAATTGGCGATATCTGCAGTAACCAACGAACCTCCTTTTTCAGCAGATTCAATAATAATAGTCGCTTTGGAAATTCCCGCCACAATACGATTTCGCTTTAGAAAATTTTCTCTCATTGGCTGTTCATCGTGCCAGAATTCGGTGATAAATCCGCCATTATTATTTACTTCGTGAATATATTTTTTATGTGTCTTCGGATAAATTTCTTCCAAACCATGTGCTAAGACAGCGATGGTTTGTAAATTGGTTTTTATAGCCGCTTTGTGAGCACAAATATCTACTCCGTAAGCAAATCCACTCACAATTATTGGGTTGTATTCTTTTAGTTCTTCAATAAGTTGATTACAAAAATCACGTCCGTACGAACTCATGTTTCTGGTGCCCACTATCGATATGATTTTATCGTTGTTGAGGTTTAGGTTTCCATCTTTAAAAATAAGGATGGGAGCATCGACACAATGCTTTAAGTTTTGCGGATAATCATCCTCTAAAAAATAAGAAAAAACAATGTTGTTTTGTTGAATGTAGTTGAGCTCCTCCTCTGCTCTTTTTAAGTTGTTTTTATCAAAAAGATGCTGAGTTACCTGTGTTCCAATTCCGTTAATTTTATGTAGCACATGAGGCTTTTCTTTAAACACATTTTCAACACTTCCAACAGCAGTAATTAACTTTTTTGCCAAGATATCACCTACATTTTTGGTAGCCTGTAATCGTAGTACAGCAAGCAGTTTTTCAGAATTCATACAGCAATAATTTGATTTTCAATATACAAAAAACTGTTAATAAAAATTGAACAATCACTTGAAACTATACATTGAAAAAGCTATATTTGTTCTTATGACATTAGCCAACTACATCAACGATTTATTATATAGATACGACTGCGTAATTGTTCCTAATTTTGGAGGATTTGTAACCAACACCATTGGTGCAAGGGTAAATACTACTACTCATACTTTTTATCCGCCAAAAAAACAATTAACATTTAATGCGTATTTACAGCATAATGATGGGTTATTGGCTAACTATATTGCTTCTGATAAAAATATTTCTTTTGAAGAAGCTACTACTTTTATTGCAAATGAAGTTGCAGAGTGGAATAAAAACTTAAAAACAACTTCTGTTGAAGTTGCGTCGGTTGGAAGTTTAGCATTAAACGAAGCTGGTCAAGTAGTTTTTGAACCAAACCTTACAAGTAATTTCTTAACAGCATCTTTCGGATTAGCAGAGGTTACTACTCCTTCGGTAGAAAGAGTAAAAGAAGTAACTGTAAAACCTTTGCCTGTTGTTTCTGAAGAGAAAAGCAAAACAATTCCTTTATATATCAGAAGAGCCGCTGCAGCTGCAGTATTTGTTGGAGTTGCCTATGTAGGTTGGAATGGAATTCAGAATCAACAACAGCAAGAATTATTAGCTAATCAGGAAGAGTCGGTACAAAAGAAAATTCAATCGGCTACTTTTGTGATTGAGAATCCGTTACCAACGATTAATTTAAACGTTAGCAAAGAGGCTAAGAACTTTCATATTATCGCAGGCGCTTTTCAAGATGTACACAATGCTGAAAACAAATTAGCAGAGTTAGAAAGCAAAGGGTATGAAGCTACAATTCTTGGAAAAAACAAGTATGGATTAACTCAAGTAGCCTTTGCTAGTTATGCAACCAAAGAAGAAGCTAGAAAAGCCTTAGAAATCATTAAAGAAAAGGTA
>NZ_JAPEHZ010000072.1 GCF_028823685.1 Tenacibaculum sp. L6 | reverse complement strand
ATAATGTATCGTTTTTCAACGATATTAAAAACTACATAACAGGTATGTACCCATTATGCACGGTTAACACAGACTGTACTTTACCAAGAAACGATTTTAGTAGTTACTTTATCCTATCTCCTAATCCTACCACTGGAAGTATGATCTTATCTAAAAAAGATACTGGTACAACAGCCTCTACAGCTGATATTTTCAATGCTCAAACGGGTAGTTTTGTAAAAAGTGTTAATCTTCTTTTTGGAGGAGGTTTTGGTAATTTATCATTCAAAAAAACAACAACTTCAACAACAACTCAAAGGTTAGGTAACCCTATTAATTTAGAAGATGGAGCTCCTATTAATGTTACCGACCTAGCTACTGGTAGCTATATATTTAGAGTTAACAGTAATAGAGGTACACACACTACTAATTTTATTAAAATGTAACAATACAATTTATAGCATGTTTTCAAAGAGAGAGGTTAGCACCTCTCTCTTTTTTATCTATATCTTTCAAAAGTATTAGAATTCTACCCTATATTTGCTATCTATTTTTTTATCATGACAAAGAAAATCACCATAGCCATTGACGGTTTTTCATCTACAGGAAAAAGTACTATTGCTAAGCAATTAGCTAAAGAACTTAGTTATATTTATGTTGATACTGGTGCTATGTATAGAGCTGTTACTTTATATGCTATGCAGCATAATTATATTTCTAAAAACCATTTTAACTCAGAAAATTTAGTTGCTGATTTACCTAATATTTCTTTGTCTTTTACTTTTAATGAAAAACTTGGTTTTGCTGAAATGTTTTTAAAC
This sequence comes from Tenacibaculum sp. L6, assembly GCF_028823685.1. Classification (GTDB taxonomy): domain Bacteria; phylum Bacteroidota; class Bacteroidia; order Flavobacteriales; family Flavobacteriaceae; genus Polaribacter. The sequence continues at coordinate 9,748 of NZ_JAPEHZ010000072.1, read as the reverse complement.
GGAACCAATGTTGAAAAAGAAATTAGAAGTATTGAAGTTTCTAAATTGGTAAGCAAAGTTGCTGAAGTTTCTGAAATTAGAAAAAAGTTAGTTCGTGAGCAGCAGGAAATGGGTAAAAACAAAGGTATTGTTATGGATGGTCGTGATATTGGAACTGTAGTTTTCCCTAATGCTGAACTAAAATTATTTATGACTGCTTCTGCCGACAAACGTGCTACTCGCCGTTATAAAGAATTAATAGATCGTGGTGACAAAGTTAAGTACGAAGAAATTTTACAAAACGTACAAGAACGTGACAGAATAGATTCTACCCGAGAAGATTCTCCTTTAGTCATGGCAGACGATGCTATTGAGTTTGATAATTCTGACATGGGACTTAAAGAACAATTTGAACGTATTATGAGTTTAGTTAATGCTAGAATTTAACATTCTTAAAACCACATAAAACATCATTGAACCTTGCAAAATTTTTGCAAGGTTCTGGTTCTTTTTTGGTTACTATGCATAAAATTGTATATTACCTACATGAAAATACTAGAAAAAATCCTTAATGTTTCTCAAACAAGAGAAGCAGACAATCACACTATTTTAAAAGAAGAAATCTCTTCTTTTGCTCTTATGGGGCAAGCGTCTCTTGCTTTTGTTAAAGCTATTGAACCTTTACTACAACGTTCACAAAAAATTGCCATTGTTGGAGGAGTTGGAAACAATGGAGGTGACGGATTTGCAATCGCCAGAATTTTAAGAAATAAAAAGTACAACATACAGCCCTTTTTAGTTCAATTTAAAGAGACTCTCACTCCCGATTGTATTATTAATTATGAAAAACTACACGATACAATTATCATTAATCCAACTAGCGAAATTCCTAGTTTTTCGGAATATGATGTTATTATTGATGGTATTTTTGGCTTTGGACTTTCAAGACCTATTACTGGTTTTACAAAACAAGTTATAGAAAACATCAACAAAGCTAAAAAAACGGTATATGCTGTTGATGTACCTTCTGGATTATACTGTGACACACTACCTGATTCTGAAACTATCGTACAAGCAGACATCGTAGTTAGCTTTCAACGACCAAAACTTTCTTTCTTTTTTCCTGAAAATGGAAACTATGTGAAAAACTGGAAAACAGTTGATATTGGTTTAGATGAAGAATTCGTTCAACAACAAGACAGCAAATACTTTATTCTAAATGAAAAAATTGTAGAAGTTTTAGCTACTAGACCTCGTCAATCTCACAAAGGAGATTACGGACACACCTTACTAATTGCTGGTTCGTACGGAAAAATGGGAGCTGCGACACTTTCTTCTAAAGCTTGTTTAAGAAGCGGTACAGGGTTACTAACCACTTATGCTCCAAAATGTGGCTATCAAATCATACAATCTTCAATTCCTGAGGCTATGTGCTTAATCGATGAGAATGAAGAATTCGTTACCCAACTACCAGAAATTTCCAAATACGACGTTGTCGGGATAGGTCCTGGGTTAGATACCAACGAAAAAACAGCACAAGTTCTAAAAAAACTACTTTCTGAAAGTAAGAATCCACTAGTTATTGATGCTGATGCCATTAATATTATCGCACAAAATGAAGAGTTAAAATCGTTACTTCCTAAAAATTGTATTTTAACTCCACATATCAAAGAATTTGATAGATTGGTAGGAAAATCTGACACCTCAACAGAACGTTTTCAAAAACAACTTGAGTTTTCTGCAAAACACCAATGTGTAGTGGTTTTAAAAAATGCCTATACCGTGATTTCTTCTCCTGAAGGAAATTTATATTTCAACACTTCTGGAAACCAAGGAATGGCAACTGGTGGTAGTGGCGATGTACTTACAGGAATTATCACAGGTTTATTAGCGCAAAATTATTCGTCTTTACACGCTGCTTTATTAGGAGTATATTTCCACGGAAAAGCAGGAGACGAAGCTGCTAGTAAAAAAGGATACAATTCTTTAATAGCTTCGGATATTATTGACGCTTTACGTATAGAAAAACATTAATTTTCTTTAGAAAATGCTTGGATTAGTATTGCTAACAACATTACTAATCCACAGCCTAAAGCGTTTAACCATAGGTACGGCAACCAATCAATATACCAAACAGCAATAATGATAACTTGTGTAATTATTGCGGCGATAAATACTGCATTTCCTTTTACAAACTTTATAAAAAAGGCCAACAAAAAAATTCCCAACACGTTTCCGTAAAAAATAGAGCCGATAATATTTACCAATTGAATTAAATTATCAAACAAATTAGCTACACAGGCGACTAAAATTGCCATGATACCCCAACCCAACGTAAACCATTTTGACATTTTTACATAATGCTCTTCGCTATATTCTATTGTGGTATTTCGTTTGTATAAATCAATTGCGGTAGTACCTCCCAAAGCATTTAATTCCGACGCAGTAGATGACATCGCTGCAGATAAAATTACAGCCAACAACAAACCTATCAACCCTTTTGGTAAATTATTCAGAATAAAATGAATAAACACATAATCTTTATCGTTTATTTCTACCTGAGCATCTGCTTTAGAGATAATGGTTTTCGCCTCTTCTTTTAACTCTTTATCTTGCTCATTAAACTCTTGAATTTGCGCTACATTCTCAGGTGTTAACCCTTCAAAAATCAATGCTTTTTTTCTTTCTTCAATAAAACGATGTTGTTCTTCTAACTTAACATATTGCTCTATTGTTTCAAGGTTGGAATTTGCTATAGCCTCCCCTGCTTTCGGATTAAAATTTAACGGAGACGGATTAAACTGATAAAATACAAAAGAAAACTGCATCGGTACTTTTAACAGCCCGTTAAAAATTAATCCTAACTGACTTTCTCGTAATGACTTTCCAGATAAGTATCGTTGAACCTGACTTTGATCAGTTCCAAAATATGATAACATTAAAAATGTTCCTCCCAAAATACCTGTCCAAACCGTATATCGATTATTCAAATCCCAAGAAAAATCTAATACTTTCATTTTATCAGAAGCTCCTGCTATTTCCAAGGCTTTCGTAAATGTAATATCATCAGGTAAATACTGTAATATCAGATAAAATGCGACAAACATTCCTGCAAAAATTACCGCCATTTGTTGCTTTTGCGTAACACTTACTGCTTTGGTTCCACCAGAAACGGTGTATATAATTACCAAGAACCCAATGATGATATTCAAGGTTATTAAATCCCACCCTAAAACAGCCGACAAAATAATAGCTGGGGCAAAAATGGTAATTCCTGCCGCTAATCCGCGTTGAATTAAAAACAGAATGGCTGTTAAGGTTCGGGTTTTTTGATCAAATCTTCCCTCTAAATATTCGTAGGCTGTGTAAACTTTTAATTTGTGATAAATAGGAATAAACACCAAGCAAATAATTACCATTGCGATTGGTAATCCGAAGTAAAACTGCACAAACCCCATTCCGCTATGAAACGCTTGCCCTGGTGTTGATAAAAAAGTTATTGCACTGGCTTGTGTTGCCATTACTGATAAACCAATCGTCCACCATTTACTTTCATTTCCTCCTTTTATGTAATCCTCTACATTTTTACTTCCTCTGGTTTTCCAAACTCCATATAGAACAATAAATAATAAGGTAAGCGAAAGAACAATCCAATCTATATCTTGCATGGTTTATTTTGTATATAGGTTAGTAATTATGTAAAACAACACGATGTAAATTAAGTTAGCGACCAAGACGACCGTGTATTCTTTTTTCCATATATACTTTTTATCCATACTTTGCTTGATTAGATTCGTTTGAGCTGTCAATTTATAGATTTTAAAAACAAAAAATGGTATGTTTTTCTAAATCTTCATTTTTTCGCTTTTGTGTTTAGAAATAAAAACGCTCTAAAACGAGTGTTCTGAGCGTTTTTGTTAACTATAAAAACTGAATGAATTTACTCATCCGTTAAGGTTTCCATAAAAGCAATTAAGTCTTGAATTTCTTTGTCTGATAAATTCAATTCATCTGGAGGTAAGGTTTGGTTTGGAACGTGATATCCTAAACCTTCTCCACCACCTTTGTTATAAAAATCAACAACTTGTTCTAATGTTTCATAAACTCCATTATGCATATACGGAGCCGTTTTTGAAATGTTACGAACGGTAGTAGTTTTGAAAAAGAATTTTCTTTCTTCAGTTTTAAATACATTGTATGCACCTAAATCACCATCCAACTCCGTTTCAGCTAAATTTGGAACACCGATAGACTCCACCTCTGTTTCTGTGAAGTTAGGAGGAACCGTTCCGTTAAACACTGGTGGAAAATGACAGGTGGCACATTTTGCTTTCCCCATAAAAAGATTGAATCCGTTAACCTCAGAAGCCGTTAACGTGTTTTCTTTTTTATTGATATTTTTATCAAATTTAGAACTAAAATCACCTAAGCTTCTAATATAATTTGCCATCGCATTTCGGATGTTAAAATCACTTACTTTTCCGTATAAATCGGTAAACGCTTTTGTATATACACTATCTTTTTCAACCGTTTCAGTTAGATTTTTTAAATTGGTATGAAACTCGTTTTCGTTTTCAACAACACCCACAATCTGACCTTCTAAACTCCCCGCTCTTCCATCATGGAAAAAAGTTTGTTGGTAAGCTGCATACGATACTGTTGGAGTGTTTCTTAACTGCTTCGGAAACGTTGCTAATCCGTCAGTAAATGCTTTGTCTTTTATGTGACAAGTAGCACAACTCATTACTCCATCTTTTGACAAACTTTTATCATTGAACAACTTCTTCCCCAACGCTATTTTTTCATCTGACATTGCGTTTTCTAACTGATGGTAATCGTTAAAGAAATCCATATTAAATGTTTCTTTTGAAAACAACGAAGTAATATTATTATTGAACGCTAAAGTTAACGGAAACTCTACTTTCCAGTCTTCCGCAGTATTTGCTAATAATTCTAATTGCTTATGTGCATGATTTTGAATAAAATCGAAACGATTGAACGTAGCAAATTCTCCTTCTTCTAATACTTTTTGAGTTGCTTGTATTTCATTCAACCAATCTGTATATAAGTTTTCTTTTGAAAACTCATTTTTATAGGTATTTATAATGAAAAGTATGGTTTCATAATTTGTTTTAGCCTCAGTTAACGACTGCTCTAACACAGGCGAATCAAAACCTGTAATTCCTACCAAAGCTATTCGTGCAATTTGATCGCGTAGCAACCACAACGCATGGTATTTTTTTAAATACAGCGTGTTGTTTCCTGCTATTAATTTAAGTCTGTTTACTGTAGTTTTTACAATGCTATTCACTTCAGCAGCATCTACCTCATCTTCGTGTAATAATTCTTCAATAACTTGAAATCCGAAAGGGTTTCTTATTTTAACATCCGTAGCATCTTCTTCATCAATCTTTAAAATATTAGGAGCGTTTAAACTCTTGTAATTTTCTTTATCAGAAAAAGCCAAAATAGGTTCTATTAACTTGAATTCTCTCCTTGCTAATTTGTATTTTTTTATTTTTTCTGAAACTGTTTCAACAGTATTTAATTCTTCTAACAGCACAATACAACTATCGAGGTGTTGTGTGTAATACTCTTGAATTTTTACTACTAAAGTTTGATTATCAACCTTCGCATATCTAGCTGTTTTTTCTTGTTTACAACCAACTACAGATACTAGAAAAAGACACATGATAACATGTGCCTTTTTTATTTTTTGAAAACTGTTTGTCATTATCTGTTTAATCCTTGCACAATATATAATTGACTTCCTTCTTTTTCAGTTTCAGCTGCATCGTTTGCTAAAGCATCTGTAAACGCACCACCATCAGCAGGAACCCATCCGTGGTTTTGAGTAATTAATAAGAATGTATCGTTTACTCCGATCGTTTCAGAAATGTCGATCATACCTGTAATTTCCCATGCACTTTCTTGATAAGAAGCTCCGTAACCTGCAGCCGTAGCAGCTACTTGATCACATTCTAATACTTTTTTAACCTCACCAGTGTTTAAGTTATATTGATATAAACTTGCAGCGTGGTTTTTATCTCCATCAAAATATCCGTTAGGATCTTCTTGAATATACGCATAGTTATCGGTAACTACAATGTTATCTGGACTATGGAAACCTTTCGCTTTACCGTCTAATTTATCACCATCTAACACACAAGTAATTTTAGCAGCTCCTGTTGGATCGTTTTCATTTAATTCTACTTTATACACACGTCCGTAAATAGTTCCTTTTCCCATTAAACCATCTTTTTTACGACCTGTAACACAAAAATAGATTTCACGGTTGTTCTTAGCAGAACCTCTTCTCCAGTCGATATCTTCTAAACGAGAGAATCCCATTACTCCTTTTTCTTTTGCTTCAGCATCTAATAAATCGATGTTCTTTTCAGTTAACTCAACAAAAGTAGCGTTGTAAGTTTGACCTTCAGCCATATCCATTTCGTAAGTAACTCCTTCGTCAGTAACTTTTAATCCGTATAATTTACCTCCGTTTAAATCTCCTCTTTCACCAACATACATTCCTAATTGACCTGAAGGAACTTCGTTATCAGAGTGATCATCACCAATAAATAAAACTGTTTTATCTGCATAAGCATCTTTACCTATTACTACTGCATTTTCTGTAGACCATTGTCCCATTGCAGTTAACATATTTGGAGTACCTGCTGCTGAAGCTTCTTTGAAAGGATCAGTTGCGAAAACACCTTTAGATGCTCCTCCCCATTCACCTCCTGATAAGTATAATGGTCCGAAACCATGCTCTTCCATAGTTACCAAAGAACCTGAACATTGAGCTGTACTTGCAGTTGCGTTTGCATTTAAAATATATTCACCATGAACTGGCTTAAATGTTTTATCTAATTTGATACGAGCGATTGAGTAATCTGCTTCAATATTGTTGATTAATGTAAATGTTCCGTCTGAATTCTTCATTAACCCAGCACCATCTGCCATAGAACCATAGATAAAGTTTGGAGTTTCTTCTAATTTATCTTCTGAAGATAATAAAGGGTAAATTTTTACTCCTGAAAACTCAGATTCTAATTTTAAAAAATTAGGGGTTTTAGAGTGTGCTTTTAACTCGATTGATTCTCCTTGGTTTGATGTACTTTCAGAATCACAAGATGTTAATGTAACTACTGTACAAACACCTAAAAATCCTAGTTTCAATAAATTTTTCATTGTTAAATTTTATTTAGTTTTTATAGGCGCAAATCAACAACACTAACTTTAAGAATATTTTAGCTCCAGTTTAAATCTACCTCAACAAAACGTTAACTGCTTTAACAAATCTTTAACCAATTTCAATCCTGAAATTTTAAACAAAAGAAAACCAACACATTAACAAATATGTTGGTTTTACAATTTTTAATACAGTATTTATTTTCTACAACTAAAGTCTTTCTTTTATGATGTTTTCTACAACTTCTGGATTTAATAATGTTGAAACATCTCCTAAATTATTTAATTCGTTGTGTGCTATCTTACGTAAAATACGTCTCATAATTTTTCCTGAACGTGTTTTAGGCAATCCTTCAACAAATTGAATTTTATCTAATTTTGCTATCGGACCAATATGTTCAGTTATTATTTGATTTATTTCCTTTCGAAGATTGTCTTGATTTCTTTCTTCTCCGGTTTCTTTTAAAATCACATAACCATACAACGCATTTCCTTTAACATCGTGAGGGAAACCTACAATAGCACTTTCTGCTACTGCTGGATGCTCATTTACAGAATCTTCAATAGGTGCAGTACCTAAATTATGACCAGAAACAATAATTACATCATCTACACGACCTGTAATTCTATAATACCCAACTTCGTCACGTAGTGCTCCATCCCCTGTAAAATACATATTATCATACGCAGAGAAATAAGTTTCTTTATAACGTTGATGATTTCCCCAAATTGATCTTGCCATAGAAGGCCAAGGATACTTTACACACAAACGACCATCTACCTGATTTCCTTTAATCTCTTTTCCGTTTTCATCAATTAATGCTAATTGAATTCCTGGAAGCGGCAACGTTGCATACGTTGGTTTGGTTGGTGTTAAATACGGCAGTGGTGAAATCATGATTCCTCCTGTTTCCGTTTGCCACCAAGTATCTACAATTGGGTTTTTCTTTTTTCCTACATTATCATTATACCAGTGCCACGCTTCTTCATTAATTGGTTCTCCTACCGTACCTAATACTTTTAACGACGATAAATCGTGACTATCTACAAAATCTAAGTTCTCTTTTGCTAAAGCTCTAATAGCTGTAGGTGCTGTATAAAACTGAGTTATTTTATGCTTCTCAATAATTTCCCAAAAACGACCAAAATCAGGATAACTAGGAACCCCTTCAAACATTACAGTTGTAGCTCCGTTTGCTAATGGACCGTATACAATGTAACTATGCCCAGTAATCCAACCAATATCTGCCGTACACCAATAAATATCGTTTTCTTTATAATTGAATACATTTTTAAACGTATATGCTGTGTACACCATGTACCCTGCTGTGGTATGTAACATTCCTTTAGGGCTTCCTGTTGAACCAGAGGTATATAAAATAAATAATGGATCTTCAGCATCCATAATTTCAGGAACACAGTCTTGATAAGCTTCTTCTAACAAAGGTGATAACCATTTATCACGACCTTCTTTTAATTCTATATCAGAATGAATTCGTTTCGCTACTAATACTGTTTCTATGGACGGGCAACTCTCTAAAGCTTCATCTACAATACTTTTTAAATCGATTGTTTTCGCTCCTCTGTAAGAGCCATCGGAAGTAATCACCATTTTTGCTCCACAGTCATTAATTCTTGTTGATAATGCCGTAGACGAAAATCCTGCAAACACTACAGAATGTACTGCTCCTATTCGAGCACAAGCTAAAACTGAAATTGCCAATTCAGGAATCATCGGTAAATAAATACAAACTCTATCTCCTTTTTTAATTCCTTGTTCTTTTAACACATTCGCAAACTTACATACGCGTCTGTGTAATTCCTTATAAGAAATGTGTTCTGCTTCTTCATCTGGATTATTAGGTTCAAATAAAATAGCTGTTTTATCTCCTCTAATATGTATGTGGCGATCTATACAGTTTTCTGTAATATTTAGTTTTGCTCCTTCAAACCATTTAAACTCAGGTTTGGAAAAGTCATACTCTACAACTGTATCCCATTTTTTCCTCCAAACGAAGTGCTCTTCTGCTATTTCTTCCCAAAATAATTCTGGATTTCTTACTGACTTTCTATATAATTGAAAATATTCTTCTAATGTTTTTACGTGATAGTTACTCATTCTTATACACCTTTTTATTTTAGCTTAAGCCACTAAAATAAATCATTTTTAATTGTTTATCAACTTATTAATTCCTTCTTCTTAAAACATAAATCAATCTTCTTCATTTTGCAATAAGCGAGAATGCACAATAAAACGAACTCCTAAAGGTATTTCTAATGAAAAACTAGAACCTCTACCTTCGGTTATATCTATTGTTAAATGCGTATGTTTCCAATATTCAAATTGGTCTCTATTCATATAAAAAGGGACTTCATCTAACACACCTAACAGAATATCACTTTCATCTAAATACATTTCGTCTTTAGGAAAAATCATTGGTGATGAACCATCACAACAACCTCCACTTTGATGAAAAATCAAATCTCCATGTTGTTTTTTTAGTTTTTCAACTATCGCTTTTGCCGCATCTGTTATTGCTACTCTTTGCATATTATATTTTTTTTATAAAATACT
>NZ_JAPEHZ010000071.1 GCF_028823685.1 Tenacibaculum sp. L6 | reverse complement strand
GTTGTAGCAGAAGGTACTTCTCTAAATACAGAACTTAAAATTTTTACTTCATCAAAAATGAGTTCTGATACTACCATAGATTTAAACATAACTACTTCTATGGTTGCAGAAAATTATACAGTTCCTACTTCTGTAACTATTCCAGCAAACTCTAATGAGGCTACAATACCTTTAAGTTTTACTGATAATAGCTTAAACAGAAACGGTGAAACTATGTCTATTAGCTTTGAGGCTGAACAAAACTATTTTTCAGGTTACACCAATGCTGATTTAAACATTAGTGTTTTATGCCCATCAGATTTAGCTGGTAGTTGGACTTATACTACTGGTAGAGCTAAAACTGTAACTATAACGGAAACAGGTGATGGTACTTACACTATTAGTGCAGATGACGCTTTTGGTAGTGATTATTCATTTAACATCTCTGACGCTTGTGGAAACTTAAATGTTACTGGCGGATTTTTGGAAGATGCATATGGAATACCTGTTAGTGGTAACGGTTCTGTTTCTGCTGACAAAAATACTCTTACAATTGTATATACAGTTGATGGTTATTTTTCTGATAGAGAAATGATTTTAACTAAAAATTAATAAAACTCTTTTTTTAAAAACCACCTCTAACGAGGTGGTTTTTTTATACCATAAAATCAACTACATTTGCAGCATGGAACAAAACACAAACATTTTTGGTATTAGAGCCATTATTGAAGCCATAGAAAGTGGTGCTTCAATTAATAAAGTATATCTTCAAAAAGGCTTACGAGGAGACTTATTTTTTCAGTTAGACAAACTATTGAAAAAAAATAAAATATCAACTAGTGTCGTTCCTACGGAAAAGCTAGATCGATTATCTAAACATAACAATCACCAAGGAGCTGTTGCTAAAATTTCTCCTGTTGAATTTCACGATTTAGATACTTTGATAGAAAGCGTTTTGGATTCTGATAGCACTCCCCTATTCTTATTGTTAGATCAAGTTTCTGATGTGAGAAATTTCGGAGCTATTATCAGAACAGCTGAATGTACAGGTGTTAACGGAATTATCATTCAAAAAAGTGGTAGTGCTCCTGTAAATGCTGAAACTATTAAAACTTCTGCTGGTGCTGCGTTCAAAGTACCTATTTGTAAAGTTGACCACATCAAAGATGCTATTTTTCAGTTAAAAGCTGCAGACATTAAATTAGTTGCTGCCACCGAAAAAACAGAGGATTCTGTTTTTGACATCAACTTTAATCAACCAATAGCTATCGTTATGGGATCTGAACATAAAGGTGTTAGTACTTCAGTTTTAAAACTAGTTGATTATAAAGCAAAATTACCACTACTAGGTGAAATTGAGTCTTTAAATGTATCGGTTGCCTGTGGTGCCTTTTTATATGAATCTGTACGACAACGTTTATAAAAATATAATCCTGCTAAATGCAGGATTTTTTATTTTACTCTGGTTCGTTTTCTTTATAAATATACTTATAGTTAATTTCTTTTAACTCGGTTTCTTCTTCAGTAACAGGCGGAACATAATTTCCATTTTCATCAAACATCGTATCAAATTCTGTTTTAGAAAACTCAAACCTCTCTTTTACAATTCCTCTTTTTCTATACAACAAGGCAAAAACAAATCCAGTTATTAAACCTGATAAGTGTCCTTCCCAAGACATTCCTTCTTTAATGGGTAAAACATACCAAACCATACTTCCATATAAAAAAATCGTAATAAACGAAACCGCTACTAATCGGTAGTTCTTTTTTATAATTCCACTAAACAACACAAAACTGAATAGTAAGTACACAATTCCACTTGCACCGATATGATATGACTCTCGAGCAATTATCCAAGTTAACAATCCAGTAATTATTCCTCCATAAATCAAAACTTTCACCGCTACTTCCTTATAAAAATAAAAAAGGCACGCAGAAAGCACGAACAACGGAACAGAATTATTAAAAAGATGATTTGTATCACTATGAATAAAAGGAGAGCTAAAAACCCCTTTTAAACCACTAAAACTTCTTGGATAAACTCCAAATTTGTTAAAATTCAATCCAAATGTAATTTCTAACCAATACACAAACCAAATTGCAAAAACAAATAGGAAAGGAATGGTAAAAACCGTTGGAGAAAATTTTAGCTGGTGTTCTGTTTTCATAAACATGAAAATAACAAAAATAAATCCAAAGTAGCATTTCTGAAGTTCTGTCATAAATCTTTGTTATTTTTACCGTATGAATCAACCTTTGGCAGAAAGAATCCGTCCACAACAATTAAGCGACTATATAAGTCAGCAACATTTGGTAGGCGAAAATGGTATTTTAACCAATCATATCAAGCAGGGAATTATTCCTTCATTAATTTTATGGGGACCTCCAGGAATTGGGAAAACCACCTTGGCAAATATTATTGCCAACGAATCTGGACGTCCATTTTACACCTTAAGTGCAATTAGTTCAGGCGTAAAAGATGTACGTGAGGTTATTGAAAAAGCTAAAAATAGTGGTGGATTATTTACGCAGAAAAACCCTATTTTATTTATTGATGAAATTCATCGTTTTAGCAAATCGCAACAAGATTCTTTATTAGGTGCTGTTGAAAAAGGTTGGGTAACTTTGGTGGGAGCAACTACCGAAAACCCGAGCTTTGAAGTTATTCCTGCCCTACTCTCTCGTTGCCAAGTGTATATCTTGAATTCTTTTGATAAAGAGGATTTGATTGCACTTTTGCACAGAGCGATGGAAAAAGACGAAATCATTTCTCAGAAAAAAATCAATTTAAAAGAAACGGATGCTTTGTTACAAGTATCTGGTGGTGATGCTCGAAAACTCTTAAATATTTTTGAGTTATTGGTTGCTGCGGAGGATAAAATTGACATCACTAACGAATTAGTTTTAAAGAAAATTCAAAAAAACACCGTTCGATACGATAAAACTGGTGAGCAACATTACGATATCATTTCTGCTTTTATCAAATCGATTAGAGGAAGCGATCCTAATGCTGCTGTTTATTGGTTAGCTCGTATGATAGAAGGTGGAGAGGATGTAAAGTTTATTGCACGTAGAATGCTTATTGCTGCCTCAGAAGATATTGGAAATGCAAATCCCACAGCGTTGATTTTAGCGAACAATACTTTTCAAGCAGTTTCAGTTATTGGCTATCCAGAATCGAGGATTATTTTAAGTCAATGTGCTGTGTATTTAGCAAATTCTGCAAAAAGTAACGCATCGTATATGGCGATTGGTGAAGCTCAAAACTTGGTTAGAACAACTGGCGATTTATCTGTTCCTTTGCACTTACGAAATGCTCCTACTAAATTAATGAAAGATTTAGACTACGGAAAAGACTATCAATACTCGCACAATTACGCAGGTAATTTTGTGAATCAAGAGTTTTTACCTGACGAAATTAAAAACACCAAACTATACGAACCAGGAAATAACGCTCGTGAAAATCAATTTAGAGAATTATTAACTACAACGTTGGAAGGATAAATACAACTATTAAAAACTATGAATTTTACAAAGATTAAACCTGTTTACCTGTATTTATTATCTGGAATAATACTCCCTTCTTCAATAGTCTTTAAGGAAGAAAGGAGCTATGTATATTATACTTGTTTAGTTATTGGTTTTAGCCTTTTTCTCTTAGCAATAATTAAACATCTAAGAGAAAAATAATTAAAACTTCACTTGGTATTCTTCAATTACTTTACCATCATTTGTATAGTATTCAGCAAACCAAGAATTTCCATTTTTGTATAAGATTCCGTTTTTATCTTTTATCACAAAAACATCTTTTACATTGGTTTTTAATACTTGAAAAACAACCTCAGGTTTCATATTAACTAATTGAAAACCGTTAGGTATTGGTTGTGCAAATAATTGCTCTTTAGCATTGGCTGGTTTTTCAACAACCTCCGCTACTTTACTTTCTACTACCGTTGGTACCAAAGCTAAGGCTGGTACTTCTTTAGTTACAACATCTTCTTGCAACGGAACGTATGTATACTTTAAAGCTTCTATCGATTTAAAAGCATCACGGATTGCTTCTTGATATGCCTTTTTGTATTCTTTCTCTTTACTTCTTCCTTCTTTTGATGTAAACACAACTTTGTTGTAGCAATCAGTTAGTTCAATAACACTTTTAGTAGTAAACATACCTGATTCATCTTTTACAGTTCCTGTTAAAGCTAAACATCTGTTGTCTGCAACTTCAGCAGGTAATTCTTCATCATCTAAAAAAACGGTAAATCCGTACTTGTTGAATAAGAATTTAGTTAATGAACTTGTTTGGTATTTATCTTTCTCTTTAACAAAATCAAACTTACTTGGTACGATTATATATTTATAATTATTGATAGATTTCTGCGCAAAACTTGCTGTTGATATAAACAATGCTATTAAAAGTATTCTTTTCATTTTATGTCTTTTAGGTATAATATCTTTATTTCTTGATAAACTTATAAATAATTTTTTAATTCTATTAATGAAGCTACACGTTGTACTCCATTATTTTTAGCTTCTTCGGAAAAATGGATTGCCATCATCCCCGAGTTCAAAGCCCCCATAACATCTGCTTCGTAGCTATCCCCTATCATAATCGATTCGTGAGCTTCAGCTTCAGCTTTGCTTAAAGCAAATTCAAAAACTTTAGGATTCGGTTTTTTAACTCCAACACATTCTGAAGTAATTACTTGCTTAAAGTATTTATCAATCCCTGATTTTTGAAGTTTTAAGTTCTGTACTTCTTCAAAACCATTGGTTATAATATGCAAATGGTATTTATTTTCTAAATATTCTAAAACTTCAACAGCATCCGAAAAAAGATAATTATAACTAGGTAGATAACGAATATAATCTTCAGAAATCACATCAATCATATCATCAGAAATCTTATAATTTAAAACATCAAAAGTTTCTTTTAATCTATGATATCTTAAATCTGATTTTTCAACTTTATCTTCTCTATACAATCGCCAATATTTTAAGTTTATCGGCATGTACACTTCTAAAAAATCATCAATAGGAATTGTAATGTTTTGCTCTTCGAAAATTTTCTGAAAAGTCAGTTTTGAATTTCTATCAAAATCCCAAAGTGTGTGGTCTAGATCAAAAAATAAATGCTTTATTTCCATATCTCTTTTATTGAATTGAATAGGTTTAGGGTTTAGGGTTTAGGTAAACTAGTTTTTTACTCACACTATCGAAAGAAAAAACTTTTTACTTTTCACTTTTAATTTTACACTTTTCGTTTTTCACTTTATAAACTTCAGAACATCCGTAAATCTAAAAGTCTAACCATCTAATTATCTAAGTTTTTACAATTTTAAGCATTGAATTATACAATCTACCCCAACCTCTCCATCTCAAATAGTTACTTAAACTTTCGTTATGAAACACAGTAATAAAAGTACCATTAACTGCTTTTACTTCATTTTTTAAATCTCTAATTTTTCCTAACGACTGCTTTGGTGTAAACTTCATATAGTCGTTAAGTGTTGCATCCATAAGTGCAAATGGAAAGATTTTTAACGGTGTTTGAATTTCAAAATCTAAATCGTAAAAATAAAAGGGAGTACATGTACTTGCTCTAAAACCTACATGACTTGCATAGCCCATTGAGTAATCTTCTTCTATTTCTAAATCGATTAATTGTTGATAGGTTTCAGGCAACGAAACTCGTAAATAATGTTGTTTTGATCGTTTGATAGGAATATTAGTAATAGCCTCTAAACGCTCTTTCTCTTTCTTTAACAAAGAAAGATCGTTCGTGGTGTAATATGACGGATGCAACCCTACTCGAGCATAATCTACCATATCTTTTATCAATAGCTTGAATTTTCTTTTTGAAGCAGAAACATTAGTGTCAAATGTTGTATAATCTCCTATTAAAAAGAAAAAAATGGTTCTTACATTATACGTTTTCTTTAATTCTATAAGCTTTTCAAAAGTATCAAACGGGTCTTTTTTTAGATTGAAAAGCACTGCGAACCTATCCCAAATTGTAAAAATTTTAAACTGCGAAGCATCTTTTAAGAAACCTCCTATAGTTCTTATAAAACTCTTGTGTTTGTAGGCATAGGCATTATCAACATCTATTGTTGAAATATATTGATAGCTTCTTTCTTCATTTTCAAAATCGGGAAACTTATGTTTTAACACCTCTAAAAACTTGTATGCCCAAATATCAACCAAAGGTTTTTCTAAAAATCCATTTTCATAAGCTACGCTTTGAGTTGCCGAAAAACGCCCGTGTTTGTCTTTAATATGCGGTAAATATTCTTCGTACCTAGAAATTAAATAAAAACTAGCAGCAAAAATATCAAACGGGATTTCTGAAGCTTCAATTGTAGAAAAAAAACAAGGTACTCCTTCCCATTCTTGTATGTTGATTTCAACATCTTTTATACCTTGTTGAAACAACAACTCATTACTCTGAATAAAAAATTCTTTCCCTAAAGGTACGTTGGTATATGAAAATTTTGGCCCGTTAAAAGCTACAAACTCTTCAATTTTACCTGTAAAATCTATTTCAACCTGTAAAATACGTGTAAAAATTTGTTTGAAAATATAACGAACTCGAGGAGTAACTTTATGGGTGTAAATCAGTATCATACTCATTAAATATTAGTTGTAAAACCTACAACTATAAGATGCTTTCATCAGCAAAGCTAAAATACGCTTTTTCAGTAATAATTAGATGATCTAACAGTTTTATATCTAAAGTCTCTCCTGCTTTCTTTATCTTCTGAGTTAACTCTATATCGCTTCTACTAGGCTCTAACTTTCCCGAAGGATGGTTGTGGCATACTATAATTCCGACAGATGATAATTCAAGTCCTCTTTTGTATAACAAACGTACATCAACCAAAGTAGCGGTAAATCCGCCTTTACTTAACTGGTGTTTTGCTAAAACTTTATTTGAATTATTTAAATACAACACCCAAAACTCTTCATGTTGTAAATCTCCAATGAGTGGTTGCATAATTTTAGCCACATCTTTAGAACTACTTATTTTGGGAGTTACTACTTTTTCTTCAAACTGTCTTCTTTTTCCAAACTCTAAAGCTGTAACTATTGATATTGCTTTTGCCTCCCCTATTCCTTTAAACTTCATTAATTCTTCTACAGATAGCTTTGCTAGTGAACTTAAATCATTGTTTACTGACAATAAAATTCTTTTAGCCAAACCTACAGCACTCTCTTCTCTATTACCTGATCCTATTAAAATAGCTATTAACTCTGCATCTGACAAAGCTACTTTCCCTTTTAACAATAACTTTTCTCTTGGTCTATCGTCTAATGCCCATGATTTGATTGAAATCTTTTTCATCCTTTTTCTCTTAGTAGATTTATAAATATAACATTTTTTGCACAACCAAAAGAAGCACAGTATCTTTGCAGTCAGTCTTTTTTTAAATTTTACTATGAAGATTATAATAGCCGGGGCTGGAGACGTCGGTTCGGTTTTCATTTGGCTAAACTCCTTTCTTACGAAGCGCAAGACACCTATGTAATAGATTTTGACGGTGAAAAGTTAGAATACCTAAACAATCACTTAGATGTGATTACAAAAAAAGGTGATGCCACCTCAATTAAACTACTAAAAGAAATAGGTATTAGTTCGGCAGACCTTTTATTGGCAGTTACTGAGAGTCCTAATACAAATTTCACAATTTCAGTAATAGGAAAAGCATTAGGAGTAAAAAAAACCATTGCTAGAATTAGTAACCCTGAATTTTTAGATAATCCTTGTATTAATTTTAAAGATTACGGTGTAGATTTTATGATTTCTCCTGAAGAATTAGCTGCAGAAGAAATTAAATCGCTTTTACATCAATCTTCCTTTAACGATACCGTTGCTTTTGAAAATGGTGTTTTCAATATTATGGGAACCACCCTTGGGTATAAATCACCTATTTTAGACTTAACCGTTGAGGAAATAAAGGATAGGTACAATATGGTAGATTTTATTACCATAGCTATAAAGCGTGAAGGAACATCGCAAACAATTATTCCAAGAGGAGATACCGAATATAAAATAAACGATCAGGTTTATTTTTCTGTTCCTAAACACAGTATTGATCAACTTTACCCTATTATTGGTAAAAATCATATTGACATTACCAACGTAATGATTTTAGGAGGAAGTCGAGTTGGACGAAAAACAGCTAGAAAGCTTTGTAAAGACAACTTTAAGGTGAAACTTATTGAAAAAGACAAAGACAAAGCTTTACAATTAGCCGAAGATCTTCGAAACACACTAGTTATTTATGGAGATGGTAGAGATTTAGAGTTGTTAGAAGAAGAAAACATTAGAGAAATGGATGCCTTTGTAGCTGTAACTGGTGATTCTGAAACAAATATTATGTCTTGCCTTGTAGCAAAATCTAAAGGAGTTAAAAAAACAGTTGCCTTGGTTGAGAACATGGACTACATAAACATTTCTCAAACCATAGGAATTGACACTTTAATCAATAAAAAACTAATTGCAGCTAGTAATATTTTCCGTCATATTCGAAAAGGAGAAATTGTTGCCTTAGCCAACTTACATAATGTAGATGCTGAAGTTTTTGAATTTGAAGTAAAACCGAATGCAAAGGTCACTAAAAAAGTAATTCGAGAATTGCGTTTTCCTAGAGAAGCTATCATAGGAGGTGTAATTAGAAACGGTGAACCTTTAATGTCTTTCGGAGATTTTCAATTACAAAGCGAAGATAGAGCCATTGTTTTTTGTTTACCTGAAGCAATAACAATTGTAGAAGATTTATTTAACTAATGGGAAATCTTAATCTAAAATTAGTTTATCGTTTTTTAGGAGTTACAGCCATTTTAAACGGATTGTTTATGTGGTTAACAGTTCCTGTAAGCGTTTATTATAATGAAGCTGCTAAACTAGGAATCTTAAATGCAGGAATCATTACAATTACTCTTGGTACATTACTCTATTTTTTTAACAAACCAGACAACAATAATATTCATAAAAAAGAAGGATACCTTATTGTAACCCTTGGATGGCTAACATTATCTTTTACAGGAACGCTACCTTACTTACTTACGGGAAGTATTCCAAGTGTTACCAATGCTTTTTTTGAAACCATCTCAGGATACTCAACAACAGGTTCTTCTATTTTAACAGATATTGAATCAATGCCAAAAGGAATTTTATTTTGGCGTAGTGCTACGCATTGGATTGGGGGTATGGGAATCATTGTTCTTACCATTGCTATTTTACCTTTATTAGGTATTGGTGGTATGCAGCTTTTTATGGCAGAAGCTCCTGGAC
This sequence comes from Tenacibaculum sp. L6, assembly GCF_028823685.1. Classification (GTDB taxonomy): domain Bacteria; phylum Bacteroidota; class Bacteroidia; order Flavobacteriales; family Flavobacteriaceae; genus Polaribacter. The sequence continues at coordinate 1,364 of NZ_JAPEHZ010000071.1, read as the reverse complement.
CTTCAGCAGATAAACTACACCCAAGAATTACCGATACAGCTAAACGTTTATGGTTAATCTACGTTTTATTAACCGCTGTTGAATTCTTATTATTAAAAGTAGCGGGTATGACTTGGTTTGATGCCATAAACCATGCAATGGCTACGGTAAGTACCGGTGGATTTTCAACCAAAAATGCAAGTGTTGCCCATTGGAATGACACTCCTCTAATTCAATATATCATCATCCTTTTTATGTTTATAGCAGGTACCAACTTTGTACTTACCTATTTTGCATTAAAAGGAAAAGTTAGAAAAGTTATACAAAGCGAAGAGTTTAAATACTATTTCTTCGGAATTATAGGTATTTCGGCTATCGTAGCACTTATGATTATCTTTTTTCAAGATCCGAATTTACAAACAACCATAGCACACCCAAAAGTATGGGGTGAAGTAGAAAGTGCTATTCGCCACTCGTTATTCTCTGTAATTTCAGTAGTAACCACCACTGGTTTTGTTACTGCCGATTTTACTATGTGGAGCTTTTTTGTTACTGCTATATTTTTCTCTCTATTTTTCTTAGGAGGTTCAGCAGGATCTACCTCTGGAGGGGTGAAAATTGTTCGACATATTATCATGCTGAAAAACAGTTTTTTAGAGTTCAAAAAATCGCTACACCCTAATGCTATTATTCCTGTACGTTACGATGGTAAAGCAGTAAACCAAACGATTATATTTAATGTACTTTCATTTTTTATCCTGTACATGTTAATATTTATTATTGGTACAGTTATTCTAGCTCTTTTAGGATTGGATATAAAATCTGCTTTAGGCGCTTGTGCTTCCTCTTTAGGAAATATCGGACCTGCTATAGGAAGTGTTAGTCCAGTAGATAATTTTAACCACCTATCTATGGGAGCAAAATGGTTCTGTTCTTTCTTAATGCTGATTGGACGTCTAGAGCTATTTACTGTGTTAATCTTATTAACTCCATTTTTCTGGAGGAAGAATTAGTTAAACCACCTTTTACAACAGGAAAAACACCTAATAACAACTTAAAAACCAGAAAATTAAGATAAAAACATTATTTTTAGTTGATTAACCAAATCTCTTATAGTTATGAAACTAAAAATTGCATTGCTTTTTTTTATTTGCTTATTAAACATCCCTGAAAGTAAAGCTCAAGAAGCTTTTTTGGGAGAAATTAGAATGTTTGCTGGTAATTTTGCTCCTAGAGGATGGGCATTTTGTGAAGGTCAATTAATGGCTATAGCACAAAATCAAGCCTTATTTTCTTTATTAGGAACCATATATGGAGGAGATGGCAGAACAACATTTGCCTTACCTGATTTAAGAGGAAGAGTAGCTATTAGTGCTGGTCGTGGA
>NZ_JAPEHZ010000070.1 GCF_028823685.1 Tenacibaculum sp. L6 | reverse complement strand
ACGACACATTGTTTATAGAATCTATTTTAGTTTTATTAAATTTTACATTAACAAATCCTCTGCTAGATAACCAATTTACTGCATTTCTATATCCAATTAACACACCTCCATTACGTACCCAAACTTTTAATTTTTCTTCTAAGTTTTTATCCAACGAGCGACTATTAGGAACAATAATCGTTGTGTACCTATCAAGGTTAACCCTCGTAGCATAATCAGTATCTAACTTTGTTAGTTTCATATCGTAACGCTGATCTAACAAATGCCAAATTTCACCTGCATCGTAACTTGTAATCCCGTTACCTACTAACACCGCTACTTTCTGCTGTTTTACGGTTTCAAAATTTCTACTTCCTAAATCAATTCCTTCGTTCAATCCTGTAGAAACTCCTTTGATTTCTATATGATTTTCGTTGGCAATTGTACCTAAGAAATTAAATAACTCGCTTCCATTTAATTTTTGATTTTGAGCAGGGATAAAAATGGTTCCGTAATCATACGAGTTACCATCATTTGTAAACTTTTTCATCGCTACCTTCGCTCGCAATCCTTTTTCTAAAATCGTATTTAACGCTTTAGGTGTACTATACTCATTCCAAGAAAATAAGTAGCCTACACTACTTTTTTGTTGAATTGTTCCTTGTTTTGGTTGTAATTGAGTCACCTCAGCTCCTGCTTTCGATAATGATACATTATCCGCATAATCAACTCCAAATGCATAATTAAAGGTCCAAGCAGATACATCATAAAATAAGCTATCTTTAAATTTCGTTTGAACAGCAAACATCGCTTTTACCAACCTGTGATTTTTTTGGTTCATAGGTACTACGTAGCTATACCCTTTTTTGAAACGTTTTCCATTCGATGTAAAATCTTCTTTTAACTCGTGGAGTTTTATTTGATGACGTTGTAAAACTTCTGCTAAATGATTTGTTTTCGTTGCATCCTTTTCATCTCCAAATACAATAGCATTGTTCTTTTCTGAACTTCTTGAGTTTTTATAAAAGTCTTGTTGGTATTGTAAGATTTTTGTTCGCATGTTTTTAGCAGCTTCTAGTGTTGACAATGCTGCTGTAAACTGATTTCGAATGGTAAACGGAAAGGTTAATATTCCGTTTTCACTTTCTTGCGCATGCCCGCGAGAACTTCCTTGTTCAAATAAAATTCCGATACTTCCATTAATATCTGGAAAAGTTGACCCTTTTCCGTAGTAAAAATCATCAAAACTTTCTTCTGAATAATAGGTTGAACCAATTTTATCGAATGCTTTTGCGTGATAGGTAGCAATTTCTTTTGTTAACTCCTGATTCATTTTTGGAGTCAACGGATTTGTTCTACTCGGAATTCCTGGTTGGAAAAAGAAGGTAGAATTTGTTCCCATTTCATGATGATCGGTTAAAATATTCGGTAACCATTTGTGAAAAGTTTGAATTCTTGCTCTACTCTCAGGCAACTGAACTGGCAACCAATCACGATTCATATCAAACCAATAATGATTCGTTCTTCCACCTGGCCAAACCTCATGATATTCTCTATCGTTTGGATCTGGATTTATATTATTTGCCTTATTTGTATTTGCCCAATACGCAAAACGTTGTAAACCATCTGGATTCATCGCTGGATCAAAAAGAATTACCGAGTTATCTAATAATTCTTCAATTTTTTGCCCTTCTCCCGCTGCTAAATAATAAGCAGCTGCTAACGCTGCATTGGTTCCACTTGCCTCATTTCCATGAATTGAAAATCCTTGGTATACCACAATTGGATTATTAGACACATCTACAGAAGCATCGTTTGTTGCTTTGATATGGTTTTCTCGTATTGCTTCTAAATTTTGATGATTTTTTTGGGAAGTAATTGTTAACAATACTAACGGTCTTCCTTCATAAGTTGTTCCTCTGTTTTCAAACGTTACCCTATCTGAAGATGTTGCTAGTGCTTTCATGTACTCTACCAATTTATCATGGGTTACATGCCACTCTCCTACTTCGTGTCCTAAAACTGATTTTGGTGTTGGTATATTTTGATTGTAAGAAACATCTTGTGGTAGGTAATAATTTAAATCGACTGTTTGTGCCGTTAATGTCGCACTAACAAATAGTAGTGATAGTAATAGTTTCTTCATTATTTAATTTTAAGTTGATTGTTATAACTACGATTGAAATTGTGTATTAATTCTGTTTAAATAATAAAAATCCCACATAAAAGTGGGATTCTTATATCCTATTGGTATTTATTAACTGTTTCTTTTATCTTTTATAGAACATCCTATTGCTCTAGTATCTGTTTTTGTTGGCTTTTCTCCTTTCAACAAAGCATCAACCGCATTTTCAACAAAACGTTCTTTCACATTATTCTCGTTACGAGAGCTATCATCTATAGCTCCAATATATTCAACAATTAATTTACCTTTCTTTTTATTCAATATGTAAACATGTGGTGTTTTAGTTGCTCCATATTTTGGATACACCTCTTGACCTTCGTCAAATAAATAAGGAAAAGTAAAGCCTTTTTCTTTTGCACGTACTTTCATTGCTTCAAAACTATCTCCTTTTGAAACCTCTGGGTCATTAGGATTAATAGCAATTACAGGAAATCCTTTTTTCTTGTATTTCTTATCTAACGCAATAATTCTGTCTTCATTCGCTACTGAATACGGACACATATTACACGTAAACACTACAATAAATCCTTTTGCTTCTGAATAATCAGCTAAAGAAACCATAGTGTCGTCTATATTTTTTAGTGAAAAATCTGTGGCTTCATCTCCTACCTTATATCCTTTTGATGGATTAATAGTAAATGCAGATATAGTTGCAACTACTAACAATAACAATGTTATTTTAAATGTTTTCATAATTATTTAGTTTAAAAAGGTTTGTAATTCGTGTTGTAACTCTTCATAGCTAAATGATTGCTCGTAAAACTTTCTTTTTTCTTTATTGTAAATTAACGTTGCTGGTATAGAACCCGACCAATTTTCAGCAATGTCTGGTATCCAAAACTGTTCATTTGGGTCATCAAAATGAAGTACTTTAGATTCTAATTTTCTTTTTTTAACAAATGGAATTAGGTTACTTTCCTTCTGTTTAGGAAAATCTAAACTCACCAAAACTACCTCTACATTTTTATCTTTATACGCTGCGTTTAACTTTTCAAAAGCAGGGAGTTCTTTTACACAAGGCATACACCAAGTTGCCCAAAAATTGATAACATAGGTCTTATCTTCATTTTTATGCAGCAGCGGTTTTAACGCTTCGTAATTTAGCGTAGCTATTTTAATAGAAGACTCTGTAACCTCATCTGTTTCTCTTGGTTTTTCTTTACAAGAAAACAACATGAAACTCCCTAAAAAAAGTATTAGAATTTTATGCATTTGATATTTGTTTCCTCTCAAAATTAACTGATTGTGTTAGTTAAAAAGCAGAATTAACGAAACATTAACAAGAAAAAAGCCCGAAAAAATACTTTTTCGGGCTTTTACTATCAGTAATACTTTTATTGCTTAGCTATAAATTTCATTCAATAATTTAGCTAATCGTAAACCTCCTTTTTGTAATTGTTCTCTTACTACAGGAAAATAAACATATGAATAGCGGTAGCGTAAATTCTCTCCTACCTCAACAGATTTATACACCTCTTTGGTTATTTTATGTGTATCGTGTAACCAATCTACCACAGTTCCTTGTTGAATTACTTTTATTTGTTCTTTCGATAAATCTTTAGCATTACTTGCTAATTCAATATAACTCATATCCCACTTATTAAGTAAATCTTCATCCCATACTCTATGTAAATTTGATCCTTTACCATGCCACTGAACTTGTATCTTATTTCCTCCTAAATCCTCTTTTAGACCTATGTGCATAGGTTGATGCAAGTCTCCTACTAAATGTACTAACATTTTTAAGTAAAAACGTTTATCTTCTGTAGAGCTATTTTCATTCTTTAGTACTTTCATACATTTCTCAATACCTGTAACCATATCTCCTTCTGGGTTCTTTTCGGTATCTTCATAACGAGCATCTAATGGCATATTTACATAATGCCAAGTATAAAATTTACCATATTTCTTTCTATCAGATTTTATTTCATCTGCATACGTAGATACAAACGCTAAACTTTCTCCTTGTAATAGCTTTTCTATTTTCTTTTTAGCTTTTTTAGTCAAGTGTTTTTCTGCAATCTTTCCTGTAGCTCTATGACCAGTTGGTCCCCATACATCTTCATTATTAGCTATTGACGAAACACTTACCAAAAACGCAGCGAATACTATTAAAAATTTTGTCTTCATGAATAGTTTAAATTATAATCGGAAGCTAAATTATAAAAATAATTCCTCAAAAATTTGGATTTAACAAAAATTAAATCATATCTTTATAATATCGTTTTAATATCACTTTAACTAAAACAAAAAATGAAAGGAGAAAAAATCATCAAACCAGCTAATGGATATTTAATGTTCTTTATTGTTCTTGCACTTTTTATAAGTGGAATTACATTAGCTATTAAAACAGAAAATCCAATATTCATATTAATGTCTGTATTAGCATTTATTTTAGCATTAGGTTTCATTTTAGTGAATCCTAATTCTTCTAAAGTTTTATTATTCTTTGGAAAATATGTTGGTACCGTAAAGCAAAATGGATTGTATTGGGCTAACCCTTTATACAAAAAGAAAACTATTTCTTTAAGAGCGAGTAATTTTGATAGTGAGCGTTTAAAAGTGAATGACAAACTTGGAAACCCAGTAATGATTAGCACCATTTTAGTGTGGCGAGTTACCGAAACTTATAAAGCTGCTTTTGATGTAGACAATTATGAAAACTTCGTTCGTGTACAAACAGATGCTGCTGTACGTAAACTAGCTAGCATGTATCCGTATGATAATTTTGCTGATGAAGGTCATGAAGAAGATATTACTTTACGTTCTAGTGTTAATGAAGTAAGTGAAGCTTTAGAAAAAGAATTGGAAGAGCGTTTAGCTATTGCTGGTATCGAAGTTTTAGAAGCACGAATTGGTTATTTGGCCTATGCACAAGAAATTGCAAGTGCTATGTTAAAGCGTCAACAAGCTACAGCTATTGTTGCAGCACGTCATAAAATAGTGCAAGGAGCTGTTGATATGGTAGACATGGCTTTAGAAGAATTGAATAAAAAAGAAATTGTTCAGTTAGACGAAGAACGTAAAGCTGCAATGGTTAGTAATTTATTAGTGATTTTATGTGGAGATAAAGAAGCATCACCAGTAGTTAATGCAGGAACGTTGAATCATTAATAGGTTAAAAGACTGAAAAATTAAAAGATTAAAAGATGAAGGAATATAAAATAATTAAGCAAGAATTTAGCTGGACAAACTCCCAACAAAACTTTGAAGACCAATTAAATAATTTTGCCAAACAAGGATGGCGTGTTATTAACGTTCTAGAAAGAAATAGTATTTTATTAGCTGTACTTGAAAAGGATAAAAACCGATAGAATGAAAATTTTTAAAGAAGAGCAACGATTTACACAACTTTGGTTATTAGTAATATTAGCTGTAAGTTTAATTGTACCCGTAATACTTATTGTTAAAGAATATATGCAAGAAAATTCTACAATGAGTTCTACAGAGTTAACACTTACTCTTCTTGGGATTTTAGCTTCATTTGCTTTTATCTTTATTTTTAAGTTAACCACAAGAATTGATGAATATGGAATTCATTATCAATTCTTTCCTTTTCATCTATCCTTAAGAAAAATAGCTTGGTCTGAAATTAAAAAAGCCTATGTCAGAAATTATGACCCAATTGGTGAATATGGAGGATGGGGCTTAAAAAGCGGATTACTTTGGAATAAAAAAAGAGGAACTGCTTTAAATATTTCAGGAGATATAGGTATTCAACTAGAACTAAAAAATGGTAAAAAATTACTTATAGGAACCAAAAAAGAACAAGAAGCAAAACGTGTTTTAGAAACCTATGAACATAAAGTACAACAATTATGATACGGATAATATTATTTACTATCATATACCTTTTTAGTTTCATTCTCTCTTTGATATAACTAAATATTAGGAAGTTGTATTTTTGACCCGTAATTTAACTCTTAAACACAACCGTTTCTTACATAAAAACAAACATGGCAAAAAAGAAAGCATTTGCACTCCGCATAAACGAAGACATGTTAAAAGCTATTGAAAAATGGGCTTCTGACGAGTTTCGATCTACCAATGGGCAGATTGAATGGATGCTTATGCAAGTACTTAAAGAAGCAAAAAGAGAACCCAAAAAGAAAGAAGATTAACTTCAAAATCTTAACTCCTTGTAAAAAAAACGTCTAATTTTTAATTAGGCGTTTTCTATTTTGTAAATTGTACAAATATAAAAACAGCTTTATCAAAAAAACCAATGCTTTTTTCGATAAAGACTGGAAAGAATATAAAGTTGAGGTAGAAAAAATAGATTTATCTCCGTTTAAAGAAACCGAAAAATTTTCTGTAGAATAATTTCAAATTAAAAAATCTTACATAATGAAAAGAATAATCGTTCTACTCGCTATTACTATTATAGCCAGTGCTTGTAAAAAAGAGCAAAAAAAGCCAACAGAAGTTGCTGAAACACTTAAAGAATACTCTATCGAACAAATGATGGATAACGAGAGTGTTTCAGGAGGAAGTTTTTCTCCAGACAACTCAAAATTACTCGTTACCAGTAATCGTTCGGGAATTTACAACATGTATACAGTTTCTACAGCTGGAGGAGAATTTAAACCAATAACAAAATCAGACAGCTCTTCTGTTTTTGCTACATCTTATTTTCCAAAGGATGAGAGAATGTTATTCAGAATGGATAATAATGGCGATGAAATTTATCATATTTTTTTAAGAGAACTTGATGGTAATATTAAAGATTTAACACCAACTAAAGGTGCTAGAGCTGGATTTTTTGGTTGGGCAAAAGATGAGAAAAGTTTCTTTTTTACTTCTAATAAAAGAGACAAGCGTCTATTATGGACCTTTATGAAATGGATCTTGAAACTTTTACACCTACCATGATTTATGAAAATAAAGACGGTTATAACGTAGCAGCAATATCAAATAATAAAAACATTCTAGCGCTAAGCAAAACGGTTAATACAAATGACAGTGATTTGTTTTTGTTTGATAGAACCACCAAAGTAATCACAAAAATTAATCTTACGCTGAGTGGTAATTCAGCCGCTGATTTTTCTATTGATGATACTGATTTTTACTACACAACAGATGCAGAAGGTGAGTTCGCTACCTTAATGAAATATACCATTAGCACCAATGAAACGGAAAAAGTGTTAGCGAAAGATTGGGATATTTCTGGAAGCTATTTTACCAACAATGGAAAATATAGAGTCACTTATATTAACGAGGATGCAAAAAATGTAATTGAAGTTTTTGATGTTGCCGAAGGTAGAAATATAACCTTACCTAATGTTAACGGAAAAAGTATAACTAGCGTTGGTTTTTCTAGAGATGAAAACATGATGCGTTTTTATGCTGGAGGTTCTGATGCACCATCTAACTTATACGTTTACGATTTAGCAACTCAAAAACAAACACAACTAACCGATGTTTTAAATAAAGAAATTAATCCTAACGACTTAGTAGAAGCAAAAGTAATTCGTTACCCTTCATTTGATGGAGTGACGATTCCTGCAATTTATTACTTACCTCATCAAGCTTCAAAAGACAATAAAGTTCCTGCTTTAGTTTGGGTACATGGAGGACCAGGAGGACAATCACGTCAAAATTTCAATTCCAGAATCCAATACTTAGTAAACCACGGATATGCTGTATTAGCTGTTAATAATCGTGGAAGTAGTGGTTATGGTAAAACCTTTTTTACTATGGATGACTTAAATCACGGTGAAAAAGATTTACAAGATTGTGTAGAAGGAAAAAACTGGTTAGCAAACCAATCAGAAATTGACGCTGAAAAAATAGGAATTATTGGAGGGTCTTATGGTGGTTATATGACCATGGCTGCATTAACCTACACCCCTGAAGAATTTGCTGTTGGGGTAAATATTTACGGGGTTACAAACTGGATGCGTACTTTAAAAAGTATTCCTTCTTGGTGGGAATCTTTTAGAGAAGCTTTATACAAAGAATTAGGAGACCCGTATTCTGCCGATTCAGTAAGACTAAAAAGGATTTCTCCTTTATTTCACACAGATAAAGTAACCAAACCTTTAATGGTATTACAAGGAGCTAAAGACCCAAGGGTTTTACAAGTAGAATCTGATGAAATTGTGGCTGGAGTTAAGAAAAACGGTGTTCCTGTGGAGTATGTTCTTTTTGATGATGAAGGGCACGGTTTTGTAAAAAAGGAAAATCAAATAGAAGCAAATAGTAAAATCTTACAGTTCTTAGACACCTATTTAAAGAAGGAAGAGCCAATTAAAAACGATGATTTATAAACAAATTCAAAAAAGAACTTTAACAGTATAACTTTTCCAAAAAATTATCGAGTTTATATTTTTGTCAGTATAACATAAAATCTCCCACATATCTATTTATGTGGGGGATTTTTAATATCACAAAGAACCACAATTACTACTATGCGAAAATTATTCTTATTAATTATCACCTTATTTTCATTAAGCAGTTTTTCTCAAAATCAACCTGACCCTACCAAAGAATTAGGTGTATGGTACATGTACAACGGATCTCACCAAATCTCAGATAAGTTTGGCTTAAAATCTATGGCACATTTTCGCTTCTTTGAAGTTGGAGACGATATGCAACAATTCATCGGACGTTTAGGGGCTAATTATAAATTCAATAAAAACATAAGTGCTACTGTTGGGTATGCTTTCCTAAATACAGATAGAACCTATGATATAAATGGAGGTGATTTTAACGAACATCGTATTTATGAAGATGTAAACGTAAACCATAAAATAGCTAGTTTAAATTTAGCACACCGTTTTAGAAGTGAACAACGTTTTATTGAATCGACCACTAGTAATTTCTTTCGATATCAATTAGCCTTAAGTCATCCTATCGATGAAAAATGGTCGACATACCTATACAATGAAACTTTTTTAGATTTTGAAGGTGAAGTATACAACCAAAACTGGTTCGGAACAGGTTTTAAATACAAAGTTTCTGATATTATAAAACTTCAAGCAGGATATCAGCTAATCAATGTTAATAATGTTGGTAATTTTAATAGAATTCAATTAGGAATTGCAATTACCACAGATCACAGAAAATAGAACTAACTATTATTTCATACTTTAGCGGCAAATTTTTTTAGATGGAAGCACCTCTTTTTACAAACGATGCAATCGTATTTGGTATTTTAATGATTTCTTTAGGTTTTGTTTTTTATACAGAATCAAAAACCTCAGGATTTTGGCATAAATTTTATAAAATAGTACCAGGTTTATTCATGGCCTATTTTATTCCAGCAATATTTACTACACTAGGCGTTATTTCTCCTGAATGGGAAACTACAAATGCAGCTGGCGAAGTGGTAAAAAACAAATCGCAATTATACTACGTATCTAGTCGATTTTTATTGCCTGCTGCCTTAGTTTTAATGACTTTAAGCATTGATTTAAAAGCAATTTTCAACTTAGGTTCAAAAGCATTAATTATGTTTTTTACAGGAACTGTCGGAATTATTATCGGAGGTCCTATCGCTATTTTATTAATTTCTACTGTTTCTCCTGAAACCGTTGGCGGAGCAGATTTTGATGCTGTATGGAGAGGTTTATCTACCCTTGCTGGTAGTTGGATTGGTGGTGGGGCAAACCAAACTGCGATGTTAGAAATTTACAAATACAATCCTGCTAAATATGGAGGAATGGTTTTTGTTGATATTGTTGTAGCTAACATTTGGATGGCTATTATTTTAATCGGAATTGGTAAAAAAGATAAAATTGACAAGTGGTTAAAAGCTGATACTTCTGCTATTGAAGACTTAAAAGAACGAGTTTCGAGTTTTACACAAGGTGTACGTAGAAATCCTACCTTAACAGATTTTATCATCATGTTAGCTATTGCTTTTGGTACTGTTGGTTTTGGTCATTTTGCTGCAGGATATTTAAGCGAAATCTTTGCTGCTATTACTGCTAGTATGGAATCTCAAACTTGGCGAAATATCTTTTCATTTTTAGGATCAGGATTCTTCTGGTTAATAAGTATTTCAACTATTGTAGCAATACTTTTATCATTTACAAAAGCTAAAAATTATGAAGGTGCTGGAGCCAGTAAAATTGGTAGTATTTTTATTTATGTACTAGTAGCAACTATTGGTATGAAAATGGACTTAACCTTAATTTTTGACAATGTAGGATTAATTGCTATTGGTTTAGTTTGGATGGCTATTCATGCAGGATTATTAATCTTAGTAGCTAAATTAATCCGTGCTCCATATTTCTTCTTGGCTGTAGGAAGTCAAGCAAATGTTGGTGGTGCTGCTTCTGCTCCTATTGTAGCGCAAGCTTTTCACCCATCATTAGCTACTGTAGGTGTTTTATTAGCTGTTTTCGGATATGCAATAGGTACCGTAGGAGCAATTCTCTGTACAATTTTAATGGAAATTGCCTCAAAAGTTTAAGAGAAATCTGCATATTTGCAACAGACAAATTTTGAATTCAATGAAGAAAATTATTGCTCTTTTCGCAATTGCGCTTGTAGCTTTTGCCTGTTCCTCTAAAAAAGAGGGAAACATGATAGTTAAAGGTCAAATCAAAGGACTAAAAAA
>NZ_JAPEHZ010000006.1 GCF_028823685.1 Tenacibaculum sp. L6 | reverse complement strand
TTTGTAATATTTTTTATAGATATTTGTAACTGCTTAATTATTAGTTTATGAAAATTGTTTTATTGGGATATATGGCTAGCGGGAAATCGACAATTGGTAAGATTTTAGCCGAAAAAATGAAGATTTCTTTCATAGATTTAGACGCATATATTGAAGAAAAAGAAAAAATGTCGGTTTCTGATGTCTTTAAAGAGAAAGGAGAAATCTATTTTCGTAAGCAAGAGCATGTTTATCTAAAGGAACTTTTAGATAAAAAAGAAGACTTTGTTTTATCCTTAGGAGGAGGTACACCATGCTATGCAGGAAACATGAATGTATTATTAAGTTATGATGATGTGACTTCTATATATTTAAAAACATCTATACAAACAATCAAGGAAAGATTGGTAAATGAAAAAAGCCAACGCCCTTTAGTAGCTCGTTTAAATGAAGAGGAGTTGGCAGAGTTTATAGCTAAACACTTGTTTGAACGTAGTTATTATTACAATCAAGCTACTCATAAACTAGTAGTTGATAATAAAGATGTGAATGAAACAGTGGAGGATCTCCAAGTTATACTAAGTTAAATAAGCAATAGTTTCATTCGCTTTAAATTCAACAACAACATGTTCTTTAATAGAGGTAGATAAAGAAATACCTTTAAAATCTGCTTTTACTGGATATTTTTTGTGATTTCTATTGACTAACACGGCAGTTTTAAATCTTTTTAAAGGAACCTCTAAAAAGTGTTTAACGCCGTAAATCAAAGTAGTACCTGAGTTTAAAACATCATCAACCAATACTAACGCTTTGTTTTTGTACTCGTCACTAGTTATTGAAGTAGTAATTGGAGTTGTAGGTTTTTTCTTATCGATAAAAACTTTACAAAGGGTAACTTTTAAAGGTGAGATTTTATTTACTGCATCCGCAATTTTTTCAGCAAGAAAAAAACCGTTATCAGCAATACCTGCAATAATGATTTCTTTTTCTTCACTATTACTTTCGTAGATTTGAAAAGCCATTCTACGAATTTTTTGCTCTATTTGTGTGTTGTTTAGGATGATATTGTTAGTGTCGGTCATTTTTCTTTTAGTTTAAAACAAAGGAATTACAAATTAACATCATTTTCTTTAGAATCTTCGTAATAATCGTCAATATCACGACGATCTTTTTTGGTAGGTCGTCCTGTTCCTTTTTTACGATAATAGTCTTTAGAGTACTTTAATAATTCGGTTTTTTCAAACTCTTCTTTCGGGGTTAAATCTTTTCGATATAAATCAACAAGTTTAGCGCTCACACGATTAGGAGGGAGGTCTAAGATTTTTATTTTATAATTAATTTGATTTTTTCTGATGGTAATTTCTTCATTTCCAAAAACTTCTTTAGAAGGTTTTAAGTTGGTTCCATCAAGCTTCACATGCCCTTTTTTACAAGCATCTGTGGCAATACTACGGGTTTTAAACAAGCGAATACACCACAAATATTTGTCAATTCTCATATAAAAAGTTAATTTTTGTTCTTTCGTTTTTTACAAAGGTATAAAAATGGTAAATTGCGCGTTAAAATTTCAAAATTAAATGATAAAATTTAAACATTTATTATATACGGTTGCTGTAGGTACTCTTTTGTATGCATGCGGAACTGATAGTAATCCAAGAATAGAAAATTTTGACCATGAAGCGCAAGCGATTAAAGATCAGGATTCTATTGTTAAATTCTTAAAAACTCATTACTATAAAGATGCTGTAGATTCAATAAAGCCTTTGATTGATGGTGAAACAGCATTGATGGATGATGTTAGGTTGAAAAGTAGGGTAGTTAATGAATATGATATTGATTACACCTATTATTATTTTGTAAAGGAGGAAGGAGTTTCGGAAAAAGGGTATCCTACTGTTGTAGATTCAGTGCTTACAACTTATAGATTAAGTTCTTTAGATGCTTCGGATAAGCTAACAAAAGTACAAGATTTGAATACTCCAACTTGGTTTAACGCTAGTCAAATAGCTGTTAGAGGTTGGTTGCATGCTTTTACTCACTTTAAAGGAGGTGAATTAAAAAAAGAAGACGATGGTAGCCCATATAATGGACCTATAACTTATAATGGAACAGGTAAAGGCTTTTTCTTACTACCTTCAGGTTTAAGCTATAGGAATTCAGGAAACTTACCTAATAAAACTTTATTATATTTTGTTAGTTTACATGATATAGTAGAAAATACAGACCATGATCAAGATGGTGTTCCTTCAATTTTTGAAGATGTAGATGAAGACGGTAAGCCTTGGAATGATGATACTGACAAGAATAATGTTCCTAACTATTTAGATATAGACGATGATGGAGATGGTGTTTTAACAAAAGATGAAGATAAAAATGGAGATGGTGATCCAAGAAATGATTTTAACGATCCGAACAAGCCAAATGTACCCGATTATTTAAATAGAGACATTAGAGTTAAATATTAAAACATAAAAAAACCACGAAGTTTTTAACTTCGGTTTTTTTATGTTTAATTGATAATGATTTTTTAGAATCTATAAGATAATCCTACAATGATTTGATTTACGCGAGTGTCAAAATTAACATCGTTAATGTTCGAATCGATGAATTTAGCTTCAGTATCAGACAAAGCTCTTTCCCAACGAACGTCTAATCCTAATTTACCAAGTTCGATACCTGCTCCAAATTGTACTCCAACTGAGAAACCGTCAGAATCTACTTGTTTAAGGTCTTCAATATTAAAATCAGAATCTAAAATATATTGAAAAGAAGGTCCTCCAAAAACATGCGCTACTTTTAAGAATTTCATTCCGACTAAAACAGGAATATCAATTTTTTGGAAATCATAGGTGGTAGCTTTTGGTTCATCGGCAATATTATATTTATAAGATACCTCATTGCTTAATTGAGTATATACTAATTCTGGTCTTAAGTATAAATTGGTAACAGGTAAGTTTATACGCAACCAAGCACCAGCGTGGAAACCTGTTTTACTTTTAGCATTATCAAAAACTACATCGTTTTTTACATCAGTAAAAGAATTTGAGTTATAGTTAATACCTCCTTTGATACCTCCTTGGATTTGACTTTGTGCTAATTGAGCTCCTCCGATAAAAAGGAAAATCATTAAAACTGCTTTTTTCATTTGTTTAGGGTTTATTTATTAATAATTGGGGGTTATATTACTTTTTTATAAAAAAAATACATCACTTTAAACCTAAAAAGTGATGTATTTATTGTTTATAATATAGAGTTTATTTTCTTGAAATTACTTTCTCTACAGCTTTTACGATGGCTTCATCATTTAATCCGTATTTCTTCATTAACTCTGCAGGAGTTGCAGATTCTCCGAAGCTATCATTTACAGCTACAAATTCTTGAGGAGTAGGGTTGTTAGTGGCTAAACAACGTGCAACACTTTCACCTAAACCTCCATATTTATTATGTTCTTCAGCGGTAACTATACATCCAGTTTTAGCTACTGATTTTAAAATAGCTTCCTCATCTAAAGGTTTAATAGTGTGAATATTGATTACCTCTGCTGAAATTCCTTTTTCTTCTAATTGCTCGGCAGCTTGCAACGCTTCCCAAACTAAATGTCCTGTTGCAACAATGGTTACATCTGTACCTTCTGTAAGTTGAATTGCTTTACCAATTTCAAAAGGTTGATCTGTCATAAAAACAGGAACACTAGGTCTTCCAAAACGTAAATATACTGGTCCTTCATGTTCTGCAATAGCTAATGTAGCTGCTTTGGTTTGGCTATAATCACAAGTATTGATAACGGTCATACCAGGTAACATTTTCATTAACCCGATGTCTTCTAAAATTTGGTGCGTAGCTCCATCTTCACCTAAAGTTAATCCTGCGTGAGAAGCACAAATTTTTACATTTTTATCAGAATACGCGATTGATTGACGAATTTGATCGTATACACGACCTGTAGAAAAGTTAGCAAATGTACCTGTAAAAGGAATTTTTCCACCAATAGTTAATCCTGCTGCAATTCCCATCATGTTTGCTTCAGCAATTCCAACTTGAAAGAAACGTTCTGGGTGATTTTTAGCAAACTCATTCATTTTTAAAGAGCCAGTTAAATCAGCACAAAGGGCAACAACATTAGGATTTGTTTTTCCTAATTCGGTTAAACCATCACCAAACCCAGAGCGGGTATCTTTTTTTTCAGTATAAGTATATTTTTTCATCAGTTTGTGTTGTGTAAATACGTGTCAAAAATAATCTTTTATAAAAAGCTAGCCTTATAATTTTGATAATTCTTTGTAAAGTTTATGAACTGGAAATCCCATAACGTTAAAATAGCTTCCTTCCATCTTTGTAATTCCTATTTTACCAATCCATTCTTGAATTCCATAAGCGCCAGCTTTGTCAAAGGGTTTGTAGTTAGTTATATAGTAATCAATTTCTTCATCAAGTAATTCTTTAAATGTAACAATAGTAATGTCATTGATTGTTTTTTGAAAATTCTTACTTGTAAGACATATTGAAGTAATTACTTCATGAGTCGTATTAGATAACTCTTTTAACATGCTAAACGCTTCGTTATAATCTTTAGGTTTACCTAAGGCTTTGTTATTTAACCAAACAATAGTATCTGAAGTAATTAACAGGTCATTCTCTTTTAAATCAGTTGTAAAAGGAGATGCTTTTAAAGCAGCTAAGTAATCTGTTATTTGGCTGTGTTGTAGTTCTATAGGATATATTTCTTTTACTTCCTTAGTTTTTATTGAAAAAGGAATGTCTAAGCTTTTGATTAATTCTTGTCTTCTAGGTGAGTTAGAAGCTAAAATTACATTGTACTTTGATAATTTAGTTGATAACATATTTTAAATAATAAGCTATTGTAGGAATGCTTATAAGCGCCAGTATAAAATTAAAGTAACTAATTTTAATAAGGTACTTGTAATGTTTTGTTTCAGAAGCTTTCATTAAGTAGTAAATGAAATATAAATAAGGAAGAACTCCTAATAGCATTAAAGTTGTAAAGATAAATTGGTTTTTAGAGAAAACTACTGCGATAGAAAAAATAAAAAGTAAACCAATAATAGTAAGGAATAAAATCACATTTTTAGCTCTTTTTCTACCTAACAAAATAGGGAGCGTGTTTTGTTTGTTAAGATTATCTTCATTTACATTAATTAAATCAATAATCATTTCAAAAACAATATTACTTAAGAAAGACATTATTATGTAAGCTATTGTAATTAGTTGAAGATTAAAAAATAAAGTCCATTGTTCTTGAGTTAAATCGACAGGGAGGTCAAACCACAATAAAGTTAACAAAGCAAAAGGTTTAAGAAAAGCAGTAACTATATTACTAATAAAGGTCTTTTTAATGTTGTTTTTTATATAAAAATGTGAAATGATTGGACAAACAACAAATAAGATTCCGTACCATGGTTTTTGTATTTTAAATGATAGAAGAACTCCAACTAAAACACCGATTATAGCAAACCAAAAAGAACATTTTTTTGTCTTTTCTAAATCAATTTTTATTTTTTTATGTTGATTTCTGTAAGCAAAACTTTTTAAATATCCAGAGGCTAATAAAAAAACACTTGCTATTGATAAAAGCCCTAAATCAAAAAAAGAAAGTGTTGTTTTAAAACCATAACCATGTAAAAAACAAAACTTAAATAAAAATAACATGAAAGTGAAGTAGACAATCTTCTTCCATTGAATATTATTTAAGAAACAATTTTTCATTAATTAAAACGCCTTTTTTATTCTGGCTAAATCACGTTTATTATCACGGTCTTTAATAGTATTTCTCTTGTCGTGAGTTTTCTTTCCTTTGGCAAGCGCTATTTCTAACTTAGCCCATCCATTTTCATTTATAAATAAACGTAAAGGAACAATGGTGTTACCTTTTGATTCTACTTCTTTTTCAAGCTTTTTTAGTTCACGTTTGTTTAATAATAAACGACGTTCGCTTTTTGGTTTGTGGTTGTAATGATGTCCAAAAGCATATTCTTCAATATACATGTTAACCACAAAAAGTTCTCCTTTGTCATTGAACTCACAAAAACTTTCAGTAATTCTAGCTTTACTTTGTCGTATCGATTTTATCTCAGTACCAGTAAGTTGTATTCCTGCTGTGTACTTGTCAAGTATCTCGTATTCAAAACGAGCTTTTTTATTCTGTATGTTAATGTTTTTTTGCATAAGGAAACACAAATATAACTATAATTTTAAGTTGTTAAATAAAATTATTAAGCTATGATTTAAGTCATGTTTTAAAGGGGATTGCAAGGGTAATTTTGCTTAAAATTTAAACTTATAATCATGAAAAAAATTATATTAAGTGCTGTATTTGGAATTTTATTTTTTAGCAATGCAGCTGCACAAGAAACTACAAAAGCAGATGATTTTAAAAGATGGCAAGCTCGTTTTAGATGGGCTAGTGTAATGCCAAATGAATCAGCTACCATAGGAACTATTGGAGGAGATGTTGAGATTAGTAAAAGTTTTATTCCTGAGCTAGATTTTACGTACTACTTTACTGAAAATATAGCAGCGGAGTTAATTTTAGGAACTACAAATCACGATGTAAAAGCAGTAGGAACCGCTTTAGGAGATGTTAATTTGGGTGATGTATGGTTATTACCTCCAACATTAACGTTACAATATCACTTTAATATTAGCGATTTTAAACCTTATATTGGTGCAGGTGTAAATTATACTATTTTTTACAATGCTGATCCTGGTGCTGTAGTAGATGTAGATTATAAAAACGGATTCGGATATGCGTTACAATTAGGTTTTGACTATGATTTAGACGATACTTGGTTTTTAAACGTAGATGCTAAGTATATCGGGTTAAGTACTGATGTAACTGTTGATGCTGGTATTGCAACTGTTCCTGCAGAAGTAGATATCAATCCATTATTAATAGGCTTTGGTATAGGAGTAAGATTCTAAACCAATTTGAAAGCGAGCATGTTAAGAGCTGCAATTTTGCAGCTCTTTTTTTGTTATTAACAGAATTTTAAAGTGAATGTGATTGAATTCCTATAAATTTGCGCGCAAGACAATTTTTTAAAGAACTAAGATTTTATGAAGTACTTATATATTTCACTATTAATATTATTAGTTTCGTGCAAGCCAAAATTTACTGCGCAAGAAATAATAGATCAATCGTTAGCGTATTCTAAGTCCAATAACATAGCAGAAGCAACTATTTCTTTTGCTTTTAGAAATAACAACTACAAAGCTATACGAAACAACGGAGCTTTTGAATTAACAAGAGTTGTACAAAACGATACAGCAACTATAAAAGACATATTGTTTAATGACGGATTTAAACGTTTTGTTAATGATAGTTTAGTTAATCTTTCAGAAGAAGATAAAAATAAGTACAGTAATTCGGTAAATTCTGTTCATTACTTTTCTGTGTTACCATTTGGATTGAACGATAAAGCTGTTCAAAAAAAGTTATTAGATCCTGTAACTATTAAGGGAAAAGAGTATTATAAAGTTAGAGTTACTTTTACTGAAGAAGGCGGAGGAGAAGATTTTGATGATGTATTTATTTACTGGTTTTCTAAAGAGAACTTTCAATTAGATTATTTAGCTTATAAATATCATACAAATGGAGGAGGGGTTCGTTTTAGAGATGTAAAAGAAGAAAAGTTGGTTGACGGAATTCGCTTTGCAGATTATAACAATTATAAGCCTTTAGATAAAGAAATGGATTTTTATAACATAGATAAGTTATACGAAGAAGGTAAATTAAAGAAGCTTTCTGAAATTGTTTTAGACAATATAACTGTGGAATAAGATTTATATATAAAAAAGAAAAGGGAGTTTTAAAACTCCCTTTTCTTATTCTTCGTTTCCAACCAAATCAGATTGATTTCTAAAAACCAACTGATCATCAAAGGCATCTAATAAAATAATACTATCAGTAGAAACTTTTCCTGATAAAATTTCTTTAGACAATTGATTTAAAACCTCTTTTTGAATTACACGTTTTACCGGACGTGCACCAAACTCGGGTTGATATCCTTTTTGTGCTAAGTAGTCAATAGCTTGATATGTAGCATCAAAAGTAATGTTTTGTTTCGCTATCATCTTTTTAACACTGTTTAATTGTAGTTTTACAATTTCTTTAATGTTTTCTTCTGAAAGCGGAGTAAACATGATAATATCATCAATTCTATTTAAAAATTCAGGTCTCACAGATTGTTTTAATAATCCTAAAACTTCTGTTTTAGCTAAATCCATAGTTGTATGAATGTCGCCTTTCATATTCTCAAATTTCTCTTGAATAATATGACTTCCCATGTTTGAGGTCATAATAATGATGGTGTTTTTAAAATCTGCAACACGACCTTTATTATCGGTTAATCTACCTTCATCTAATACTTGTAATAAAATATTAAAAGTATCAGGATGCGCTTTTTCAATCTCGTCTAACAACACAACAGAATAAGGTTTTCTTCGTACTGCTTCTGTTAATTGTCCGCCTTCATCATATCCTACATATCCAGGAGGTGCTCCAACTAATCTACTTACCGAATGACGTTCTTGGTATTCACTCATATCAATACGAGTCATGGCATTTTCATCATCGAATAAATATTCTGCTAATGCCTTTGCTAGCTCTGTTTTACCAACTCCTGTTGTTCCTAAGAATAAGAATGACCCAATAGGTTTATTCGGATTTTGTAACCCAGATCTTGAACGACGAACTGCATCAGAAACAGCTTCTATTGCTTCTTCTTGACCTACTACACGTCTGTGAAGTTCATCTTCTAGCTTCAGTAATTTTTCACGTTCAGATTGTAACATTTTAGTTACAGGTACTCCTGTCCATTTAGCAACTACTTCAGCGATATCGTCATAGGTAACTTCCTCTTTGATTAGAGAGTTTTCTTGTTGACTAGCTAATATTTTTTGTTGCTCATCAAGTTGTTCTTGCGCTTCTTTAATTTTACCGTAACGTAATTCAGCTACTTTTCCGTAATCACCATTACGTTCTGCTTTTTCAGCTTCTAATTTATAGTTTTCAATATCAGTTTTTAAGCTCTGAATAGTATCAACCACACTTTTTTCTGATTGCCATTTCGCATTGATTTCGTTACGCTCTTCTTTTAAATTGGCTAAATCAGCATTTAAGGACTTTAGTTTAGGTTCGTCGTTTTCACGTTTAATCGCTTCAATTTCAATCTCTAACTGCATTATTTTACGATCTAACACATCCAATTCTTCTGGTTTAGAATTGATTTCCATACGTAATTTAGATGCAGCTTCATCCATTAAATCTATCGCCTTATCTGGTAAAAAGCGATTGGTGATATAACGTTGTGATAATTCTACCGCACCAATAATAGCTTCATCTTTAATACGAACCTTGTGGTGTGCTTCATATTTATCTTTAATACCTCGTAAAATAGAAATAGCACTTTCAGTATCTGGTTCATCTACCATTACTTTTTGAAAACGACGCTCTAACGCTTTATCTTTTTCAAAATACTTTTGATACTCGTCTAGAGTAGTAGCCCCAATTGCTCTCAATTCTCCACGTGCTAAGGCTGGTTTTAAAATGTTTGCAGCATCCATGGCACCTTGACCACCACCAGCACCTACTAAAGTGTGGATTTCGTCAATGAAAAGAACAATGTTTCCTTCAGATTTCGAAACTTCTTTTACTACCGACTTTAAACGCTCTTCAAATTCACCTTTATATTTCGCACCAGCGATTAAAGCTCCCATGTCTAAAGAAAAAATTTGTTTATCCTTTAGGTTTTCAGGAACATCACCACGGATGATACGATGTGCTAATCCTTCCGCAATAGCCGTTTTACCAGTACCTGGTTCACCTACTAAAATAGGATTGTTCTTAGTTCTACGTGATAAAATCTGTAAAAGACGTCTAATTTCTTCATCACGACCAATAACAGGGTCTAATTTCCCGTCTTGTGCTAACTGGTTTAAGTTTTTAGCATATTTATTTAACGAATTGTAGGTTTCTTCTGCACTTTGTGAAGTAACACGATTGCCTTTACGTAATTCTTCAATAGCAGCTGTTAAACTCTTTTCAGTAACACCTTGATCTTTTAATACCTGAGCTATTTGACTTTTCGATTTGAAAATAGCTAAGATTAAATGCTCAATTGAAACGTACTCATCGTTCATTTTTTTTGCGATAATAGCAGCTTCGTTCAATGTTTTATTTGCTTCACGAGAAAGCATTAAATCTGCTCCAGTAACTTTAGAAAAACTTTCTAGTTGTTTGTCTAAAATTTGCTGTATAACATCAATATTAATGTTAAGTTTCTTTAAAATGAAAGGAAGCACATTTTCATCGACTAAAAATAGAGCTTTAAAAATGTGTTCGTTTTCTATAAGGTTGTTACCATAGCTTTGCGCTAATTGTTGCGCTTGCTGTATGGTTTCTTGTGATTTTATTGTATAATTGTTAAAATTCATAATCGTTTTATTTTTTCACTGTAAAAGTCAAAATTAATACCAAGTCTATTTTTAACGTTAAAAACGACATTTTGTCTTTAAAAAGTGTGTTTAAACTGACTTTTTGACTGATGCAAAGTAGTGATAGTTAAGTTGATATTAAATTAAGAAATATATGGGAATGTTGGATAGTTTTTTTGGAAATAAGAATGCAGATAAATCTGGTAAGGAATCGTTTATAAAATGGATTCCGTTAACGACTATTGAACAGTTAGAAGCTATTAAAAATCAATCAGAAAATGAACCTGTAGCTATTTTTAAGCATTCAACTCGATGTGGTATTAGTAGCATGGTTATTAAACGTTTTGAAAATAGTTTTGATGAAGAATTGAAAGATTTAAAAGTGTATTATTTAGACTTGTTGAGTTATAGAGATATTTCGAATGAAATTTCGGCTCAATTTCAAGTAATACATCAATCTCCTCAATTATTGATAATTAAAAAAGGAGCGGTAATAGAACATGCTTCTCATTATGATATTTCAAAAGTAGATTTGAAAAAAATCTAAAAAAACTCCTGATTTTAGTGGGATTTCCTTAAATACCTCGTATTTTTGCATATTTCAAAATTATAGAGATTTGAGTAACGAAACAGCAACTTCACAACCAAAGAAAGGAAAAAATTTATACGATTATCAAAAAGAAGCATTAAACAAAATTTTTAAAAGTTTTGAAGATGCTCCAGAGAATTACCACTTGTTATATCAACTTCCTACTGGAGGTGGTAAGACAGTTATTTTCTCTGAAATTACACGTCAATATTTAAAGCATCATCAAAAGAAAGTATTGATAATGACGCACCGAATTGAGTTATGTAAGCAAACTGCAAAAGTGCTTACTGAATTTGGTGTTGAGAATAAAATTATAGATAGTAAAGCAAGCTTAGAAGATCAAGATAAATACGATTGCTTCGTAGCAATGGTAGAAACATTAAACAATCGTTTAAACGACGATATGTTAGATATTTCTGATGTTGGATTGGTAATTATTGATGAGGCGCACTACAATTCATTTACTAAATTATTCAAGTTTTTTGAAAAGTCTTTCATTTTAGGGGTAACTGCGACTCCTTTGAGTTCTAATATTAAACTTCCTATGAAAGATAATTATGATGAGTTGATTGTTGGGGAGAGTATAGGTTCTTTAATAGAAAATGAATACTTAGCAAAAGCAAATGTTTTTTCTTACAACGTTGGATTAACCTCTTTAGAAGTAGGAGCAAATGGAGATTATACCGTAAAATCATCTGAAGATTTATATACCAACACCGACATGCTTTCTAAGTTATTACAAGCTTATGAAGAACGTGCTAAAGGAACTAAAACGTTGATTTTTAACAATGGTATTAATACTTCTTTACACGTATTTGATACGTTTAAAAGAGCAGGATATCCTATTGCGCATTTAGATAATACAAATACTAAAAAAGAACGTGATTTAATATTAAAATGGTTCCATAAAACACCAAATGCGATAATTACTTCAGTAAGTATTTTAACAACAGGGTTTGATGAGCCATCAGTTAAGTCAATCATTTTAAACAGAGCTACAAAATCGTTAACACTTTATTATCAGATGATTGGTCGTGGTTCGCGTGTATTACCTGGTAAATCTGATTTTAATGTGATTGATTTAGGAAATAACTTCCACCGTTTCGGTCCTTGGGGAGCAGATTTAGATTGGCAAAAAATGTTTAGAGCGCCTAACTTCTACTTAGATAATTTATTATCTGATGAAGAGATAGAAAGTGATTTTAGATATGAATTACCAGCAGAAGTAAAAGCAGAATTTGCTAATTCTGAAGATTTATACTTTGATGTTAAAAAAGTATATAGAGATACGATACAAGGAGGTGAATCTTCTAAAAGAGTGTTAGAAAAATCTATTGAACATCATGCTAAAATGTGTGTTGAAAACAGTGAAGATGTTTTTGATGCTTTGATACTAGCTAAAATGTTAGGTGGAGACATTGATGATAGAATTTACAGATATTCAAAATGTATTTCTAAAAGTACTCATAACTTTATTGATTGGTTACAAGATGATTATCGTAAAAAATTAAACACGTATTTACGTGGCAATTTTGACGAGGTATACGAGCAAATCCATGGTCATCCACCACCAGAAGAGGAGTAGGGATGTTAGAAAGTGAAAAACTAAAAGTGAAAAATTAAACTTTCTAATAATCCAAGAATCAAACAAAAAAATCCGACTCTTTAAAAAGAATCGGATTTTTTGCTTTCTATACTTTTTGGCTGGTTATTTTGCAGGTAAAACTTTACCAGAACATTCACCAAAACCTATACGAACTTTATCATTTTTACAATATCCACGCATAATCACAGTGTCATTATCATTGATGAATTTACGCTCGCTACCATCATTCATTTTAATAGGGTTTTGACCTCTCCAAGTTAATTCTAACATAGAACCAAAACTATCTTGTGTTGGACCAGAAATAGTACCACTACCCATCATATCTCCAGCATTTACAGGACATCCGTTTACCGTGTGATGTGCCAATTGTTGTACCATTGTCCAATACATGTACTTGAAATTAGAGTTACAAACAACAGTCTCTTCTTTTCCTTCTGGTTGAATAGCCATTTGTAAATTAATATCGTAACTGTCTTTTCCTTCCTTTTTTAAGTAAGGTAATGGTTCAAATACTTGTTTAGGATTGTCTACTCTAAAAGGCTCTAAAGCATCTAAAGTAACTATCCAAGGAGAAATTGTTGATGCAAAGTTTTTTCCTAAGAAAGGCCCTAAAGGAACATATTCCCAAGCTTGAATATCACGAGCAGACCAGTCATTAAATAATACCAATCCAAAGATATATTCCTCTGCTTCTTCAATAGGAATTCTGTCACCTAAATCGTTTGCTACTGTTGTAATAAAGGCCATCTCTAATTCAAAATCTAATAATTTTGAAGGTCCAAAGTTAGGCGTAGTTTCTCCTTCGTTAGGGCGTTGTTGTCCTACAGGACGACGAATTGGAGTTCCTGATGGTACGATTGAAGAACTTCTTCCGTGGTAACCAATAGGAATTTGTAACCAGTTTGGTAATAATGCGTTTTCAGGATCTCTAAATAGGCTTCCTACGTTAGTGGCATGTTCTTTACTTGCGTAAAAATCAGTATAATCTCCTACAGAAACAGGAAGTTGCATTTCAACTTCATCCATTCTAAAGATTATCTTGTCTTTGTGTTCAGCGTTATCTCGTAGCTTACTGTTTTTTACATCAAAAATATCTGCAATTCTATTACGAACTAAACGCCAAGTTTTACGTCCGTCAGCAATAAAATCGTTTAAAGTATCTTGTAAAAAAATGTCATCTGTTAATGGGATTCCGTCAAAGTATCCTAATTGGTGTAAGGCACCTAAATCAATAGCGTAATCACCAATTCTAGTACCAATAGTTATAATATCGTCTTTAGTTAGAAAAACCCCAAAAGGTATGTTTTGAATAGGGAAATCTGAGTCTTCAGCCACAGTTAACCAAGATTTTCTATTCGGATTATTAGCAGTTATTTCCATTTATCGTTTTTGTTATATTTTCATCAAACCTACATATTTTTTTCAATTTACCCCAAAAAGATGAGTAAAAAAAATGTGAAAGTGTATTTAGAAACACTTCTTGTAAAATCTGTAAAAATTGAAGAATAAAATTAGTACTTTTGGCTCTTTATGTAACAACACACAACATGCAAAAAGATCATCAAATATTTGATTTAATTCAAGAAGAAAAAGAGCGTCAGCTAAACGGATTAGAGTTGATTGCTTCTGAAAATTTTGTAAGCGACCAAGTAATGGAAGCTCAAGGATCGGTTTTAACAAATAAATATGCTGAAGGATATCCACAAAAACGTTATTACGGTGGATGTGAAGTAGTAGATATCGTAGAGCAAATTGCTATTGATAGAGCTAAAGAACTTTTCGGTGCTGAGTATGTAAACGTACAACCTCACTCTGGAAGTCAAGCGAACACAGCCGTTTTTGCTGCATGTTTAAAGCCAGGAGATACTATTTTAGGATTTGATTTATCTCACGGAGGTCACTTAACTCACGGTTCGCCAGTAAACTTTTCTGGTAAATTATACAACCCAGTATTTTACGGAGTTGATAAAGAAACGGGATATATTGACTATAACCACTTAGAGCAACAAGCTAAGGAACATAAACCTAAATTAATCATTGCAGGAGCTTCAGCGTATTCACGTGATATCGATTTTAAGAAATTTAGAGAGATTGCTGATAGCGTTGGAGCTATTTTAATGGCTGATATTTCACACCCAGCAGGATTAATTGCTAAAGGAATTTTATCTGATCCTTTACCACATTGTCATATTGTTACTACAACAACTCACAAGACGTTACGTGGGCCTCGTGGTGGTATGATTATGATTGGAAAGGATTTTGAAAACCCATTTGGAGAAAAATTAAAATCAGGAAAATTAAAGAAAATGTCTACGTTGATAAATTCTGCGGTTTTCCCAGGAAATCAAGGTGGACCATTAGAGCATGTTATTGCTGCTAAAGCGGTTGCTTTTGGTGAAGCATTAACAGATGAATTCTTAGATTATCAAATCCAAGTAAAAGAAAATGCGCAAGCAATGGCGAAAGCATTTGTAGCAAAAGGATATGAAATTATTTCTGGAGGTACAGATAACCACTGTATGTTAATTGATTTACGTAACAAAAATATTACAGGAAAAGCTGCTGAAGAAGCATTAGGAAAAGCGGAGATTACTGTAAACAAAAACATGGTTCCGTTTGATACGGAGTCTCCATTCGTAACTTCTGGTATTCGTGTGGGTACTGCTGCAGTTACTACACGCGGTTTAAAAGAAGCAGACATGGAAGTTGTTGTGGACTTAATTGATGAAGCTTTAATGAATGCTGACAACGAAGAGGTATTAGAAGCCGTAGGAGAGAAGGTGTTTGATTTAATGCACCACAGACGTTTGTTTATCATGTAGAAGGTGATGCCTTCGAATAAGGTATAGATAAAAAGGTCGCTCTAAAATATTTTAGAGCGACCTTTTTTTATTCGTCATTATCTTGAGCTCGTTCAAGAATTTTTTCTGGAAGTGCTTTTTTAGCTTTGGCTCCCATTTTCTTGAGTTTTTCAACACTCGTAATTAAGTTTCCACGACCTTCTACTAATTTATTCATAGCAGCGGAATAATCGGCTTTTGTGCCATCTATTTTCTTACCAATGTTCACTAAGTCGATTAATAGCCCTTGAAATTTATCGTATAAAGCACCTGCTTGACGTGCTATTTCTAAAGCATTACGTTGTTGTTTCTCGTTATTCCACATCGTATCAATGGTACGTAACGTAGCTAATAACGTGGTAGGAGTAACAATCACAATATTTCTTTCAAAAGCTTTATTATATAAGGTGTTGTCTTCATTTAAAGCTACTGCAAAAGCAGGTTCAATCGGTACAAAAAGCAACACAAAATCAGGGGATTCTATTTTGTAGATGTCTTCATATTTCTTTTCTGAAAGTTGCTCTACGTGACGCTTTAATGAGTTTACATGATCCTTTAAAAAGCGCTCTTTTTCTATATCATCTTCAGTATTAATAAATTGCTCGTAAGCAGTTAATGATACTTTAGAATCGACAACCATTTTTTTGTTGTCTGGTAAATGAATTACCACATCGGGCATAATACGTTTACCTTCTTCATTGGTAAAAGATTGTTGTACAAAATACTCACGGTCTTTTTCTAAACCAGATTTTTCTAACACACGCTCTAAAACCAATTCTCCCCAGTTTCCTTGAGTTTTACTATCTCCTTTTAAAGCTTTGGTAAGGTTAATCGTTTCTTTACTCATTTGAGCATTTAATTCTTTTAAACTTAATAATTGCTCTTTTAAAGCAGAATGCATAGAAATGCTCTCTTTTTGAGTGTCTTCAACCTTCTTTTCAAAAGTTTGTATTTTTTCTTGAAGCGGATTTAAAATATCCTTAATGTTCTTTTTATTTTGTTCTGTAAACTTATTCGATTTTTCATCTAAAATCTTGTTAGCTAAGTTTTCAAACTCTTTGGTGAATTTATCCTGTAGTTTTTCTACTTCCTCTTTATTTTCATTCAGCTTTAACTGTAAGTTTTTCAATTCTTCATTTTTTCTAGCTAATTCAATAGAAGAAAATTCCTTTTCACGACGTAATTCACTATTTTCTTTAGTTTTTTCATCTAATCGTTTTAAAAAATCTTCTTTTTGCTGAGAAAAAAGGACTTCCTTTTCTCTTTTTTGAACTTCAAAATTAGCTTGATTGTTTTGTAACGAAGCAATCTCTTTTTCTAAATCGGTAGTTTGTTGTTTAAACTTTAATTTAGAAAGCAGATTTCCAATAATAAACCCAATAACAAGGGTACTAATAGCAATTAAAACGAGTAAAAGAGTGGTATTCATTAGGTTGTTTAAAAGTTTATTGAATGAACAAATATAGGACAAGATAGGTTAAATTTATTTGATTTTTATAAGGAAAACCGTATCATTGACCTTTATAACTGTTAGAATGATATCTAAATTTATATTTCACAAAGTTTTAGGCTGGAAGTTGGCAGGAGATTTTCCTAGAGATTTAAAAAAGTATGTGGTTATTGGTGCACCGCATACGAGTTGGAAAGATTTTCCTATTGCTATTTTAGCAAGAAACACTTATGGCGTTAAAATCAATTTTATAGGAAAGGCTTCCTTATTCAAACCGCCATTCGGGTTTATTTTTAGAGCGTTAGGGGGTTCACCAGTTGATAGAAGTAAAAGCACCAATAAGGTAGAAGCTATTGTGAATTTGTTTAACGAACACGATGAATTTCGTTTAGCATTATCTCCTGAAGGAACTCGAGCGAAAATAACAGAATGGAAAACAGGTTTTTATTATATTGCTAAAGGAGCCAATGTACCAGTAGTAATGTTTGCTTTCGATTTTGAAAATAAACAAATTATAGTAGCTCCTCCATATTACTTAACTGAGGATATGAATTTTGATATGAATCATATTTATGATTTTTACAGAGATATAAAAGGAGCAAAACCCGAATTGTTTTACGTACCAGAAAAGAGTAAAACAAACGTTAAATAGTTTAGTATTCTTGAAAATTTCCTCAGATTTGAGTATCTTGTATAGGTTTTAAAATCATATATAATATGAAAAGGTATAGCATTTTAGTAGGTGTAGTTTTTATACTGTTTAGTTGCGCCTCTTCAAGAACAGCAACTCAAGCAGAAATAGATAATTTAAAAGCTCTTATTGAAAGTAAAACTTTCGAGATAGAATCTGAATGGGCAGAGCCTCAAGCTACGCTTGCGATGACACAAATAGCTAATGCAGGAATGTTACCTAATGGGAGTAGTGCAGGAAATATAAATTTAATAGGAAATGCAAATTTCTTTAAAATGAAAGGAGATACTGTTTCAGCCTATTTACCTTATTTTGGAGAGCGTCAATCAGGTGGATCTTACGGTGGTACAGATATTGGAATTGTGTTTGAAGGAGAGCCAGAAAACTTAACGATAACTGAAGCCAAAGAGAATAGTTATAAAATTAACTTCAAAATAAAAGATAAAAATAATATTACCGAAAATTACAATGTAATAGTTAGAGTATATCCTAGTTTATCTACTTCTATTTATGTTATGAGTAATCAAAAAAAGTCTATAAATTATCGTGGTAGGGTAGTTAACAAAACTCCAAAAGAATAAACAAAGTTGTGTAAATATTCTTGATAGCATATATTAGATGTATGGAGTTACCCAACTTAAAGCAACATTTTATTGAAAAAGGCGGATTATCTGAAAAAGATTATGCCTCAATACAATCATATATTCAAACAAAAAAAGTTTCTAAAAACGACTTCTTATTAAAGCAAGGAGCAATTTGTTCGCATTTCTTTTTTGTAGAACAAGGTTTGTTACGTATGTATGCGCTAAATGAAGAGGGAAAAGAAAATATTTTACAATTTGCTACAGAGGGATGGATAGTAAGCGACAGAGGAAGTGTTTTTTTTCAAGAACCTTCTACGTATTTTATTGATGCTGTTGAAGATACACTAGTTGTAATGTTCGATGAGCATTTTATAAATGAAATATCAAAAATAAACACTGATTTTAGAGAAAAAAACGAGCAGTTATTACAAAATCATATTCGACATTTATATAAACGTATCAGTCAGTTATTAGGGGTGTCAGCAAAAAGTCGTTACTTAGATTTTGTGAGTATGTACCCCGATATTATGCTTCGAGTACCTCAATGGATGATTGCTTCTTACTTAGGAATTACCCCAGAAAGCTTAAGTCGAGTTCGTAAAGCACTTGCAGAAGAAAACTTCAAACCACACAAATAACACTTCTTACCATAGGTCAATGCATATCCTTTTTTGTTGCAGTAATTTTACAGTAAATAAAAAGTAGAGGTCAACTCACTTAATATTTCAGAAAAAATAAACTGAATTCATTTCGATGTTAATCATCGAATAATTAATCCCATTTAATGGGTAAAAAAGGATTTATTATGAGACATTTAAAAACATTAGTTGTAACAGAAAGTACAACAATGCCTAAAATTTTAAACTGGCAAGTTTCAACTGTTAGTAATGTCGAAACAGCCATTGAAAAATTACATCAACAACCGTATAATGTGTTAGCTATTTCAGAAGAAATAAATGAAATAGATAGAAATAAATTAAAGAAAATAATTACAGTACTATTTCCTGAAGCGATTGTAGTAACTTATAAAGAAGAGACAACACTTTCAGAAAATGTAAAAAAAGCATATTGGTCTAAAAACAAACCAGGAGCACAACGTAATTATTTAGACAATTCATTTGAAATAAAACTAGCATGTAGTTTAAATTAATAAAAGGATAGAAAGATGAAAACAAGAAGTATAGAAAGAGTCGTAAAACCAGGAGCTCCGCATTTTGTAGGAGACGGATTTAGAGTACATAATTTTATTCCAGGAAGCTCAAGTATGCAGCGTATGGATCCGTTTATTATGTTAGATTATAATTCAAAATATAATTTCCCTCCAACAGATAAACCTAAAGGTGTAGGTGTACACCCTCATAGAGGTTTTGAAACCGTAACTATCGCCTATAAAGGACGTGTAGAGCATGGAGATAGTGCAGGAGGAGGAGGAATTATTGGTGAAGGTGACGTACAATGGATGACCGCAGCTTCTGGAGTTTTACACAAAGAGTTTCATGAAACTCAATGGAGTAAAACAGGAGGAGAGTTTCAAATGGTGCAATTGTGGGTAAATCTTCCAGCAAAGGATAAAATGAGTCCGCCAAAATATCAAGCAATTGCAAATGCTGAAATGGCTAAAGTTCAGTTACCAAATAATGAAGGAGAAGTAGAGGTAATTGCAGGAGATTATGAGGGAAATAAAGGGCCAGCTTCAACATTTTCTCCAGTAAACATGTTTAATGTACGATTAAAAAAAGGAGCAAAAACACAATTAACATTTCCTGCGCATTATACTACTTCAATTTTAGCTGTAGAAGGAAGTGTAAAGGTAAATGAAACGGAAAATGTTTTGCAAGATCACTTTGCTTTGTTTGCAAATGATGGAGATACTTTTGCTCTAGAAGCTCTAGAAGACACTGTTGTTTTAGTATTAAGTGGTGAACCGCTAAATGAGCCTATTGCAGCTTATGGTCCTTTTGTAATGAATACTCAAGAGGAGTTGGTGGAAGCATTTCAAGACTTCAACACAGGAAAGTTTGGATATTTAGAAGATTAACTCTACATTTAAAAAGCAACTAAAATTCAACGAGTTGCTTTTTAAATTTACAATAAAAGAGGTCTGTTTAGAAGTTTCTAGCAGCCTTATAAAAACTATTTATAAAATGAAAGAAGAATTTCTAACCATACCGCTTGTAAAAAACGAAAAGGAACATCGTTTTGAGATAGAAGTTGAAGGAATCATTGCTTTTATAGATTATAAAGAAACACATAGCCAAATAGCTTTGGTACATACCGAAGTGCCAGAAATAATAGGAGGTAAAGGTGTTGCTGCAGCTTTGGTAGAAAAAACGTTGAACTATCTTGAAGAACACCATAATTCATTGTTACCATTTTGTCCTTATGTATTCGCTTATATAAAAAAACATCCAGAATGGAAGCGTATTGTAGATAAACGTTTTAATGGTTATGATAAATTGTAAAGAATGAAATAGAAGAGAAGTAGAGTTGCATTTTGTAAGGTTTATTTAGAGTTCTTTTTAGGTAATACTTCCTCAGGGAAAGGGAATAAAATTGTTGTATTTTTCTCTACAGCAATGTTAGAAAGTGTTTGATACAAACGTAGTTTAATAGCTGAAGGCGATTGATCTAATACCGAAAAGATAAGCATTTTGATTTTATAAAAGCAATCTATTGTTTAGCTGATAGAATCGTGTATTTGAATTTTTAATGATCCAAGTACTAAAATATTGTAAAGAATTAATAAAGGTTATAGGATATTTCACATAATAGTATAGAATTATAACTTACAAAATCAATTATCTATATTTGTTCTATAATTAATATTATGTTAAATAGTAATTGTTTAAAGAAGAAAAAATAGCTGAAAAACCTCTTTCTTTAATTATATAATTTTTGTTCGTCGTTTGTCTACTTTCAGAAAAAATAAAAAAATTAGTTTTTTTTAACAAAAAAAGTAGGGTTTATTAAAAGATTCCTGTTTTATGTTATGTAAGATGTATTTATAATATTAGACGCTGTTTAGGAAGCCCCCTTCAACCTATACATTTTTTGTTTCACTACAATTCATTCCTAACAGCGTCAAAATTTAATTAGACTTTTAAAGTCGTGATATTGTTTGTTTAAAGGCTGTTTTTTAACAGCCTTTTTTTATACAATTTTAACTTTAAACAAAAACAAAGGCAGTACTTTTGCCCAATGCAAGAAAATAACCAATCAAAGTTAGAGTTTATCGCTCTAATGGCGTCTTTAATGTCGCTTGTAGCACTATCAATAGACGCATTACTCCCAGCTTTAGAACACATAGGTATCAGTATTAACATTCAAGAATCTTCTAACGATAGTCAGTTGTTAGTGACAATGATTTTTTTAGGTTTAGGATTTGGACAATTAATTTCAGGGCCAATTTCTGATACTTTAGGAAGAAAACCAGTTATTTATGGTGGATTTGTACTTTTTGTAATCGCTAGTTTTATTTGTGTTAGTGCAACAAGTTTAGAAATGATGGTTGTGGGAAGAATTTTACAAGGAATAGGGCTTTCTGCACCAAGAACCATAAGTATCGCAATGGTTCGAGATAGTTTTAGTGGTAATTACATGGCGAAAATCATGTCATTCATTGTAGTTATTTTTATTTTAGTTCCTGTAATAGCCCCTGCACTAGGAAAAATTATGCTCGATTCTTACGGATGGAAATCTATTTTTTATAGTCAGTTAATTTTTGGAATTTTAGTGATGTTTTGGCTGTGGAAGCGTCAACCAGAAACACTTAAAGAAGAAAATAGAATTAAATTCTCTTTTGCTTTATTTTCAGACGGCTTAAAAGAATTTATAAAATACAAACAAGCAACTGTGTTTACCATAATTTCCGGTTTTATAACAGGATCTTTTAT
The DNA here is from genome assembly GCF_028823685.1 of Tenacibaculum sp. L6. Taxonomy (GTDB): domain Bacteria; phylum Bacteroidota; class Bacteroidia; order Flavobacteriales; family Flavobacteriaceae; genus Polaribacter. Next base: position 45,910 of record NZ_JAPEHZ010000006.1, on the reverse strand, counting down.
GGTTTATCTAAGTGCTTCTCAACAAATTTTTCAAGAGCAGTATTTATTAGTAGATGAGTTTCCGTTCATTTTTGCTGGGTTGGCTATTTCTGTCGGATTTGCTACATTTTTAAACGGTTCATTTGTAATGAAATTCGGAATGCACAAATTGGTGTCGTTCTTCTTAATCATATTTACCTTAGTACCTTTAATTTATGTGGGATTATTTTACCAAAAAGAGAATCCAAGTATAACCATTTTATTGGTGTTCTTTGCTTTGCAGTTTTTTTCTATCGGATTTTTATTCGGGAACCTACGTGCTTTAGCAATGCAACCTGTTGGGCATATTGCGGGCATTGGGGCTGCTATTAACGGATTTGTATCAACGATTATGGCAGTACCAATTGCAACGGTAATAGGTAGATTTGTTAGTACCACTACCCTTCCACTTTTTATCGGATTTTTTATTTGCGGCGCTTTATCTTTAGCGCTAGTAAAACTAACAAAACTTAAACAGGAAAATTAATATTATGAATGTATCAATTCTTTACGAAGACGATTATATAGTGTGTGCATCAAAACCTAATAATGTGGTTGTACACCATGCGCATCACTCTAGAAATGTGGCAGATGAAGCTTCATTATTGCAGTTATTACAAGAGCAATGTGGTGAAAAAATGTATCCTATACATCGTCTTGATAGAAAAACATCAGGAATACTATTGTTAGCTAAAAAAAGTGAGTATGTTGCTAAGTTTCAAGAATTGTTTACGAATAATCAAATTCAAAAAACATACTATGGAATTGTAAGAGGACATGCTCCTGAAGCAAAAATTATCGATTCTCCTGTAAAAGGAAGAGATGCAAATGTGCATAAAGAAGCAGAAACTCATTTAGAAATGTTAAAAACAGTTACTGTTGATATTCCTGTGAAACCGTACGATACTTCAAGATATAGTTTGGTGAAATTAATGCCTAAAACGGGTAGATTACATCAGCTGCGTATTCACATGAATAAAATTAGTCACCCGTTAATTGGAGATCCTAAATACGGAGATAAAAATCACAATATGATGTTTCTTGAAAATTTTAATTGTGAAAATCTCTTTTTGCATGCGCGTTCTTTAGAATTTATTCATCCCTATTCAAATGAAAAACTAGAAATCATAGCTGAATTACCTGAAGATTGGAATACAGTCTTTGAAAGATTTGGTTGGTAAAAAATAAAACAAAAAAGGGTTACGAATTTCGTAACCCTTTTGTGAAAAATACTTTTCAAATTAAATATCTTGGAAAATAGCGTGCATTAAACGTTTTTTATCGTTAATGCTTTCTTCAAGCGCTATCATAGTTTCAGTTCTATTTACTCCGTGAATATCATCTATTCTATAAATAATATCTTTTGCGTCAGCAGTATTTTTAGCACGAACTTTACAGAAAATATTATACTTTCCTGCTGTTACATAAGCAACTGTAACGTTAGATATTAAACGTAAATTGTCTAATACATGTTGAGTCATAGATGTTTTATCTAAGAAAACTCCTACATGGGCAATAAACGAGTATCCCATTTTTTCATAATTCAAGGTTAATGTTGACCCTTGAATAATACCTTCATCTTCCATCTTTTTAACACGTACATGGATAGTACCAGCAGATACTAACAACTTTTTTGCAATGTCTGTAAAAGGTGTACGAGCGTTTTCAATTAAAATGTCTAAAATTTGATGATCGATTTCATCTAGTATGAACTTCTTCATTTTTTGTTTTCTTCAAGTAATATTGCTAAAATATAGATTTTTTATAAAAAACTTAAGTTTTGTTTAAGGAAAAATAAATTTTTAACTATTTTTTGTGAATTCTTTATGAGCTAAATATGAAGATAAATTTCCTTCTTTTTCTTTTGTTAAAACCAGTGCAAATTTACCATTTTCTATAGTTTCTACATACTGAAAAGCAACATCTTTTTCATTATTTTTTGAGCGATAAATCACATCGTAGAAATTCTTGATATTGTTAGGAATAGCTAAATAATCTTGATAAGAACTAAAGTCGTTATTTATTGAAATATGGTAAATTCCTTGTAGTAATGCATAGAAATTATACTTTCTTACCTCTTCCCTATCGTAATCATCAGGAAAATGGCCTGCTTCAATTAATATTGTATTGTGTCCTATTTTTTGAAAATTATCTCCTGTAGCAGTTGGGTAAAATTCATCAGTATAACGACCAATATGATTTGGTATAATTTCTTGTAACAATTTATTCATTGCTACAATAACATTCATCGTTTCTTTTCTGCCTTCAGTAATTTTGCGTGTTTCTTCTTCAGAAGGAGCCAAAAAAGATATCGTAGCAGTATTGGTAGTACCTTCTACTCCAAAAATGGTTCTTTGATCGTGTAAGTTGAAGCAAAACTGCGGATTAACTTCTTCTAAAATTTTACGTAATAACTTACTTTCTTTCGCTTGTAACTCAACAGCGTCTCTATTTAAATCAACATTATTAGCATTGACACGTGTATAGGCTTGTGCTCCATCAGGATTTAGCATAGGAACGATGGTAATACTACAATTGTTTACAATTGCCTTAGTAATTTCATGGTCTGGAAAACGCTGAATAAAGTTTAAAAAATCGAAAACAGCTTTGGTTCCGGTACTTTCATTACCGTGCATCTGGCTCCAAATAAAAATTCTCTTTTCTCCTGTTCCAAATTTCAACTGATAAATAGCTCTCTGCTGCTCTGACTCACCAATTATTTTTGTTTCAATTTTAGAATTTTGTAAGTCAAAATACAAAGGCAATCTTTAATTTTTAAATAGTTTTCTTCTAAAAAAGAGCTACTAATGTGTGTCATATTATAACGAAAACCAATCAGCTACTAGCTGTTTTTCAATAGGTTCAACAGTTTTATGTACATAATCGTTTTTACCCATATCGTATTCATAGTCTTTGGACCATTCTTCAATATTTTCAGCTAACGATTTTAACGAATCACAAATAAATTGTACTTCTTCATTTGTAATAGTTGGGTGAACCGATAAACGTACCCAACCTGGTTTTTCTGTACTACAACCTCCTAAAATTTGTCCCTTTATTTCATTTGATCTGGTTTGATCTACATTTAATAAAAAGTGTCCGTAAGTTCCAGCACAAGAACAACCTCCTCTGGTTTGAATACCAAAACGATCGTTTAATAACTTAACGACTAAGTTAAAATGGTATTTTTCAAAGTAAAAAGAAAAAATACTTAAGCGATCTTTATGGTTAGGAGCTAAAATTTGAACTCCCTCTAGATTTTCTAGACAATTAAAAATGATCGGATTAATTTCATCCTCACGTTCTTTAATTTTATCGGTACCCATTTGATTTTTTACCTGAATACACAATGCTATTTTTATCGTTTGTAAAAAAGCTGGTGTACCTCCATCTTCACGAGTTTCAACATCATCAAAATAATCATGTTGTCCCCACGGATTTGTATAACTCACAGTTCCTCCACCTGGGTTATCAGGAACCATATTTTTATATAATTTCTTATTGAAAATCAATACTCCCGATGTACCTGGACCTCCTAAAAACTTATGTGGAGAAAAGAAAATAGCATCTAAATACTCTTCTTCATTTTCTGGATGCATATCAATGTCTACATACGGTGCAGAACAAGCAAAATCAACAAAACATAAACCACCATATCTGTGAATTAGAGAGGCTACTTTATGGTAGTCAGTTTTGATTCCTGTAACATTAGAACCAGCAACAATTGACGCAATTTTGATAGGTCTGTCTAAATATTGTTTAATCGTTTCTTCAAACTTATCTAAACACACTAAACCTTCTTCGTTAGAGGGTACCACTACTACATCTGCAATAGTTTCAATCCAAGAAGTTTGGTTTGAATGATGTTCCATATGACTAACAAAAACAATAGGTCTTTTTTCATCAGGAACTTGCGTGTTTTCTTTAAGATTTTCAGATACTTTGAGTCCTAAAATACGTTGGAATTTATTTACAACTCCTGTCATACCAGAACCTTCGGTAATTAATACGTCATCTACAGAAGCATTTACATGACGTTTTATAATATTACGAGCTTCATGATATGCAAGTGTCATAGCTGCTCCTGATGTAGACGTTTCTGTATGTGTATTGGCTACAAAAGGGCCGAATTTATGCAACAATTGCTCTTCGATAGGTCTGTATAATCTTCCACTAGCAGTCCAATCAGTATATACCATTTTCTTTTCGCCATAAGGTGTTTGAAAAGTTTGGTCAATTCCTACAATATTTCTTCTGAACTTATCAAAATACTGTTCTAAATCCATAATTATAATCTGTGTTGTTTGTTGTGGTGATAAAATTACTCGTATGCCACTAGGTAGCCTAAAATAATTAGAATATTAACGTATTTATAACATTTTGTTAGAAGCTCGTAATTTTTACGGTCTTTACGCTATTATTTCTTTTATTTCAGTAATAAATCTTTCAGCTAAAGCATCTGCATTTTGTTGACTAGTGCTTTCTGTATAAATTCTGATGATAGGCTCGGTATTTGACTTACGTAAATGTACCCACTCTTCAGCAAAATCAATTTTTACACCATCAATAGTGTTTACATCTTCATTTTTATAGTTATTAGCCATTGTTTCTAAAATCTTATCAACATCAATTTGTGGTGTTAACTGGATTTTATTTTTGCTCATAAAGTAGCTAGGATATGAATCTCTTAAGGCTTTACAAGATATTTTTTTATGAGCCAAATGTGATAAGAATAACGCAACTCCTACCAACGAATCACGTCCATAATGAGATTCTGGATAGATAATTCCTCCGTTACCTTCTCCTCCAATTACAGTATTGGTATCCTTCATCATTTGTACTACGTTCACCTCTCCTACTGCGCTTGCCGTGTATGTTCCTCCATGTTTTTCAGTAACATCTCGTAAAGCTCTTGAGGATGATAGGTTAGAAACAGTGTTACCACCTCCTAATTGACCTAAAATATAATCGGCACAAGCTACTAAAGTGTATTCTTCTCCAAACATAGAACCATCTTCAGAAATTAGCGCTAAACGGTCTACATCAGGATCTACTACAATACCTAAATCTGCTTTTTCCTTGACTACTAATTCAGAAATATCCGTTAAGTGTTCTTTCAAAGGTTCTGGATTGTGTGGAAAGTGTCCGTTGGGTTCACAATATAATTCTACACATTTTACTCCTAATTCTTTTAGTAAAGCAGGAATAGCAATACCTCCAGTAGAGTTTACACCATCAACAACAACTTTAAATTTCACTTTTTTGATGGCTTTCTTATCTACTAAATCTAGTTTTAAAACTTCTTTGATATGCTTCTTTATGTAGTTCTTCTTTTTTCTATACGCTCCTAAATCGTCAACTTCAGCAAACTCAATTGTGGCATCATTTTCAGCAATCTTTAAAATGTCTGCTCCATCTTCACCATTTAAAAACTCTCCTTTTTCATTCAATAATTTTAAAGCATTCCACTGTTTTGGATTGTGTGAAGCAGTTAAAATAATACCTCCATCCGCTTTTTCTAAAGGGACAGCAACTTCAACCGTTGGTGTTGTAGATAAACCTAAATCGATTACATTAATACCTAAACCTACTAAGGTATTTGCGACTAAGTTACTTATCATTTTACCCGAAATACGGGCATCTCTACCTATTACAATGGTAATTTTTTCTTTTTCGGAGTTTTTCTTTTTTATAAACGTACCGTAAGCTGCTGCAAATTTTACAGCATCTATAGGTGTTAAATTGTCACCTGTATTTCCGCCTATGGTACCTCTAATACCTGATATCGATTTAATAAGTGTCATATTAATTTTAATTGATGAGCAAATATAAAGCTATTTAAGAAAGTATCCTTTAAAAAGAGTAAGCTTTAACTGTAACATTTGTTACATAAGGAACTAAAAAAACCGTTAAACTTTACAGCTTAACGGTTTATACATTTTAAGAAATTGTTCGGATTATTTTCCTTCCATTTTCTTCTTTAATTCAGCTAATCCACCGATATCTCCTAAAGTAGTTTTTTCTACTTCTTGAGCTTTTGCAGCAGCAGCTTTGATGTTCTTTTGTTCTTCTTCTCTAAAGATAGAAGTATGAGAAACAACAATTCTACGGTATTCTTTACTAAACTCAGTTACTTGGAACTTAGTTTCATCACCTTTAGCTAATTTACCTCCGTCTTCTTTTTCTAAGAAACGAGTTGGAGCGAAAGCTTCAACACCATCAGCAAATACTACAGTTGCACCTTTATCATTTTTCTCTTTGATAGTACCTTCGTGGATAGATCCGATTGTATAAGTAGATTCATGAGCATCCCAAGGGTTATCTTGAGTTTGCTTGTGACCTAAGTTTAATTTACGGTTCTCTACGTCTAATTCTAATACTTGAACTTCTAATTGATCACCTACAGTTACGAAATCTGATGGGTGCTTAATTTTCTTAGTCCAAGATAAATCAGATATATATACTAATCCATCAATACCTTCTTCTAACTCTACGAATACACCAAAGTTAGTGTAGTTACGTACAGTACCAGTGTGTTTAGAACCTACTGGGTATTTAGTAGTAATATCTGTCCATGGATCTGGGTGTAATTGCTTCATACCTAAAGACATTTTACGCTCTTCGCGGTCTAATGTTAAGATTTGAGCTTCTACTTCATCACCAACTTTTACGAAATCTTGTGCAGAACGTAAGTGAGTTGACCATGACATTTCAGATACGTGGATTAATCCTTCTACTCCTTCTTCAACCTCTACAAATGCACCATAATCAGCTAAAACAACTACTTTACCTTTTACTTTATCACCAACTTTTAAGTCAGCATTTAAAGCTTCCCATGGGTGAGCAGATAATTGTTTTAATCCTAATTGAATTCTTGACTTGTTATCATCAAAGTCTAAGATTACAACGTTTAATTTTTGATCTAACTCAACAACTTCGTTCGGGTGGTTGATACGAGACCAAGATAAATCAGTAATATGAATTAATCCGTCAACACCTCCTAAGTCAACAAATACACCATAAGAAGTAATGTTTTTAACAACACCTTCTAGTACTTGTCCTTTTTCTAATTGACCGATAATTTCACGTTTTTGATCTTCTAAATCAGCTTCGATTAATGCTTTATGAGATACTACTACGTTTTTAAATTCGTGGTTGATTTTCACAACTTTGAATTCCATAGTTTTTTCTACATATTGATCGTAGTCACGGATAGGCTTCACATCAATTTGAGAACCTGGTAAGAATGCTTCAATACCAAATACATCAACGATCATACCTCCACGAGTTCTACACTTAACAAAACCGTTAACGATTTCACCAGTTTCGTGTGCATTGTTAACACGATCCCAAGCTTTGATTACACGTGCTTTTTTGTGAGATAATACTAATTGACCTGAAGAGTCTTCTCTTTTGTCAACTAATACTTCTACTTTGTCTCCAACAGCTAAATTTGGGTTGTAACGGAATTCGTTTAACGAAATTACACCTTCAGATTTAGAGTTAATGTCGATAATAGCATCACGATCAGTAATACGTACTACTTCACCTTCGATAACATCGCGCTCGTTTACGAACCCTACAGTACCTTCTAAGGCTTTTTCAAATTCTTTTAATTTAGACTCATCAACTTCATCAATACCTTCTTCGTATTTGTGCCAGTTAAAGGTTGCTAAAAATTCTGCTGGATTTACAGCTTCTGCTGTGTTTTTTGTTTCTTCAGACATGTCTGAAATAAATATTTGTATCTTTTTGTTAACCAGATTTTTAACGATACTAACGCCAAGAGAAATTAAACTTAATAAATGTTATTTTCTATCCTTTTTAAATCTGTACTCGTAAAAAGGCCTGCAAATTTACGAATAATTATTGAAGTAACCTAAAATGTTTTGAACTTAAGTAAGTTAAGATATATTATAGCTTTATTAATTCATCTATAATAAACCTATATGTTAATAGAATAGTTATATTTTGTTTGGTCAGCCCATTCAAGTTTGGAGATAATTCAGCAATATCTTGTAAATATTCAAAGCTAGTTTTGTTTGGAGTATCATAAATAGTTCCCCAGTCTAACCCTAAAAGCACGTCGTGTCTTTTGAATTTAAATTTAGTTCCAATTACAAAGTGTATCTGATTTCCATCTAAAATAGTGTTTCTCAATTTTGTTAATGAAACCTTTTTGTTTTCGTAGGCTAAATTATTTGTTCTAAAACCTCCTGATAATTCTAATGTTGGACTTATTTGATGTGAATACCCTACTCCAAAGTTAATAACTGATTTATTACCATTGACCCAGGAAAAAGCAGAGTTTCCGGATTTTATATTTGCGACTTTATAATCAGATATTCCAGTGTGATAACTGGTACTTAACCATAATTTACTATTTTTATTTACTAGAAAACTATATCCGATAGAAAACTCCCAAGGAGTTCGTATCTCTGGAGATATATCATTATCTACAATTTGCCTGCCTAAACTATGGTCACTATCTATTCTGGTTAATTCTCCTGTATAATATCCATCTTTTAAAATTCTCAAATACTTTGGAGTAGTTATTGTAAAACCAAAGTCGTGTTTATTAGTATCGTATAAAAAACCTATTTTAGTTATAAAACCTGTGTTATCATAACTGCTAGTTTGTTCAGAGTTAAAGTAGCTATTAGAAGTGTTATTAGCTGTATTTAGTTCTTCTAAAAATACTTTATTTCTATATTCAAAGTTAGAAATACTTAGAAACTGACTAATACCTAGGTAAATATTTGATGTTAATTTAAAACTTGTTCCAACTCCAAACCAATCATCTTCGCCTTTATATTCATATTCAAAGTACTGTGTATTTAAAAGGTTACTGTTTATGGTTTCTCTTTTTGCATTAAAAAAATCTGTTAACTCGCTTTTACTTATTTTAATAAATGCTAATTCAATATTTTTTAAATTAAATTTAAAAGATATAAGAGAAGGTTTTAGCCCATAATTAGTATTTATTTCGCTGCTTTCCCTTGCTCCCCAAAAGCTATTAAAACCAAAGCTACGAATTACAGGCTGAAATAGAGATATACTTACTTGAGAAGGAACTTTGTGTATTCCTGCAGGGTTATAAAAAGTCATACTTTCATCATCTGCTCCAGCAGTTATAGCACCTCCTAACATAGATCCTCGTATACCAAACTGTTCAGTATTATACAAAAAGTTTTGAGCTTTTATGCTCTTAATGGGTAAAACCATTAAAAAGAGGATGATAATATTTTTTCTCATTAACTTCATTTTTTTTCAAAGCCTCTATTAGTGTTTAATCTACTAATTTAATCTCCACCTTAAACAGATTATCAAAAACTTCAAAAATACTTTCAGCTTCTTTTTTACGTACTGAAATGGTATACTCGCAGTCTAATTCTAATTTTTGATTAATAATATCTAGGTTTCGTTCTTTGATAATACGTTGTACTTTATTCATCATATCGTACCCGAACTTTAACTTATAATGAATATCTATGGTTTTCTCAATAATTTCAGAGGCTTCTAAAGCTAATTGCGCTGAAGCTCGATAGGCGTTAATTAATCCTCCTACTCCAAGTTTGGTTCCTCCAAAATAACGTACAGAAACAATTAAAATATTGGTTACATCAAAAGATTGTATTTGTCCATAAATTGGTTGCCCTGCTGAATTACTCGGCTCCCCATCATCATTAGCACGAAAACGAATCTTTTCTGTTCCCAATTGCCACGCATAACAATGATGACGTGCAGTATGATGTTGTTTACGGAGTTCTTCTAAACGTTCTTTAATATCTTCCTCAGTAAAAACAGGAAAAGCATACCCAAAAAACTTACTGTTTCGGTCTTTAAATAAGGTTTCCTCAGAGGGTTTGGTAATTGTTTTGTAAGTGTCTTTTATTTCTTCATTCATTATGCCGAAACTACTAATAAAATACTAATTATGGCAAGCCCAATACCAAGCCAATTTTTTTTGACCAATTTTTCTTTAAAAAATGTAAGAGCAAACACGGTGGTTAATATAACTATAGACACATTATTTATGGTAAAAACTGTAGAACTTTCAAGCCCCTTTGTTTGTAATGCTTTTAATAAAAATTCCATAGAATAATAGTTGGGGACTCCTAAAGCAATCCCTCCAAGGAACGTTTTCCATTCAAATACTCCTTTTTTATTTAGTAACTGAGCTGTTAAAATAAAAAAACCAAAAAATAAAGCGCATCCAAAAATAGTTGATAAGAACATTGGTAATGCTTCTTTAGGTACGTAAGTAGTTTCAGTATACTTTAATAATGTATCAATACTCCCTGACCCTAAAAAAAGTAATAAAGGAAATAACAAGTTTTTAAATTTTACTGAAGAAGTATCACTTTTTGCTGAAGATAAATACACTGCTACCAGCGCAAGTATAATCCCGATGATTTTTACAAAACCAATACTTTCATTGTAGAGAAAAATTCCTAAAACAACAGGAATTACGACCGACATTTTTCCAGCCACAGAAGCAACAGAAAGTCCATTTTTTTGAGCAGTGATTCCCATTACAAGGAATACGGTAATAAATAAGAAACCTAAGATGGTAGCTCCTAAAAACCAAGGTTGCTGCGGGATTTGAGTTACAGAAAGTGAAATTTCTGAATGCACAAATCCGAAACACAATGCTACCGCATAGTTTAAAACAATGGCTTGAAATGTATTTACTTTGTAAACATCAAACAATTTAAAGATTACAAAGAGTAAACTTGTTATAAAAACACTGAAAATTAAGAATATCACGCTATAAACTCCTTTCTTTTTAGTAAATCCACCACATCTTCTGTTTTCGGACAATTATTCCAAACATGAATACCCAATTCTTGTGCAGCATTGGTGTTTTCTTGGGTATCGTCTATAAAAATAGTTTCAGAAGCTTGTAAATTATTTTCGTTTAAAACAAACTCAAAAATGTTAGTATTTGGTTTTCTTAGATTGATTTCGTGCGATAAGTAAAACTGTTCAAAATAACTTTTAAATTCATTATAAAGTTCTTCTCCCCAGTCGTTTTGAATCCAAGAAATATGCATATCGTTCGTGTTACTTAACAAAAACAATCGATAATCATTCGTTGCAGCAAGTTTCTTCAAAAAATCTAAGCGATGCTTCGGAAAATCTAACAAAATAGCATTCCACGAATAGATTAATTTTTCTTTAGGAATATTGAATTTATTGTAGAAAAAATGAATAAAATCATCCGTAGAAATTAATCCCGTTTCATACTGATAATATTGTTGTATCATTTCTTCGCTAATCTCAGTAACCCCAAGCTTTGCCAGTTCTTTGTATGTTGCTTCTTTATCTAAATTGATGAATACATCACCAAAATCAAAAATGATGTTTTTAATCATTCTTATATATTCTTAATAGGTCGTTAGTTATTTTTTCTTCGGAAGAAAGTTTCGCATTGAAAACAGGATGCTTCACTCCTGCTCCAAAGTTTACATCGCCTATGAAAACTCTGGCTTCATCCCATAAATTAGCTTCGATAAATGTTTGCAAGGTTTGCGCACCTCCTTCAATAATTACCGATTGTATTTGATGTTTATGCAATACATCGCAAATTTCCTCTGCTACTCGAGAAGAAAAATCGATTTCTTCGTAAAAAACTTCTTGTTTCTCTTTTCTCGTTTCTCTTCTCTCTTTTCTATCAACAAGAACAATCGTTTTAACATCTCCATTTAAAACAGTTGCTTCTGACGGAATTCGCAGGTTTTTATTAATAACAATTCTCACAGGGTTATTTCCTGACCAACTACGAACAGTTAATGATGGATTATCAGCAATCACCGTATTGGTTCCTACTAAAATGGCATGCTCTTCACTTCGCCATTTATGAACTAACTGTTGAGAATAAGCGTTTGAAATCCACACAGGTTTTTGCTCACCTTTAGTTAAAGGAGCTATAAATCCATCTTTGGTTTCTGCCCATTTTAAGATAATATACGGACGCTTTTTGTTTTGAACCGTAAAAAAACGTTTGTGATGTTCTTTACAAGTTTTTACACAAACACCAACTATTACATTTCTTCCTGCTTTTTTTAACCGTTCAATACCTTTTCCTGCTACTAAACTATTGGTGTCTACACTACCGATTACTATATTAGGAATTCCTTTTTCTATGATCAAATCAGCACATGGTGGTGTTTTTCCGTGATGAGAGCAAGGTTCTAGTGTAACATAAATAGTAGCTTCTTTTAATAATTCTTGATTTTGTACAGAATTAATAGCGTTGACTTCTGCGTGAGGACCGCCATAAGGCGAGGTAAATCCTTCTCCTATAATTTTATTCTTATGAACAATTACAGCGCCAACAGATGGATTGGGACGTGTTGTGCCAATACCGTTTTTAGCTAATTGTAAGCAACGTTGTATATATTTTTCGTGGTTCAAATTGTTATAATTTTATCTTTACATCTTCAATTTGATCAATTGGGTACACATGCGAAAAACCTAACACTTTATATTTTAAGTCTCCTTTAAATTGAACTTTTATCCTTTGGTTTATTAAAGAAGAAAGGAGTCCACCTAAAACTCCGTTTTTATTATTCTCAAAAACTTTTTTGGCAGGAATCACTACTTTCAGAGGAATAGAAAATTCTTTACGAGCAGGAACTTTAAATTCTTCTGAAGATACCTGAGCAACTTGAACCTGATTTACTAAAACTTTAATTTCATCAGTAGCAATTTTACCACCAATATCATTAGGGTTTTTAAAATATGCATTAGCCCCTAGTCTAATAGTATCGGTAGTAGCCGATAGTAGTTTTATATCATCAACTTTTAAGAAGATAGGTTTTTGTTTTACAGAACAACTTACTACAAAAAGTAAAAAAGGTAAAAAATATATGATTTTCTTCATGAAAACTCGTGTTTTTTTGGGTACTTTGCTTTAGCAAAAGTACTATATTCTTATGATACCTTCTGATTTTATTATTAGAGAAGTAAAACCGCAAGATAATGCGGAATTAGCAGCAGTTATACGCGGTGTATTAATCGAATTTGGAGTCCCTAAGGTAGGAACTGCCTATGAAGATAAAGCTACCGATGAGATGTACGAAACTTACCAAAAAGATAAGGCTGGTTATTTTGTAATAGAGCATCAAGGAAAAGTTGTTGGCGGTGCTGGTTTTGCTCCTTTAGACAATTTTGAAGGTAATGTATGTGAATTCCAAAAAATGTACTTCTTGCCTATAGCTAGAGGAAAAGGTTTAGGAAGTAAATTAATTGATTATTGCTTGGATAAGGCGAAAAAACAAGGTTATGAGCAATGTTATTTAGAAACCATGCCATACATGGAAGCTGCGAGAGCTTTATACACGAAAAACGGATTCATAAATCTTGATAAACCCATGGGAAACACAGGTCATTATTCGTGTAATGTTTGGATGCTAAAAGATTTATAGTTTAGATAGTTTTTAGAAACGAAATTTTAATGAATTTAAAACACTTTAGAGTTTATTTTACGGAACAATTAGAAAGTATATTTCCTAAAACAGAAATAGATACTTTCTTTTTTTTGTTGATAGAAGAATATTTAGGATTACAACGAATAGACTTTACTTTACAACCAACTTTAGAAATCCCTTCAAAAAAGTATGATCTTTTAGATACAGCTCTTGCTAGATTACAAAAAGAAGAGCCTATTCAGTACATATTAGGAAAAACAGAGTTTTACGGATGTCCTTTTAAGGTAAATGAAAACACACTAATTCCGAGACCAGAAACCGAAGAATTGGTTGAATGGATTCTTAATGAGGTAAAAGAATTAGGTTTAGAAAATAACAAACAGCAATTATCTATTTTAGATATAGGAACAGGTACAGGCTGTATTCCTATCAGCTTAAAAAAGAATTTACCAAGTGCTAACGTAAGTGCGATTGATGTTTCTGAAGAAACTTTAAAAGTAGCTAAGGAGAATGCTTCGTTAAACAAAGCTGAAATTACTTTTATGCTTCAAGATATATTACAAACTGAGAATTTATCTAGACAATACGATGTGATAGTATCTAATCCACCTTATGTGCGTGAATTAGAAAAAGTAGAAATCAAAAACAATGTTTTAGAAAACGAACCACATTTAGCGTTATTTGTTGATGATGATAATCCGCTAGTCTTTTATAAAAAAATAGCCGATTTAGCCATTAAGTCGTTAACTAAAAAAGGATTACTTTTTTTTGAAATCAATCAATATTTAGGAAATGAAACCGTTGAAATGCTGAAACGTAAAGGTTTTACTAAAGTTGAACTTCGAAAAGATTTGTTTGGTAACAATCGGATGATTAAAGCAACTTATTAAACATAAAACCTTTACAGGGGAATATTGATATTAAGTATTATTCTATTCCAAAGAATCTTTTAAAGAAAGATCCTTTTTTCTTTTCAGTAGTTCTTCCGACTTTCTGAGGAGTACTACTTTCTGAAAGACTACCTAAATTATCAGTAATCAATCTTTCTACATAAGTATCGTAATCAGTGTTTTTAGAATCTAAAAAACCTTTCAAGAATTTTTCTGAAGCTTCAATTCCATTAAGATTTTCAATTTCTCTTAATCTCTTATACAAAGGAATGACTTCTTGTATAGCTTTTCTAGGTGCTGGTTTACGTAATGCTTTGTAGTTTGTAACTTGTCCTTTTTCATTTTCTTTTACAACAAAATCAGTCATTACCCAGTAATATCTACCTGTTTTAGCCATGTTTTTAACGAAAGCAATTATGTTTTGTTTCTTTTGAATTCGGTCCCACATTAAATAGTTCAATTGTTAATGAAAATGAAACCTTAAAATCTATAAACAGTGTAAGCGATTTAAAAGAAGCTGTTTATGATTTCTTTTTTGAGCCAAGATTTGAAAATATTCTTGACTTAGTAAAATTTAAAAACAAATTAAAACCACAAAGTGATTGATAATCACAAAAAAAGACTAGACCTTATAAAATCTAGTCTTTTTTTTGCCCTCTTTTAATAAAGTTTTCTGATAAAGATATCACAAAAAAAGATTAAACAAAATTAATTCACTAAAATAAAGACTTATTTTTGTGACTCTTTTTAAAATAGGTGTGTCTAAATCGTGTATAGGAAACAAAATTTAGTGTTAACTACATGTTAATGCTTACAGTTGAACATAATGGAGGAAATAAACTTACAAATGTTAGTCGAAGAATCGGAGGCTAACAAAGGACTTGTATTCGATTCTGAAGGTCATATTATAGATTCTTACAATGTTACTAACGAACATAATGTAGCAGCAATGTTAGCTGTTATGGTTACAATGTCTCATGAATTTTTCGAAGACGTTTTAGAATCTGATAAGCTTAATCAGCTAGTATTAAACTCAAATAATGAACTAGTGGTAATAAATAAATATAGCAACAAACATATTGTTTGTTTAATAGCCGATGATGTATCTAAGGTAGCTATAATGAAACTTACCTTAAAAAAACTAGCTCTATAATTTTATATAGAAATCTATTAATACAATTAATAAAATATCAAAATGAAGGAAATTTTAAATGATTTTATCGAAAACTTAAGAACTAATGTTCCAGGGTTTATTGCAGTGTCTGTTACAGATGTAAGTTCAGGGGAAGCTTACGAATATTTTACAGTAGATCCAAATTTCGATCCTACTCTTGCTTCTGCATACAATTTAGGGGTAGTAAAAGCTAAATTAAAAGCAATTGAAGCTTTAAAATTAAACGAAGAGATACAAGATATTACAATTACATTATCTAGTCAAGTACACGTTATAAACATTGCACCAAGTGGTACTTACTTTATTTATTTGGCTGTAGATTCTAAAGAAGCTAACTTAGGTATTACTAAAGCTTTATTAAACAAATATAAAGTAGATTTAAATAACGCGTTATAAAAATATACTTGTGAAAAACACAGATCATTTACCTATAAAAAAAGGTTTAAAGAAAGACCTAAACAACAAGTTAAGAACTTTTAGAGAGTATAGGTTTTCTGAAGGAATAATAGAGTTTCAAGAAAAAAAGAGTAAAGATTTCTTTGGCTTTTTATTTAAAGAATACGATAGTATGAATGATTTAGTAAAAGATATATTTTAAAAGTGCTTACTTAAGCACTTTTTTTATTTAATACTAGTTTTGTTTTTTTAGTGTTTTTTTTTAAAAAAAAAACATGCTAAATTATAACTAATATTTTTATATCAGTAAAGACTTATTTAACAAAAAGTAAAATAGCTTATGAAAAAATACGATGTAATTATCTTAACAGATAAAAGGTATGTAAATCCAATTGAAATTAACGCATACACTAAAAACGTACTTGATGAAGATAATTATGTAAAAATAGCTCTTGAAAACCAAGGATTAAAAGTTGATCGTCTTTCTTGGGATGATGCTAGTTTTGATTGGTCAACAACTCGTTATATTTTATTTAGAACAACATGGGATTATTTTGATCGATTTTCTGAATTTTCTGAATGGTTAAACAATGTAAGTCAGCAAACTATTCTATTAAATTCAGAAAAAATTATTCGTTGGAATATTGACAAGCATTACTTACAAGATTTACAACAAAACGGAGTGCATATTTGTGAATCATATTTTATAGAACAAGGCACTACTAAAACCCTTAAAGAACTTTCAATTCAGTTTGGTTTAAAAGAGTTTGTTTTAAAACCGTGTATTTCAGGAGCAGCAAGACATACCTATAAAATCAATCCAGAAAACATAAAAACCTTTGAAACTGTTTTTTCTGAATTGATAACCGAAGAAGCAATGATTCTTCAACCTTTTCAGTATAATATTGTAAAAAAAGGTGAAATATCATTAATGGTAATGAATGGTAAGTTTACACATGCAGTATTGAAAATAGCCAAATCAGGAGACTTTAGAGTGCAAGATGATTTTGGAGGATCTGTACATAGCTACTCTCCTACTCAAAAAGAAATTGACTTTGCTGAGAATGCTGTAAAAGCTTGTATAGAACTACCTATTTACGCTAGAGTGGATATTTTTACTGATAATAATGATAAATTAGCTATTGCTGAATTAGAGTTGATAGAGCCAGAACTATGGTTTAGAAAACATCCAGCTGCAGCGGATGAATTAGCTAAAGGAATTAAACAATTAATCAATCAATAAAGATGAAACCGACATGTATTAAAAAAATCATTAAGAATACATGGTAATGGTTATTTTAAACATTAAAGGTTACATCTGACAAATAAGAAATCATAAAATAAACAGATGAAAAAGCTATTTAAAATACTGGGTGGTTTACTTTTAATTGGAGGGATAGTTTTAGTTGTTTTCTACTTTAAGAATAGTGAAAGTCTTCCTTCAGGAAAACAGGGGCCTAAAGCGGATGAATTAGCTACTAAAATGCTGAATGTATTAAATTATGAAGCATATAAAAACACACGTTTTATAGAATGGAGTTTTAGAGGAAAACGCTTTTATAAATGGGATAAACAAAAAAACATAGTTGAAGTATCTTGGGATACCAACAAAGTGATATTACACACCAAAGAACCTGAAAAGAGTATTGTTTTGACTGATGGAAAAGAAAATAACAACAAAGAAATTCTTCAAAAATCAATCGATTATTTTAATAATGATAGCTTTTGGTTAGTGGCTCCCTATAAAGTTTTTGAGGATGGAATTGAGCGAAGATTGGTGCAATATGATGGAAAAGATGCTTTATTAGTTACTTATACTACTGGTGGTTCAACACCAGGAGACTCGTATTTATGGGTTTTAGATGAAAGTGGTAAACCTACTAGTTATAAAATGTGGGTTTCTATAATCCCTACAGGTGGAACAGAAGCAAGTTGGAGTGATTGGATAACCACAGAATCGGGAGCAATATTACCAACAAAACATGAAATGGCTATAGGAGTATTAGATATGGGAGATGTTAAAGGATACAATTAACCTAGTGAAAAATTATTATAACAAAAAAGAGCAGCTACATAGCTGCTCTTTTAGTTTTTATATAACTCAAAAATATTATTTACCGAAAGTATAGGTTATACCAAAATTAATTCCGAAAGAAGAATATGGTACTTTTTCAGATAATTGCTTGCGAGCATAAGGATTTGCTTGTGCTTCTTGGTATTCAGTAAGGGTTAACTCATCTACATATAAAATTTCTTTAGAGTAACCAGCAGGTAGATTGTTAATAGTAGCTACAGTAGTTCTATTTCCATCTGGAGTAACGATTTCCGAATTAAATTCTTTGAAAATAGCTTTATCTCTAGTAACACTAATTCCCATATATTCTAATTCAGCAAATAAGGAAACGTTATTAGAAAGCTCATACTTATAACCAATAGCTCCTATAAAACCTAAAGGTAAACGACCTTTATAATCTTGAGTAAATGTAGTTTCATTATATGTTCCATCAGGGAAGTTATCTCCATTTGGAGCTGGTTGACCAGACATATCTTGTTTAATATATCCTTTAGCTTCAGTTTCTCCTCCCACTTTGATTAACGCACCAAAACGACCGTAAACATTATTTGTAAACTTATACACCAAAGAAGCAGAAGCTCCGTAGGCTCTTGCTCTTGCTATTACATCAACATCATTTCCTGGTAAAGTTACTTTTCTAATAGTTTGATCTGCTCCATGTAAATAACCAAAAGCAGCTTCTACACCAAAAGTGTCATTAAAAAAATACCCACCTCTTAATTGAGTGTGCATACCTTCTCCATAACTACCGTAAGTGTTCTCTACTCCTGCAGTTGTTGTTTCAGTCCCAAATCTTACTCCTGCACTAGATATTGAATAACCTCCACTAGCAGAAACATAAAATTGAGCACTTGCACTCATTGTTGCTAAAATCATAGCAAGCATTAAAATACTTTTTTTCATAATAAATTATTTGTTAACTTTAAATTGATAATAAGTACACAAACCTAGCAAAAATCTAGGATTAGCTGCGTTTAAGAACTGTTAAATTATTAGTATTATTGCAGTAAGGAGTACTCAATAAATCATTTTTTTTGAATAAAAATATATTACATACTGAGGTTCAGAATTATATTAACAAAAACTTACGCGCTAATATTGAAGAATTAATTTTTAAAGGGAGTCCTTTTGAAGGCGTTACCACGCAAGAATTAGCTAATCAACTAGTCGCAAAGCAGAAGTCTGAGAAAAAACTATCCACTTGGTTCACTTCAAAAAATATTTATTATCCCGCAAAAATTAGTATTGAACAAACTTCTTCAGAAATTACAGCTAATTATAAGTCGAAATTGGTACAGGGAGAATCTATTATTGATATTACCGGAGGTTTTGGTGTAGATTGTTTAGCTTTTTCTAAAACGTTTAAAAAAGTTACTCATTGTGAAATTAATAATGATTTATCTGAAATTGTTGCTCATAATTATAAACAATTAGGTGTTTCAAATATAGAAACGATGGCTGGCGACGGATTAGAATACTTAAAAGACACACCTCAAAAATTTGATTGTATTTATATAGATCCATCTCGAAGAAATGACGTAAAAGGAAAGGTTTTTTTGTTAAAAGATTGTTTACCTAATGTACCTGAAAATTTAGATTTTTTATTCGATAAATCAGAGACTATTTTAATTAAGAACTCTCCTATTTTAGATATAACTTCAACTATAAATGAATTAAAATTTGTTAAAGAAATTCAAATCGTAGCTGTTAATAATGAGGTAAAAGAATTACTTTTTTTATTAAAAAAAGAATTTAAAGGCTTGATTAAAGTTAAAACAATTAACTTATTGAAAAACAAAGATCAAGAATTTAATTTCAATTTAGAAAATGAAGTTTTTTTTGATTATTCTTTACCTCAGAAATACTTATACGAACCTAATACAGCTATTTTAAAGTCTGGAGGTTTTAATGAAGTTGCAAGTCAATTAAAAGTACATAAACTACATCAACATTCTCACTTGTATACTTCTGAAGAATTAATCGAAGATTTCCCTGGAAGGATTTTTGAAATTATTTCTGTTTTTCCATATAACAAAAAGAAACTAAAAAGAGAGATAAAAGTAGATAAAGCCAATATCACGACCCGTAATTTTCCGAAAACAGTGGCACAAATAAGAAAAGAAACTAAATTAAAAGATGGTGGAGATACATTTCTTTTCTTTTCAACAAATTTAAACAATGAGTTAATAGTTGTTAATTGTGTAAAAACTACTATTCCATAGTATTACGTAAAAAAATAAAGTTGCCTAACTAAC
Source organism: Tenacibaculum sp. L6 (assembly GCF_028823685.1). GTDB lineage: Bacteria > Bacteroidota > Bacteroidia > Flavobacteriales > Flavobacteriaceae > Polaribacter. The sequence continues at coordinate 25,667 of NZ_JAPEHZ010000006.1, read as the reverse complement.
ATAACTTCCTTATATTTAAGAAATATTTTGTTATTAGGGGAAGCAAAATATTTTAAAAGTCTTGATACTTAAATCAAGGCTTTTTTCTTTAGCTACCTTTTATATAAATTTGTTTTATGACGAAACAATCAAGCATATATCAATCTGTAAAGTTATCTAAGAACTCTTCTGTTAAAATAGAAGACTCTCTTGTTATTGAGGCTCCTTTGCAAATCAATATAAATAATGAACCTTACACGGTTGTTATGCGTACTCCTGGAAGTGATGAAGCCTTAATAAAAGGCTTATTATTTGCAGAAGATATTTGTAAGAAAAATGAAGACTTCAAACTGAGTGTTGTAAAAACAGAAGAAGATTTTTCTACCATAATGAATGTAACTATTGCGAAAGAAAAATTAGGAAAGGGCTATTTAAACAAACGTACTCTTTTATCTATTTCTTCTTGTGGTATTTGCGGAAAAAAAGAATTAAAAGATTTAAAAGTATCAGGAAATTCTCTGGAAAATGAAGATTCTGAAAATATTAAATCTTTTATTTATGTTGTAGATGATATGTTTTTAAAAATGAAAGAGTTACAAAAAACATTTAAAACAACCGGAGGAAGTCATGCCTGTGCAATTTTCGATAAAAAACATGAACTTTTAACCATACAAGAAGACATTGGTCGCCATAATGCTGTTGATAAATGTGTAGGTGATTTAATAAGTAATTCGAAACTTAAAGAAGCTAAATATATGTTAGTAAGCGGTAGAGTTTCTTATGAAATTGTATCAAAAGCTTTTTTAGCTAAAATACCGTTTATAATAGCTGTTTCAGCTTGTTCATCATTAGCAGTAGATTTTGCCAAAGAATTCGGAATTTGCTTAATTGGTTTTAGCAGAGGTGATAAAATGACTGTTTATGCAAATCCTCAATTTTTATCTTAATTTTAAAGGATATTACCATAAAAAAAGAACGTTTTTCATCACAACTTAACGATAAAAAAAAGATTTGTATTTTAGTGCACTAAAATATTAACTAATCAACCCACAATACTTATGCCTTTTATAGAAGAAGAAAAGTTTAAGTTAATACAAGAAGACTTAGATAATTCAAAATTACAAAGAGAAAACGCTGAAAATGAATTAACCAGCACGCAAGAAGAATTTTCAGCATTTAAAAGAAGCTCCAGAGGATTATCAATCTTTTTAGGACTGTTATTAGGAATAGCTTCAGGAGCAGCTTATTACTTTTATGCTTACGGCGGTAACAGTGCTATTAATAATGTAGATATTGAATCAGTAAAAAAACAAGAGGCATACAGAGTACTAGATAGTATTAGTAGAGCTAACGCAAGAGCTGCAAGAAGCGGAGATGCAGAAATATCTAATATTGATATTGAAACAGCTACAAATGAAATAGCAGAAGAAACAAGAGGAGAAACTATTTACTCTGTTCAAATAGGGGTGTTATCAAACAATCAATACCCTTTATTGTCTTCAAAAGTTATTCCTTCAATAGTAGCTAATGCAGACGGTTATTTTAAATATTCTTTAGGGTTATTCTTAACCTTAGAGGAAGCAAGAGAATTGAAAAAAGAACTGATTAAATTAGGGTTTGAAGATGCTTTTATAGCTTCATATATAAATGGAGAACGTCAACAAATACATAACTAAATAAACTAAAATGTTAAACATTTTTTTTAAAAGAGCACTCATAGTAGTTTTACTAATGAGTGTTCATTTTTTTTATGCTCAAACGAGCACCATTCCAGAACAAAAAACACAAGTAGGTTTCGGACAAATAGACTTCTTGTCTATTAAAATGCCTGAAGGAGAACAAAATATGGATTATACAGGACTCCATTACAATCTAAAACTTAATGATTGGAGTTATGCAGGAGTTGGTTTATATGGTGCTGTAGGTGGTATTCGTGGCGGTTTTTTTACCTTGGGAGTTAATGCCGGAATTCAACAAAAAATAACAGATAGGTTATTTGTAGATGCTGGACTTCATTTTGGAGGTGGCGGTGGCGCAGGTGCCCCTGACGGTGGCGGTGCATTTATTTTACCTCACTTTAATTTAGGGTACGATTTTAAACACTTTTCGGCCACAGCAGGATATAGTTATGTTGATTTCTTTGATGGAGGAACAATTAACGGAAGTCAACTTAATGTAGCTTTACAAATTCCTTTATCCTTTAAAACAGCTGATTTCAAAGATAGAGAAAACTCTTTCTCTATTGAAGATTTAAAAACCACTTCATGGAACACTTTAAGTAATCGAATTTCATTATTGGTTCACTTAAACAACGCCAAAGTAACAAAAGGTTCTTTTGAAGGAAACACAATACGTTTAGCAGGTTTTGAGCTAAATTCGTATATCACAGATAGCTTTTTCTTTTTTGTAAAAGCTGATGGTGCGTACCACGGAATTAAAGCAGGTTATATGGATGTTTTCTTAGGTGGTGGATATCATTTATCAATGAATAAAAATCGTACGAATATTTTAACTAAATTTGGGGTAGGCGCCGGAGGCGGTGGCGGAGTGGATACCAAAGGAGGTTTTTTAATTTATCCTGATATTTCTTTAGAGCAAAAATTATTTGATAATGTTTACGCCTCAATTAATAAAGGGTATATGATGAGTCCTAACTCACACTTCGTTTCATCTACTTTCGGTTTAGGGCTAAAATATTATGTAGACAGAGATGGTGTTTTACCTGAGGAAAGAAAATTTACAGAAGGTAAGTTTAAAGGTTTTGAAACCATTATTAAGCAAGATTTATACCTAGATGCAGCAAGAGATGGCGGATTTAATCAAAACATGCATCAAATTTCATTACAGCTAAACTTCTTCTTAAATAAGTATTTGTACGCAGCAGGTCAAACCTCATTTGCCGATTTTGGTGATGCAGGAGCTTATGCTGAAGGAATTGTAGGATTAGGAGCTCAAACCAATGAGTTTTTTAATGGTAAAACCTCTCTTTTTGCACAAGTATTAGGTGGTGCAGCTGGTGGTGGTGGCATTAGTACAGGACAAGGATTAATAATAAAACCTAGTGTTGGTGTTAATCACAAACTAACGAATAACTTAAACATCAGGTTAGGTGCTGGTTATGTAAAAGCAAGAGGAGGAAGCTTAAGTAGCACTCAATTAAATTTAGGAATTTCGTATCGTTTTTCCTTTTTAAGTGTTAAGTAATTTAAAAATTTAACCTTTCGTTAAAATTTGATAAATTATCTTCGCTCTCCAAAACAAAAAGAATTAATATATTTACTTTTTTCAAAAATTAGTAAGTCACAATTTATATATACATATGATTAAAAAGAGAATAATATCTCCACTGCAAAAGTTTATTAAAACAGAAAGTGCTAGTGGTATTTTGCTATTAGCAGCTACTTTATTAGCCCTTATTTGGGCAAACTCTCCTTTTAAAGACAGTTATCAAGCTCTTTGGGAATACAAAATAGGGTTCAAGTCTGAGCATTTTGAATTATACAAACCGCTTATACTTTGGATAAATGATGGCTTAATGGCAGTATTCTTCTTTTTAATTGGATTAGAAATTAAAAGAGAATTTTTAATAGGTGAATTAAACACTACAAAGAAACTAGCATTCCCACTTTTTGGAGCTGTAGGTGGAATGTTGTTTCCTGTTTTGTTTTTTGTTATTTTAAATGAAGATCCAGAAACAGCTCATGGTTGGGGTGTTCCTATGGCTACAGATATTGCTTTTTCGTTAGCTGTTTTAAATACTTTAGGTAGCAGGGTTCCTCTGAGTTTAAAAGTATTTTTAACTGCATTTGCAATTGTTGATGATATTGGTGCTGTATTAGTAATTGCTCTTTTTTATAGCAGTAGTATCGACGTTACCTTAATTTCAATTGCGATAGGGTTTTTAGCTTTCCTTTATTTTATTGCTCACAGAGGTTTTTATTCTCATTATATAACATTTATGTTTGGTACAGTTATTTGGGTATTATTCCTTAAAGCAGGAATACATCCAACTGTTGCGGGAATTTTAATGGCTTTTGCAGTTCCTATTAGACAAAAGGTAGACACACCTAAATTCATAGATAACTTATCGCAGATAATAAAGAATATTAAAAATGCTAAGGACACTTCTATGCCAATACTTTCTAAAGAACAAATTTCTGAAATAGATAATTTAGATCATTGGATAGAAGATTATCAATCACCTCTTCAGCTTTTAGAGCACAAATTGCACGACATTGTTGCCTATATAATTATTCCAATTTTTGCTTTAGCTAATGCCGGAGTTTTAATAATGGATAGCAATGCACATTTAGATTCAGCCTTAATAATACATATAGCTTTATGTTTAATTTTAGGAAACAGTATAGGTATTACTACAATTATTACCACAGTTAAAAAACTTAAAATAATTGAGGTTCCTAAAGATATTAATACTCAACATATCGTTGGAGTATCGTTTTTAGCAGGAATTGGTTTTACCATGGCAATATTCATTGCTAGTTTAGCTTTTGCTCAAAGTCCTGAGTTCTTGGGTTCTGCTAAAATAGGTGTCTTACTAGGATCTCTTGTTTCTGCTATAATTGGATATTTGATATTGAGATATAATAAAGTAGATAATAGTATTGACGAGGAAGAAGAGTTAAGTACTAGCTCCAGCTAGCACTTAATTCTAACTAATATTACTCCAAATGCCACTTGTTTTGCGTAGTTTTTCATACGTTTTTAGCAAGTTGGCATTTTCTTTTTTAGATAAACTAGGATCTTCCTGTAATAAATTAATAGCAGCTTGACGCGCTTTTTGAAGTATAGGACTATCCTTAACAACATCGGCTATTTTAAGGTTTAAAACCCCGCTTTGTTGCGTTCCCATTATATTTCCTGGTCCCCGAAGTTTCAAGTCTACTTCTGCAATTTTAAATCCATCTGTGGTTTCTACCATGGTTTGTAATCGAGTTTTTCCGTCAGAAGATAATTTGTAACTAGATAATAAGATACAATAGCTTTGTTCTGCTCCACGTCCTACTCTACCCCTCAATTGATGCAACTGACTTAACCCAAATCGCTCTGCACTTTCAATAACCATTACCGAAGCATTTGGTACGTTCACTCCTACTTCAATTACTGTTGTTGCTACCATTATTTGCGTATCTCCTTTTGCGAAACGTTCCATTTCATAATCCTTATCAGCCGGTTTCATTTGCCCATGAACGATACTGATTTGATATTTAGGAGAAGGAAATTCTCTAGAAATACTTTCGTATCCATCCATTAAATCCTTATAATCCATAGCTTCAGACTCTTGAATTAAAGGGTACACTACATAAGCTTGTCTCCCTTTAGCTATTTCATCTTTTAAGAATTTAAAAACTCCTAAACGATTGCTATCATAACGATGCACCGTTTTTATTTCTTTACGTCCAGGAGGTAATTCATCAATAACTGAAATATCTAAATCGCCATACACAGACATAGCCAATGTTCTAGGAATTGGTGTTGCCGTCATCACCAATATATGTGGAGGAACAATAGCCCCTCCATCTGATGGGCTCTTCTCCCATAACTTTCTTCTCTGTGCAACCCCAAAACGATGTTGCTCATCAATAATAGCTATTCCAAGATTTTTAAACTGTACTTTATCTTCTAAAATAGCATGTGTACCTATTAAAATATGAAGAGATCCATCTTCAAGACCAGTGTGGATTTCTCTACGCTTTTTGGTTTTTGTAGATCCAGTTAATAAATCAACATGAATATTCGTGTTTTTTAACAAGTCAACTATACCATTATAATGCTGTATAGCTAAAATTTCTGTAGGAGCCATAATCGTAGCCTGATAACCATTATCGATTGCTAACAACATAGTTAATAAAGCTACAATGGTTTTTCCTGAACCAACATCACCTTGTAATAAGCGGTTCATATGAGCTCCAGAACCAACATCTTTGCGAATTTCTTTTAATACACGTTTTTGAGCTCCTGTTAAATCGAAAGGCAGATGATTGTTGTAAAAATTCGTAAACCCCTCTCCTACATGCTCAAAAACAAATCCTTTTAGTTTAGATTTTCGAATGAGCTTTTTTTGTAATAACTGGAGTTGTATAAAAAATAATTCTTCAAACTTTAATCGATATTGTGCCTTGGCTAATAATTCTTGATTTTTAGGAAAGTGAATATTTAATAGTGATTCTTTTTTACCTAAAAACTGATGTTCTTCTATAAAATATTGCGGAAAAGTTTCTTCAATACTACCATACGCCTGCTGAAACAAATTTTGAATCATGCCACGCATAACTTTATTGCTTATTCCTTTTGTACCTAGTTTTTCAGTTGATGGATACACAGGTTGCATAGCCATTTGTAGCTTGCTTTTGTACTCCTTAACCGTTTCCATTTCTGGATGCGGCATGTTCGGAGTTCCGTTATACCAATTTAACTTTCCGTAAATTACATACGGAACATCCACTTTCAAGCTATCTTTTATCCATTTCGCTCCTTTAAACCATACCAATTCCATAGTACCTGTATTATCAGAAAAAGTAGCTACTAATCGACTTCCTCTCTTTTGTTTTACGGTTTTTACTCCTGTAATTTTTCCAACAATTTGAACTTCAGCAGAGTTTTGTTGCAACTGACTAATAGTATAAAACTGTGTTTTATCTATATATCGAAACGGAAATAGGTGTAATAAATCCCCGCAGGTTTTAATACCTAATTCACTATATAGCAACTCCGCTCTTGCTACACTTACGCCTTTAATGTATGTTACTGGATGGTTTAAATTCATTGAGAACGAAAATACAAAAAGCCATTAAAATCAACTATCTTTGCATTCTTAAATTCATCAAATGAGATTACATAGAAATTTAGTTTTCGCGGTTATAGATAGTTTACGCGATATTTTTAATGAAGATGTATATGCTGACAAAGCTGTAGAACAGGCGTTAAAAAGAGATAAACGCTGGGGAGCACGTGATAGAAAATTTGTTGCTGAAACGATTTATGATATTGTTCGCTGGAAACGATTGTATGCTGAAATTGCGAATGTAAAAGCTCCTTACGCTCGTCCTGATTTATGGAGATTGTTCGCTGTTTGGTGTGTATTAAAGGGAATTCAATTACCAGATTGGAACCAGATAGAACCTACTCCATCTCGAAGAATTAAAGGGAAATTTGATGAATTATTAAAAATTAGAAAATTTAGAGAATCTATTCCTGATTGGATTGATGAAGTTGGAGTTCAAGAATTAGGAGAAGAAGTTTGGACCAAAGAAATAGCGGCTTTAAATAAACAAGCAGAAGTTATCTTACGTACAAATACGTTAAATACCACCAAAGCTCATTTACAAAAACAATTAGCTTCTGAAGGAATTGATACTGAATTCATTAAAGGATATGATGATGCTTTAAAATTAGTTGAAAGAGCAAACGTATTTAAAACGGAAGCCTTTAAAAAAGGTTTTTTTGAAGTACAAGATGCTTCTTCACAATTAGTTGCAGCTTATTTAGACGTTGAACCAGGTATGAAAGTAGTTGATACTTGTGCCGGTGCTGGAGGTAAAACATTACATTTAGCTTCATTAATGAAAAACAAAGGGCAAATTATAGCGATGGATATTTATGAGAGTAAATTGAAAAAGTTAAAAGTTCGTGCTCGTAGAAACGGTGTTCATAACATCGATACTCGTGTAATTGATTCTACTAAAGTGATAAAAAAACTACATGGAAAAGCAGATAGAGTTTTGATCGACGCTCCTTGTTCTGGTTTAGGAGTTATCCGTAGAAATCCTGATAGTAAATGGAAATTACAACCAGAATTTTTAGATCAAATTAGAGAAACACAGCAAGAAGTATTGCAACAATACTCAAAGATGGTGAAACCAGGAGGTAAATTGGTATATGCAACCTGTTCAGTATTACCTTCAGAAAATCAACAACAAGTAGAATTCTTTTTAGCATCTGACGACGGTAAAGATTTTACTTTTGTAAAAGATGAAAAAGTATTGTCGCACAAATCTGGATATGACGGATTTTATATGGCTCTTTTAGAAAGAAAATAAACTGATTAGATTTTTGGATTGTTAGATTCTTAGATTTCTATACCAAGAAAATAAATATAAAAAAGGCTCGGGATAATATCTCGAGCCTTTTTCAATCAACTATTAAAAACTAACTAATCACCAAACATTACTTGTTAAGTAATTATATACTCATAAGACGTTTGTTTTTACGGCTCGTTACACAAGCATCTTAGCTTTAACATTATTTTAAGAAAGCGTTTAAAAACCTATTTTGTTAAGTATTGATTTACAGTTTGTTTTGTTTTTTTAGTTATTTGTACCTACATTTAACTACAACTAACTTTAAACCTATTTTTATGACAAACTCAAACAAACCTACTACATTGTTTTGGATTATTGGTGTTGCTGCACTTATTTGGAATGGTTTAGGTGTAATGTCTTACATCGGACAAGCTTTTATGACAGATGAAGTAAAAGCTGCTTTACCAGAAACTGAAAGAGCTTTATACGAAAACATTCCTGCTTGGGTAACAGCCGCATTTGCTATAGCAGTCTTTGCTGGTTTGCTAGGTAGTATTTTCTTATTAGCGAGAAAAAAAGCAGCTAGATTTGTGTTTCTAATTTCTTTAATAGCAATTCTAGCACAAATGTCTTACAATTTATTTATGAGTAAAGCTGCCGAAGTATATGGTCCTGGTGGAGTTATTATGCCTGTGATGGTTATTCTTATTGGAGTCTTTTTATTAATGTATTCTAAAAAAGCTATTGAAAAAGGCTGGTTGTCTTAATCTAAAACACAAACAACAATAAAAAAGCTGCTATAAAAAGCAGCTTTTTTATTCGAATAAGACAAAGATAAACTCAGCAACACAGGCAGGTTTTTCTTGTCCTTTTATTTCTATTGTACAACCAAATGTGAGTTTTTTTCCATTTTGAAAATCCTCCAATTGTTTTAAAGAACTAATTAAACGTAATTCACTATTTACAGGAACTGGGTTTGGAAAACGTACTTTATTCAATCCATAATTCAATCCCATTTTTATACTTTTAACCTCAAATTGCTTTGAAATTAATTCAGAAAGCATAGAAACCGACATAAATCCGTGAGCTATAGTAGTTCTTGTAGGAGAATATTTTGATGCTTTTTCTTCATCAATATGAATCCATTGCTTATCTAGTGTTGCATTGGCAAAATCATTAATCATTAGCTGTGTAACGGTATACCACTCACCTATTGGTAATTGTTTTCCTTCTATACTAGATAGTTCTTCTAAATTTTCAAAAACTAGTTTTTTCATAGTGCTTATTATTTTCCAAAAACATCTTTTTTAATGCTAGGAAGCTCCAATTTATATTGTACTGCAATAGTTCTTATTACAACAATAATACCTGCAGAAATCACAAAAAGTAAATCTTCATTTATATTAAAAGGATGTAAAAGTAAGTACACCATTCCTCCTGCTAAACAGGCGGAAGCATAAATTTCTCTATGAAAAATCAGCGGAATTTCATTCGTTAATACATCTCTAATAACTCCTCCCATAACAGCAGAAGACATCCCCATAACTAACGCTACAAACGGATGTAGGTTAAAACTCAATCCTTTTTGAACGCCTATTAATGTAAATACACTAATACCAATCGTATCGAATAAAAACATTGTTTTTCTTAGTGGAGCTATTTTACTTCTAAATAAAAAGGTAACCACTACTGCTGTGAGTATTATCCAGATATAATTGATATCGCCTATCCAATTTATAGGATGCGCATTAATAAGAACATCACGCGTCATACCACCTCCAATAGCAGTAACAAAAGCTATAATGAGCACACCAAAAACATCAAACTTTTTTCGAATAGCCACTAATGCTCCACTAATGGCGAAGGCGAAAGTTCCAGCTAAGTCTATGGCGTAGATGATACTCATTTATATTGATATTTCTGAAAATTGTATTTGTAATTCTTTTTCCACTTCAGCAATACGATTTCTTTCATTTTGAAGAATTAAAGCTAAAGACACTCCTCTTTTACCAGCTCTGGCTGTTCTACCGCTTCTGTGTGTATAATATTCTAACTTTTCTGGTAATTGATGATGTAACACAAAACCTAAGTTTTGAACATCGATTCCTCTTGCAGCTACATCAGTAGAAACTAATACTTGAAGACTTTCATTTTTAAAAGCACGCATTACTTTATCGCGCTCTTTTTGCTGCATGTCACCTTCTAGAGCTTCTACTGAAAATCCTTCTTCTTTTAACTCTTTTGTTAACTTTTGAGCTCCTGCTTTGGTTCTTGTAAATATAATACCTCTTTCAGTATGTCGTTTTTCTAAAAACTTAACAATAACATCGGTTTTTTCAGGAATCGTAGTTGTTACAAACTGATGCGTAATATTAGCATTTACCAAAGAATTCTTGTTTACTTCTACTTGTTTAGCAAAAGAACTCATGTATTTTTTTATGATACTTCTGATTTCTTCTGGCATTGTAGCAGAAAACAACCATGTTTTACGTGTACCTGAAGTATATTTTAAAATACGGTTTAATTCTAATTTGAATCCCATGCTTAGCATTTCATCTGCTTCGTCAAGTACAATAGTGTTGATATTTTTTAAATCAACCTCACCTCTCTCAATCAAATCAATTAAACGCCCAGGTGTAGCTACCACAATATGAGTAGTTCTCTTTAAACTATTGATTTGACGATCAATTTTTTCTCCTCCAAAAACAGCTTCTACAAAAATTCGTTCGTCTACATATTTTGTAAACTTAAATAATTGCTTTTTTATTTGTTGTGCTAATTCTCTAGTCGGAGCTAAAATCAACGCTTGAATATGACCTTTAGAAGGATTTATCTTATGCAAGATAGGTAAACCGTATGCAGCTGTTTTACCAGTTCCTGTTTGTGCTAATCCAATAAAATCTGAATTATTTTCAAGCAAGTAAGGTATCGCTTCTTCTTGCACTTCAGTAGGAGTTGTTATTCCTAACTCTTTCAGTCCTTTTACATACTCTTTTCGTACTCCTAATGCGGTAAATGTTGTCATTGTATAAATTTATAAGTGCAAAGATATTGTTCTTTTTTACGGTAATAATAAGTTTGTTACTTCTTTCGTAATTCTTTTAGGTTTTTTGGTAGTAGCATCTAATAAACAAAATGTGGTTTGTGATTTTACTAATAATGTTTCGTCTCTATAAATTTCAAAATGACGAATAGATTTTATTCCTTCGGTTTTACCAACCCAAGTTCTAAGCGTTACTTCATCTCCCAAAACAGCTTGATTTTTATAATCAACTTCATGACGAATAACAAACCAAACATAATCAATATTTGTCGCTTTTTTTGATAGCTCTTTCCAATGGGCATCAGAAATATTCTGCATCCATTGCACGTATACCACATTATTCACATGGTTATACTCATCTATTTCATTAGCTGTTACAATATGTTTTTGTTCAAATACATTCATATAACAAACTTACAGGTTTGATGTTAATTATTACTTAAATATAACGTAGATTTTAAATTAGAACGATAATTCGTGTTAATTTAGGCAACATGAATAGAATCGCTGACGACTTAGGAACAAAAAGTATTAGTCAACTTCTTTTAAAACAAGCTATTCCTGCTTCCATTGGTATTTTAGTCATGTCAATTAACATGATAGTAGATACTATTTTTGTTGGAAGATGGATAGGTGTTTTAGCTATTGCTGCAATTACTGTTGTGCTACCTATTGCTTTTTTAATCTCATCTATAGGAATGGGAGTCGGAATTGGAGGAAGCTCTATTATTTCAAGAGCTTTGGGTGCTGATAAATCTGATAAGGCTTTTGAAGTCTTCGGAAATCAGATATCACTTACTATTGTACTTTCAGTAATATTTGTGCTTTTAGGAACCTTCTTTAGCACGCCTATCTTACAACTTTTTGGAGCGAATGGAGATATAATTGTACCTGCTACTGAATATTTTAATGTAATTGTTTGGGGAGTTCCTTTTTTAGCTTTTGCTATGATGGGAAATCCTGTAATTAGAGCTGAAGGAAAACCTAATTACGCGATGCTTACTATGTTATTTCCTGCCATTGCTAACATATTCTTAGATGTTGTGTTTATAAAATTCATGAATTTAGGAATATTTGGTGCAGGATTAGCTACTTCTATATCGTACGCTGTTAGCGGATTATTTATTTTATGGTTTTTCTTTTCTAAGAATACTCAACTAAAAGTGATTCCTAAATACTTTAAACTCAATTTTTCCATCGTAAAAGAAATTGTTTCTTTAGGTGGTGTAACGGTAGTAAGGCAAGGAACCATAAGTTTGCTTACTATTGTTTTAAACTACACACTTTTTAAATACGGAGGGGAAATATCTATTGCTATATATGGTATCATCAACAGAGTTATGCTGTTTGCCCTTTTTCCTGTTTTAGGAGTAACTCAAGGCTTCTTACCCATTGCAGGATATAACTATGGAGCAAATAATATTGAACGAGTTAAAGAGAGTATTAAAACCTCGATACTTTTTGGTACAGGAATAGCTATTATTATTTTTATCGCTATCATGTTGTTTCCAACTCAATTGGTAAGTATTTTTACTGAAGATAAAGAACTGTTAAACAGCACACCCAATGCGTTAATTATTGCTTTTTTAGCAACACCTGTAATTACAACCCAATTAATTGGTGCGGCCTATTTTCAAGCAGCAGGAAAAGCGTTACCTGCTTTACTTTTAACACTTTTAAAACAAGGAATCTTTTTAATTCCTTTGGTATATATACTACCCAAGTTTTATGGGGTAAATGGTGTGTGGATGTCGTTTCCTATCGCTGATATTTCATCAACTTTGGTTACTTATATTTATTTAAAAAGAGAAGTTCGATTGAACTTAAATTAATCTAAAAGACTTTCTCCGTTTAAGTTCGTGGTTAAAACATCACTCATATAATCAAAGAAAGGTCGAAGAGCTTTAAAAGCATGATCTACTCTTGTTAAAAATTCTGGAGCAAGAACTTCTTTATCAGAAAAATGTTGAATAGCAATATACCCTTTTTTGCGAATCAAATCGATATCTGGATGTTCTTTGTCAAATCCTTTTGGAGCTGTTTTTAGTTCATCTCCTTCAAGCTTACCTCCAAAATATTGTGCATAATTTTTCTCTTCTAAAATTTCTCTAATTTCAGAAGCGTCCATTTCAAATTCTTTACGAATACGAAGTAAATCCTCTTTATTTGGTTCCCAAAATCCACCTGCTAAAAAACTATCTCCAGGGCAAATATGCAAATAATAGCCTCCTCTTAATTCTGGTTTTTTTCTATGAAAAGAACCTCCAAAATGTGTTTTATAAGGAGTTTTATCTTTTGAAAAACGCACATCTCTATAAATTCTGAATAACTTGTGCTTATCAACTTCATCATGCTTATTTAGATTTTCTTGAATGGTTTTGTACACCTCTTTTGCATTGTTTTGAGCTTTGGTGAATTCTTTTTTATGCTCAGTAAACCAATCACGATTGTTATTTTCTTTTAAGTCTTTTAAAAATTGAAATGTTTGTTTATCTATTTGCATTTTAAGCGAATTTGAGATTCTAAGGTACAAAAAAACTCCACTATCATCTAGTGGAGTTTGTATTTTATATTAGGTGTAGATTACACGTTAAATCTGAAATGCATTACATCACCATCTTTAACAACGTATTCCTTTCCTTCTACTCTCATTTTACCAGCTTCTTTTACTTTAGCTTCGCTACCAAATGCAACATAATCGTCATAACTGATAGTTTCTGCACGGATAAATCCTTTTTCAAAATCGGTGTGAATTACTCCTGCAGCTTGTGGTGCAGTTGCTCCAACAGGAATTGTCCAAGCTCTTACTTCTTTAACACCTGCAGTAAAATAAGTTTGTAAGTTTAATAACTTATATGCCGAACGAATTAAACGAGAAACACCTGCTTCTTCTAATCCGATATCTGCTAAAAACATTTGACGCTCTTCGTAGTCTTCTAATTCTGTAATATCAGCTTCTGTACCTACTGCTAACACAATAACTTCAGCATTTTCGTGAGCTACATTTTCTTTTACCTTATCAACATAAGCATTTCCAGAAACTGCTGAACCTTCATCAACATTACATACATATAATACTGGTTTTGCAGTAATGAACTGTAATGGATGTACAAACTCTTCTTCCTTTTCAGTAAACTCGATAGAACGTATAGACTTTCCTTCTAATAAAGTAGCTTCAACTTTCAATAAAATTTCTAATTCTACTTGCGCTTCTTTGTTACCAGTTTTAGCAGTTCTTTTTACACGCTCTAAACGCTTTTGAACTGTTTCTAAATCTTTTAATTGAAGTTCAATATCAATTGTTTCTTTATCACGAATAGGATCTACAGATCCATCAACGTGCACAATATTATCGTTATCAAAACAACGTAATACATGTAAAATAGCATCCGTTTCACGAATGTTTGCTAAGAATTGATTTCCTAAACCTTCTCCTTTACTTGCTCCTTTTACCAATCCTGCAATATCTACAATCTCTACAGTTGCAGGTAATACTCTTTCAGGGTTAACTAATTCTTCTAATTTTTCTAAACGAGTATCTGGTACATTTACCACTCCTAAGTTTGGTTCAATGGTACAAAACGGAAAGTTAGCACTCTGTGCCTTTGCGTTTGATAAACAGTTAAATAAGGTTGATTTCCCTACGTTAGGTAATCCTACAATTCCAGCTTTCATTCTATGTTTTTATTGAAATTTTGCGAGTGCAAATATAGATTATTATTCATGAAAAAACCTCGAAATGTATCGAGGTTCTAATATTTCTTATGTTTAAGACAGTATGAGACTGTTATTCGTTATGCATAAAACGTTGTTTCGCTAATAGCTCCTCCTCTGTTTCTACATTATCTTCATCAGGAACACAACAATCTACAGGACAAACTGCCGCACATTGTGGCTCTTCATGAAAACCTTTACATTCAGTGCACTTGTCAGCAACGATGTAATAAATTTCATCAGAAATTGGTTCTTGATCTTCATCGGCATTGGCAGATTTACCGTTTGGTAAAACGATATTTCCTGTTAAATCAGTACCGTCTGCATATTTCCAATCATCTGCTCCTTCGTAAATAGCTGTGTTTGGACATTCAGGTTCACAAGCCCCACAATTTATACATTCATCTGTTATTATAATTGCCATAATTAATCTCTTTCAGTTTTGTAACTTTGCATTTGCAAAAATAGTTCCAATTTAATTTAGAACCAAATAAATGGATAGTATAAAAAGTAGAATCAACGCTTTTCATAAACTAGGAGAATTTTTAAGCCAGTTTTCTCAAGAAAAAATCGAGAAAAAAGAAAATATAGAACATAATGAGTTATTTTTTGATGGATTTAAACATCAACTTAAAATAGCAGGAGAAAACAATACGTGGTTTACGAAAGAAAACCTGTTGTTTTCAATAGAAAACTGGGCAAAAGCCTTGACCACAGATAATTTAACTGAATGGATTTCTAAAGAAGATTTAGGAAAAAACGACGCTAAGTTAATTGCTATTATTATGGCTGGAAATATTCCTTTAGTAGGATTCCACGATTTTTTATCGGTATTAATCTCTGGTCATTCAGTTTTAGTGAAGCAATCGTCTAACGACAAACATTTATTGCCTTTTTTAGCTAAGTATTTGGAGTATGTTGAACCTGAATTGAAAGGAAAAATATCATTTACTGAAGAAAAATTGACTGGTTTTGATGCTGTAATTGCTACAGGAAGTAACAATACAGCTCGTTATTTTGAATATTATTTTAAAGGCAAACCTAGTATCATCCGAAAAAACAGAAATTCTGTAGCTGTATTAACAGGAAATGAATCGGAAGAACAAATGCAAAATTTAAGTGAAGATGTTTTTCGTTACTTCGGGTTAGGATGCCGTTCAGTTTCAAAAGTATTTATTCCGAAAGACTATAATTTCGACGCTTTTTTCAACGGAATGTATCAACAACACGAGATTATAAATAATATTAAATACGCTAACAATTATGATTATAATAAGGCGGTGTATTTAATGAGTGAGTTTGATATTTTAGATAATGGTTTTTTAATGATTAAAGAAGATGAGAGTTACGCCTCTCCTATCGCTTCTGTTTTCTATGAATACTACGACAATTCTGATGATTTGAAGATAAAACTTTGGGAAGATAGAGAGCAAATTCAATGTGTGGTGGCAAACAATTTTATAGAAAATGAAATTGAATTCGGGCAAACACAACATCCGAAGTTATGGGACTATGCTGATGGGGTAAATACATTAGAATTTTTATCAAAAATTTAGAACACCTCTCTATATAAATTTGCACCTTTGTGTAGCAAAACACAACAACACAAATGAAAAAACACAACTTTAGCGCGGGTCCTTGTATTTTACCAGAAGAAGTGCTTCAAAAGGCTTCTGAAGCTGTTATTAATTTTAATAATGACAACTTGTCTTTAATTGAGATTTCTCATAGAAGTAAACCTTTTGTAGAGGTGATTGAGAAAGCAAGAAGTTTAGCTTTAGAGTTATTAGGACTAGAAAATAAAGGCTACAAAGCATTGTTTTTACAAGGTGGTGCAAGTATGCAATTTTTAATGGTTGCCTACAATTTATTGAATAAAAAAGCTGCGTATTTAAATACTGGAACTTGGAGTAGTAATGCGATTAAAGAAGCTAAATTATTTGGAGAATTGGTAGAAGTTGCTTCTTCAAAAGATAAAAACTTCAGCTACATTCCAAAAGGATATCAAATCCCTACCGATGTAGACTATTTTCACTGTACCAGTAACAATACGATTTTCGGAACACAAATGAAGAGTTTCCCTGAAACTTCAGTTCCAATGGTATGTGATATGAGTTCTGATATTTTTTCTCGTCAATTAGATTTTTCAAAATTTGATTTGATTTATGCCGGAGCTCAAAAAAATATGGGGCCAGCAGGTACAACTTTAGTGGTTGTAAAAGAAGATATTTTAGGAAAAGTAGAACGTCAAATACCTTCTATGTTAAATTATCAAGTGTTTATTGATAAAGACAGCATGTTTAATACACCTCCTGTATTTCCAGTATATACATCTATGTTAACATTGGATTGGTTAAAAGATTTAGGGGGAATTGAATTTATTGAAAAAGTAAACGAGAAGAAATCAGCTTTACTATATAATGAGATAGATAGAAACCCTTTATTTAAAGGAGTTGCAGCTATAGAAGATCGCAGCCACATGAATGCGACATTCACTTTAACCGATGAAAACTTACAAGCTAAGTTTGATACTATGTGGCAAGAAGCCAATATTAATGGATTACACGGTCATAGAAGTGTTGGTGGATATCGCGCAAGTATGTACAACGCATTACCTTTGTACAGCGTTCAAGCATTGGTAGATGTAATGCAGGAATTAGAAAGAACTAGTTAATGAATCAATTTGAAAATTTGAAAATGAAGCAATGCTCTTTTTAATTTTTCAATTTTTAACTTTCAAACAAAATTAGATGAAAATATTAGCGAATGATGGAATTTCCGTTAGCGGAATTGAGGCTTTGGAAAAAGCAGGATTTGAAGTATTAAACACCAAAGTTGCTCAAGAACAACTTGAAAACTATATAAACGAACACAGTATTGATGCTATCATAGTAAGAAGTGCTACGCAAATACGTCAAGAATTGATAGAAGCTTGCCCAAGTATTAAATTAATTGGTCGTGCAGGTGTTGGTATGGATAATATTGATATTGAATATGCTATCGATAATGGTGTACATGTTGTAAATGCTCAAAGTGCATCTGCTCTTTCAGTAGCTGAGTTGGTGTTTGCGCATTTGTTCGGTATGGTACGCTTTTTACATCAATCGAATCGAGAAATGCCTTTAGAAGGTGACATAAGCTTCAACTCTTTAAAAAGACAGTTTTCTCAAGGGATTGAATTAAGAGGTAAAACTTTAGGTATTATAGGTTTTGGTCATATCGGACAAGAGGTAGCTAAAATGGCATTAGGATTAGGAATGAAAATAATTGCTACGGACACTGAAGTAGAAAATGCTACTATTACAATTCCTTTTTTCGATGGACAAGTAGTTAATTTTTCCGTAGAAACTCAATCGTTAAAAGAGGTTTTGTCTAAATCAGATTTTGTAACCTTGCATTTACCAGCACAAGAAGAGTACGTTATAGCTGCTACTCAGTTTGATCAAATGAAAGACGGAGTTGGAATTATCAACACTTCAAGAGGTAGTGTTTTAAATGAAGTTGATTTAGTAAATGCTATTGAAAGTGGTAAAGTTAAATATGCTGGATTAGATGTTTTTGAGAATCAGCCAACACCTGAAATTCAATTATTGATGAATCCAGAAATCTCTATGACACCACATATTGGTGCATCTACTATTGAAGCACAAGAAAGAATTGGAGTTGAATTAGCCAATAAAATTATAAAACTATTAAGCGAATAATTCATGGCGATTGTAAAACCATTTAAAGCGGTAAGAGCTACGCGTGATAAAGTGGCGTTAGTTTCCTCTAAATCATATGAAATTTATACTCCTGCAGAGATTGGAGCAAAGCTAGACTTTAATCCGTATACATTTTTACATGTAATTAACCCTGGATATAAATACCATAAACAAGATGTAACGGGTGAACAACGTTTTAAATTGGTACACAACCGTTATTTAGAATTTAAAGAAAATGAGATTTTTAAACAAGATGAAACTTCCGCTTTTTATGTATATCAAAAAATAACTCCTTCAGATAATTTCTGCGGAATTATAGCAGCAACTTCTGTTGAAGATTATCATAATAATGTGATAAAAAAACATGAAGATACTTTAAGAGAACGTGAGTTACTGTTTGAAAATTACTTAAAAAACACAGGCTTTAATGCTGAACCAGTACTACTAACCTACCCTGATAATGATGTAATAAATTCAATTATACAAAAATATCAGAAGCAGCGACCAGAGTACGAGTTTTCTACTTCTGATAGAGATTTACACTTTTTATGGGTGGTGAATGATAGCAACGATGTAGCTAAAATTTCTGAGGCATTTCAACAAGTTAACACTTTATATATTGCTGACGGTCATCATCGTTCTACCTCTTCTTGTTTATTGGCTCAAAATTTAGCAGAAAACAATCCAGAGCACACAGGTAAAGAAAATTACAACTATTTCATGAGTTATCTATTACCTGAAAGTCAGTTAAAAATTTATGAGTTCAATCGATTTATTAAAGATTTAAACGGATTAACTCCTGAAGAATTACTGATTGAATTAGACACACATTTTAGAATAGAAAATCGTGGGCAAGAGCTCTACAAACCAAAAGAAAAGCATCACTTTAGTATGTATTTAAACGGTGAGTTTTATGCCTTGTATTTACGTAAATCACTTTACAAATTCACTGATTGTTTAAGCGAGCTAGATGCCTATATTTTATACACAACCGTATTACAACCTATTTTAGGAATAGACGACATTAGAAACGGACGCTTCTAAAATTGTGTATTCGCAAAATAAATCAGACGGATTAGAACTTAAAACCAAGGTAGATAGCGGAGAGTTTAAAGTTTCCTTTGGAATGTTACCTACCAACATAGCAGAGTTAAAAACAATCGTAGATGCTGGTTTAATGATGCCTCCTAAAACCACCTATATAGAGCCTAAATTACGAAGTGCTTTAACTATTTACGAATTTTAGTACCATATCAGCACATACAGTTATTATCATGACAGGAATTAAAGAAAATCTTCAAAAAATAAAATCAAGTTTACCAAAACATGTAACGCTAGTTGCAGTTTCAAAAACGAAACCTGTTTCCGATTTGCAGGAAGCTTACAATGCAGGGCAACGCGTATTTGGAGAAAACAAGATCCAAGAAATGGTTGCCAAGTATGATGAACTTCCTAAAGATATTCAATGGCACATGATTGGACACCTACAACGTAATAAAGTTAAGTACATGGCACATTTTGTGCATTTAATTCACGGTGTAGATAGCTTTAAAACCTTACAAGAAATTGATAAACAAGCGAAGAAACACGATAGGGTTATTAATTGTTTATTACAAGCTCGTATCGCTAAAGAAGATACCAAGTTTGGTTTACCTTTTAACGAAATAGAAGAAATTTTAGCTTCCGATGAATTAAAAGAATTAAAGAACATCAAAATTGTTGGATTGATGGGAATGGCTACATTTACTGAGAATCAAGAGCAATTACAAGAGGAGTTTTCATCATTAGCGAGCTTTTTCAATAAAAATCAGGAAAAATATCCGAATTTAACTACTCTATCTATGGGAATGAGTGGAGATTATGAATTAGCCATTAAAAACAGAAGTAATATGGTACGAATAGGAAGCTCAATTTTTGGAGTTAGAAATTATATTGCTTAGATTTACATAAATCTGCTAAAAAAAGAGAGAATTGTACGCTATTTTAGACATAGAAACTACTGGAGGAAAGTATAACGAAGAAGGAATTACTGAAATTGCTATTTATAAATTTGATGGACATCAAATCGTAGATCAATTTATTAGTTTAGTAAATCCGGAAAGAGATATCCAAGAATTTGTTGTTAAACTAACAGGAATTAACAACAAAATGCTCCGTAATGCACCTAAGTTTTATGAAATAGCTAAACGAATCGTTGAAATTACTGAAGATTGTTTTATGGTTGCTCATAATGCTAACTTCGATTATCGAATTTTACGCACAGAGTTCAACCGTTTAGGTTATGATTATAAGCGTAATACCTTATGTACTGTAACTCTTAGTAAAAAATTAATTACTGAAGCTCCATCGCACAGTTTAGGTAAGTTGTGTAGGTTTATAGGAATACCAATGTCTGATCGTCATAGAGCAACAGGAGATGCATTGGCAACAGTACAGTTATTCAAGTTATTATTAGAAAAAGACACCGAAAAAGAGATTATCCAACAGTCTATCAAGTATTTTGATAATAGACATGAGAAATTTCGAATTCAAAAAATATTAGACAGTCTTCCTGAAAAACAAGGGGTGTTTTACATACACAATAAAGAAGGAAGTATTATTTACATTGGTAGAGGAAACAACATGAAACACGAAGTAAATAAACTTTTTTTGACTGAAACGAGAAAAGGATTAAAAATAGTAAAAAGAGCTTCGGAAGTTACTTTTAACGAAACTGGCAATTTACTTTTTACACGTCTTAAATATCATTTAGAGTTAGAAAAACTAAGACCTAAATACAATATTATCAGAAGAAAAAAAATTGCGGATAGAAACTTTAATCATGATCATATGATGATTATCGATAAAGGTCGTATTCCTGAAGAACACGCTGTAATTTTAATAGAAAACAACGAGGTTATAGGTTATACATATACAAACTTAGCTTTTCAAGAAAATCAATTATCTATCTTAAAATCAATGCTAACTCCTATTGAAAATAAAGAACTAGCAAAAACAATAATTAAGAACTACTTGTTAAAAAACAAAGTGTCTAAAATTGTGCGATTACAAGTTGAAAATAATTTGTAATATTGTTGTAAACCACTCAATAATTTACTGTTTTGGAAGAAAAATCACTTAATTGGAGAGATAAATTACATGAAATAATTTATGAAGCAGACACACCTGCTGGAAGGTTATTTGATATCGTTTTATTGTTTGCTATTTTAGCGAGCATCATATTAGTAATGCTAGAAAGTGTAGATAGTTTTGATAAAAAACATCATACTTTTTTATATGTATCTGAGTGGATAATTACAATTCTTTTTTCAATAGAATACATCCTAAGAATCATATCTATTAATAAACCAACTAAATATATTTTTAGCTTTTACGGTATAATAGATTTCTTATCTACAATTCCTATGTATTTAACCTTCTTCTTTGTAGGTTCTCATAGTAGTTTAATAGCTTTAAGAGCTTTGCGTTTATTAAGGGTTTTTAGAATTCTTAAAGTATCAAGATATATAGGTGAATCAAATGAGCTTATTAAAGCATTAAATGCCAGTAAAGCTAAAATTGGAGTATTTCTTTATTTTGTACTCATTATCTGTATCATTTTAGGTTCTATCATGTATTTTATTGAAGGAGCAGAAAATGGTTTTACCAGCATTCCTAGAAGTATTTATTGGTCTATCGTAACTCTTACCACAGTTGGGTATGGTGACATTGCTCCACAAACAGCTTTAGGGCAATTTATAGCAAGTATAACAGTTATTATAGGTTATGCTATTATTGCCATTCCAACAGGAATTGTAAGTTCTGAAATGACAAAAAAGAAAGTAGATTTAAACACACAATCTTGTCCGAATTGCTCATACGAAGGTCATAAAGATGATGCCGAATTTTGTTATCATTGCGGAACAAAACTGAACTAAATGCCACAAACAAATATCTTAATTACCATTGTAGGAGCTACGGCTATAGGAAAAACAGCACTAAGTATTAAACTAGCTCAACACTTTAACTGTGATATTGTTTCGTGCGATTCTCGTCAGTTTTATAAAGAAATGACTATAGGAACAGCAGTTCCAGATGCTGATGAACTTGCTGCTGCCCCACACCATTTTATTCAAAATCGTAGCATTTTTGAAGATTATTCAGTCGGTCAGTTTGAAAAAGACGCTTTAGCTAAGCTTGATGAACTATTTGTTGAAAATCCTATTCAAATTATGGTAGGTGGTAGTGGATTGTATGTTGATGCGGTTTTAAAGGGTTTTGATGAATTTCCAGATGTAGATCCTCAAATTAGAATTGATTTAACTACTAAACTTGATAACAAAGGAATTGAGCATCTTCAACAGCAATTAAAAGAATTAGATATTGAAACCTACAATACAATTGCTACTGACAATCCGCATCGATTAATTCGTGCTTTGGAAATTTGTGTCGGAACAAGAAAAAGATACAGTTCTTTTAAAAGCAAGCCAAAAGCTCCACGCAACTTTCAAACTATAAAAATTGGTTTAAAAGCAGATAGAGAAATCATGTACGATCGTATAAATCGTCGAGTAGATATTATGATTGAAAACGGTTTGATTGAAGAAGCCCAAAAACTACATCAATATAAAAAGTTAAATGCATTACAAACAGTAGGATACCGAGAGTTATTTGAATATTTCGAAGGTAACTTCACTAAAGAATTTGCAATTGAAGAAATAAAGAAAAATTCTCGAAGATTTGCCAAACGCCAAGGAACTTGGTTCCGTAAAGACCCAGAAATTATTTGGTTCGATTTTCAAGAAGATGTAAATAACATTATCGCAACCATTGAGAGTAAAAAGTAAAATTTAACGAATTTTAAGGTTCGTACATTAACCACTTTTTTATATTTGTCACAAAACACAGAAATTTATGAAATCAAAAATCACATTTATACTCGCTTTATTTTTTATCGGATTTACAAATGCACAAACGAAAGTAGGTACTGTAGATAGTGAATTAATTATTAGTAAAATGCCACAAATGAAAGGTGTTTTACAACGTGTAGAAAACTATGGTAAACAATTAGATTCTAGTTTTCAAATTAAAGCGACAGAATATAAAACAAAGGTAGATTCTTTTAAAGCTGAACAAGAATTAATGACGGATGATGATAAGAAGAGTCGAGTTCAAGAAATACAGGTGCTTGAACAAGAAATGGCTAAATTTCGTCAAAACGGAACAGCAATGATGCAAATTCAAAGAGAACAAAGTTTACGCCCGTTATATAAAAAAGTAAGTGAAGTAATTGCTGAAGTAGCTAAAGAAAATGGCTATACCCAAATTTTAACAACTACAGGAAATGAATTTGGATATCTTGATGAGCGTTTTGATATCACAAAATTGGTATTAGACAAACTAGGAATTAAAGAGTAATTCTTTATGTACCAAAAACAAAAAGACTTACAATTACAATACGAAGGATTTTTACAAACACCTTTTCTATGGCATGGAAAAGGTGTTTTTGATTTAGAACAATTTTGTGTTTCAAAAGTTATAACCTCTTCTTTTTCCGAAGAAATTACACAGAAATTACGTTTAGGTAAGTTAGTAGAGCGTTTTGTTTCTTTTGATTTACAGCAAGATTCCTCAATAACCATTCTCACAGAAAACATTCAAATTCAACAAGAAAAAATAACCTTGGGTGAACTGGATTGTATTCTAAAACAAAACGAAAAAACTATTCATTTAGAAATAGTTTACAAGTTTTATTTGTATGATGCTACTGTTGGTGATTCTGAGATTGAGCATTGGATTGGTCCTAACAGACGAGATTCTTTTGTTCAAAAACTAAGTAAATTAAAAGAAAAACAATTACCGCTACTCTACTCTAAGCAATCTAAAAAGTATTTAGATGAATTAGGGTTAGACGCTACTGAAATTACGCAACAAGTTTATTTTAAAGCACAATTATTTGTACCTCTCCAAGATATAAATAAGGAATTCACTTTAGTTAATAATGAATGTATCTACGGATTTTATATTTACCCTAAGGAATTAGTTCAATTTTCTGATTGCAAGTTTTACATCCCTAATAAACACAACTGGTTGGTCAATCCACACCCTAACGTTGATTGGTTAAACTTTGAATCGTATCAAAATAAACTTCAACAGTTTTTAAATGAAGAAAATGCACCTCTTTGTTGGTTAAAAAAGCCCAATGGAGAACTACTTAAATTTTTTGTGGTTTGGTGGTAACTTTCAATTTTGAAATTCGCTTTCTTGAAGTAATAAAATAAACTCCAGATAACAATACTACTGATGCAATAATTGATTGCGTTGTTAAAGTTTCATCTAAAAAATACCATCCTAAAAATAAGGCTACAACAGGGTTTACATACGCTGATGTTGACACTTTTTCAGTAGGAACAATTTTCAATAAATAATTGAAAGAAGTAAAGGCTACAATACTTCCAAAAACAATTAATAAAAACATAGCTCCTTGTGCTTTAAAAGACCAATCTAAAGGAGAAGTCCATGTTTCTTTTAACATAAAAGATCCTATAAAAAGTAATCCGCCTGCAAAAAGCATCTGATATCCTGTGCTTACAAAAAAGTTCTTAGGAAGTTTTGCTTTAGCCACAAATACACTACCATAACTCCAGCTTAAAACACAAGAAAAAATCATAAAAATTCCTATTAACATATCTTTTGAAGTTGTTATTTCATTTTGACTTACTAATAAATACATTCCTATAATACCTAGTACAACTCCAATAATTGATTTTCGCTGCATTTTCTTTCCATCAATCAAACGTAAAAGTAACAATACAAATAAAGGCTGTGTAGCTGCTAATAATGCCCCAAAACCACTATCTACAAACTTCAGTGCCCAAACAAACATTCCGTTTCCATATACTAAAAAAAGAAAACCAGCTATCGCAGAATTTAAAAGTTGTTTTTTAGTCACTTTTATTTCTCTCTTTAAAAGTTTAGCTATTAGCATTATTAGCGCTCCCGATATAGAAAAACGAATGGCTGCTAATAACAATGGTGAAACTTCTGTAACAACTATTTTGTTCAGTAAATAAGTTGATCCCCAAATAACATAAATAGCAATAAATGCAGTTATAATTAGTGGTTTAGATTCTTTCATTTTATCTATATTCTAATGCGCTAAAAGTACGATAAAACCTTTTTGCTTGTTCTTGAAAAAGAAAAAATCGT
>NZ_JAPEHZ010000069.1 GCF_028823685.1 Tenacibaculum sp. L6 | reverse complement strand
ACGGCTAGTTTAGAGATAACAACAAACATTGGTGTAAAAATTATAACGTTAGATGGTAAAGGTACTGCGGTAGCAGAACCAGTAATGACATTTAGCGAGTCGCCAATTGCTTTTGGTAACGTAGAAGTAGGTCAAGAATTATCTAAAAATATTACTATTAGTAACACAGGAAATGCTGATTTAGATATTACTAATGTAAATATTGTTGGAAGTAGTACCGCATCATCTTTTACAGTAATAGGAGGAACAACTGCATTAATAAAGACTATTGCCCCAGGTGATACACATACTTTTGAAGTTAAGTTCATGCCAAGTTCACAAGGATATGTTTCAGCATCTATTAGGTTTTTAAATAATTCTAATGATAGTGATGTGTTTTTAGGAATGAATGGAACAGGAACAGCGCCAGCACAACCAGTAATGACATTTAGCGAGTCGCCAATTGTTTTTGGTAACGTAGAAGTAGGTCAAGAATTATCTAAAAATATTACAATTTCTAATACAGGAAATGCAGATTTAGAGATTACTAATGTAAATATAGTAGGAGGTAGTACCGCATCATCTTTTACAGTAATAGGAGGAACAACTGCATTAATAAGAACCCTTGCCCCAGGTGATACACATACTTTTGGAGTTAAATTTACTCCAAGTTCAGAAGGGTATGTTTCAGCATCTATTAGGTTTAAGAAATCTGATGGAACTCTTGTGCTTTTAGGAATGAATGGAACAGGAACAGCGCCAGCACAACCTGCAATTGCTTTTAGTGAAACAGGATTGAGCTTTGGTGATGTTACTGTAGGAAACTCTGGAAATGATTTAACTTTTGCTATTCAGAATAATGGTCAAGGAAATTTAGAGGTAAGTAATATTAGAATTAGCGGAGCTAACGCAAGTGATTTTAACTTAATTAATGTGTCTGCTCCACAAACAATTGTGTCTAATGGCTCATATACTGTTACTGTTAGATTTACACCTCAATCAGAAGGGCAGAAATACGCACAAGTTTTTGTAGAAAATAATGATCCTACAAAACCTAACTATGGACTTATTGTTCAAGGAAAAGGATTACAGGCTACGACAGGAAATGTAGTATCTATTCCAGACGCTAACTTTAAGGCGGCATTAGTTGGAAATTCATCGATTAATACGAACGGAGATACTGAAATTCAAGTTTCAGAGGCTCAGGCTTTCACGGGTGAAATTAGAGTAGATGGATTGAGTATTTCAGATGTAACAGGTTTAGAGGCTTTTGTAAATATTTCACAATTTCATGCAATGAATAACGCTTTAACTAGTATAGATTTAAGTCAGAATACAGCAATAACAAGATTAACGTTAAAAGGGAATAATTTAACAGCTTTAGATCTTTCAGCTAATACAGCTTTACAAACTGTGTTAATTCAGCAGAATGATATAAGTTCAACAATCGATTTATCTAATCACTCAAGCTTAGTTAACCTAGATTGTGGAGATAATAATATCTCAACATTATTATTACCAACAACGGCCAATGGGTTAAGAACTTTATACTTAGGGGAAAATCAAATTAGTACGTTAGATGTTTCTATGTATCCAGATTTAAGAACTTTAGTTGTTTACAAGAACAATTTAACAAGTGTAGATATTTCTAATAATTCAAAAGTTAGGACTTTACATGTTAGAGATAACAATTTAACAAGTTTAAACGTAGCAAATGGTAATAATGTAAATTTCTTTTATATGATTGCAGATGGAAATGATGACTTAACGTGTATTCAACATGATGCTGGTTTTGATCCTTTAAACCCACCAAATACGCAAGCAAACCAATGGGCTAAGCCATCTGGAGCTTCTTGGAGCACAGTCGCATGTCAATAAAAAAACATTCCCTTTAAATAGTAATTCAAAAAAGTTACCTGTGTAAAAAGCAGGTAGCTTCTAATAGTATAAAAACAATAATAGAAATGAAAAAATATACAATATTAGTTTGTTTATTCTTCGCTAGTTTTTTGTTTCATCAAACAGCCAATGCTCAGTTTGGTAACATGTTAAAAAAAGCTAAGCAAAAAGTAACAAAAAAAATAGAAGAGAAAGCTTCTTCATCAATAGAAAAATCAACTACAAGTTCAGATACTAATTCAACGTCTAATACAAATGAATATTCAGATGAAGAGTTTAAAAAAGAGTTAGCTAAAAAGTATCCCAACGATAAAGAAAAGCAAGATTTTTATTTTAAAAAGTACAAAGAGTATCAACAAAAACAAGTAGCTGAAAAAGAAGCCTTATTAGCTAAAGAAAATAGTAAAGGAACAGTTGTGAGCGAAATTCCTTCACCTATAGAAAGTAGTGAAAATGATAAATTTAAAGACAATCAAATTTATGTATTAAACAGAACAAAGTTTAAAAAAATGCCTGCTTACGATGGTGGTTTTTCTGATAAGATGGAACTGTCTGGTTACTACCATTTATCACAATACTTTGTTAGAAATCCTTCAAGTCATTTTGATAGCAATCCAGGTGATATTTACGAAGGCTTTTCTATTGAATATGATCCGACAACGTATCAATTAAACGCTTATTTCACTCCAGAACAAAAAAAAACGCTTATTTCACTCCAGAACAAAAACGTTATGGTGTAGTTCCAGAGCAATATAGAAAATCTGCAGACAAAGGAAACATTCAGTTTCAGTTTGGAATGGGAGGTGGACCAGAGTGGACCAATGCTAATGTGCTTTTATTAGAACCAGGGGTGTTGTTAATAGGGGCTGAAGTATATCATAAAAATGATAATGAAGGCCATAAATGGATGAATAATGCTCAACCACAACAGTTTGTTATTGCTGCTAAAAATCCAGAAAAAATTAAGAAGTATTATAAAAATCCTGAATTAACATCTCAAACAACTTTTGCTAAGTTTGATAACTTACGTAAAGATTGGTTAGGAGCAAAGTTAAATAGTGTAACAATGCCAGCAAAAGGAAGTTTAAACAGTAGTTTGATAGGAATTGCTACCAAAGGGTTAAATGCTTATTACGGTAAAACAAGTATGAAGAACTTAAAGCAATATGTTACTTCAAACAAGTGGTCAACAGTAAAGCATAAAGTAACAGGAGTTCCTTTGTACCAATGGGTAGTTGGAGCCGTAGTTCAGGAAAACTCTGATGGGCAGTGTATGTTACAACAATTTATTTTACGAAGAGATTATACAGGAGGAGGAAAATACGGAGAAGTTTATTTTAATGGAATTAGCCGAACTGGAGGAGCACCTTACGGAGGATATTGTAAGTGTGACGCAAAGCCTTAAAAATAAAAATGAAACTTCATGTTAAAAAAAGAAGTGTAAAAAAAAGATACACTCATACGGTTCATAAATTCCTATTTATACCATTAATTTTTAGAGGTAAATTTTTTTGGTTAAAAAGAGTTATAATTGAAAAGTCATTCAATGGTTATAAATTGACTATCATAGGAGTTAATTAATTTTAAACTAAGAACAGTTGTGAATAAAGGTGGTGTTTTGCGTATTATTGCATAGCCACCTTTTTTATAGTGATATTAAATTTGTGAAAAAAACTTTTTACATACTTGTTTTCGTATTTCTTTTCTTTGAAAATGTTTTTTCACAAGAGCCTTTTTATACGCAATTTACATCGGATGATGGTCTAGCTTCTCTGGCTAATTTTAATATTATTCAAGATAAAGATAATCTTGTTTGGGTTGGTGCAGAACAAGGATTGTTTTACTACAATGGTAAAAAATTTATTAAGGTAAAAAATACGATTGCTACCACTAAAAGTATCTTCAATTTACAAATTGATGATGAGGGGCAAATATGGTGTTCTACAATTTCAGGACATATTTATAAAGTTGTAAATAAAGAGTTACAGCTATTTAAAGACTTTTCTAATGAGTTAAAAGGAACCTTTGCTCATTTAATGGTTTTGAAAAATGATATTTTCTTTATTTCTCAGAGAAAGAGTTATCAGATAGATAAAAAAACAGGATCAGTAAAAAAAGACTTAAATGCTGAGGTTTCTAAAATAGCAAAATCTGAAAACGGTTTTTTTTACTATAACTTAAAAGAAACAAATATCATTACTCATGTTTATGAAGAAGAGGGAATACCAGTTTTCAAAAAAGTAAAATGTGATAAAAAAAGATTTTCTTTAGATAAAGGAAATTTTCAAATGTTTCAGTGGTTTGATGAGATTGTTGTTAAACTTGATAGTGATGTATCAAAAGCGTTTTCAATTAATATTCATACAAGAGAAATTAGTTTTATAAAACTTCCGAATAATTTTCAAAAAGCTCAGGTATACAATACAAAGAAGTTTCAGAAAAACTGGTTGTTAACATCAAATGGAATTTATAAAACTTTAGAAAAAACAAAAGTTAATGATACCGAACAAATTTTTAAAGATTATCATATAACGGATGTTTTAAAAGACAATGAAAATAATTATTGGTTAACTACACTTCAAAATGGTGTTTTTGTAGTACCAAGTTTAGGAATAACAAAGAAGAGTTTTTTAGAGATAAAAGAAGACATTATCTCAATAGAAGCTGTAGCAGAAAATCGTTTGTTACTAGGTACCCAAAATGGTAATTTAATAGACTATAATACACAAAATAACAATTATACAATCACGGATTTACCGAACCAGCGACCGGTAAATAGAATTAAATATGATGAAATACTCGATAGGGCATATATAAGTACCAACGGAACAAGTAGTTATATTTATGATTTAAAGAGTAAAAAAATGACGAATGTTGGGAATCTGTTTACAACAGCTAAAGGTTTTGCTCAAATAAGTAAGGATTCGCTGGTGTATTTATCGTATCGACATGCTATTATTTACACCCATTTGTCAAAAAATAAAGAGCATATAGTTTTAGATAGTAAAAGACCTATTAGTACTCATTACGATTCTAAAAATAAACTTATTTACGTAACTTATATTGACGGAACGGTAGTTTATAATAAAAAACTACAAACCATTCCCGTAAGTTATCAAAACAAACCTATTATTTTTTCTGAATACACTCAAACTTCTAATGGTAAAATATGGGCAACCACAAGAGATAAAATCTTAGGGTTAGAAGCTGGGAAAGTTACCGACAGTATTACGTATTCAACAGGGTTATTGCAATCTCAAATAAAAGGAATTTTAGGAAAAGAAAATTTTCTGTGGATTGTTACTGAAAAAGGGATACAGCGATATGATACAGATAAAAAATCGATAAAAACAATTAATTTAACTGATAAAAGTGCTATCAAGTTCAAACATCCGGTTGTTCAAAA
The DNA here is from genome assembly GCF_028823685.1 of Tenacibaculum sp. L6. GTDB lineage: Bacteria > Bacteroidota > Bacteroidia > Flavobacteriales > Flavobacteriaceae > Polaribacter. Next base: position 5,905 of record NZ_JAPEHZ010000069.1, on the reverse strand, counting down.
CGATTATTTATGGGTGCCTGGAAATAATTTTTTATGTAGAGTAGATATATCTATTCCTGATTTAATGCTACCTAAAACAGCCCCATTAGCTTATATAAGCAATGTTAAAATTGGAGGTAAAGAGCAAGAAATAAAAACAAAGTATGAGTTGCCTTATAAAACCAATGATATTACATTTAATTTTAATGCAAACGGATTTAAAGCTAGTAGTAAAAATGTTTTTCAATATAAGCTTTTAGGTTTCAATACCGAATGGCAAACATCAGAACTGAATGATGATGTTGTTAGGTATATTGGAATTCCATCTGGAAAATATGAGTTTTTACTTAGAACCAAAAGTCTAGATGGAAGTATTGGGGAAGAAAGTAAAGGCGTTAAAATTATTGTTCAAAAACCTTTTTGGGAGAATTGGTGGTTCATAGCTGCTGTATTTTTTACATCAGTTTTAGCGGTAGTAATATATTACAGAATTAAGTTACAGTGGAAAGAGAAAGAAGGAGAGCGAGAATTAGAAAAAGTGATTTTAGCTAGTAGAATAAGTAAGTTACGATTAGAGAACTTACGCTCACAAATGAATCCTCATTTTATTTTTAATTCTTTAGGAGCAATTCAAGATTATGTAATGAAGAACGAGAAATATTTAGCGAGTGATTATCTGGTCAAATTTTCCCGTTTAATTAGAATGTATTTAAATCATAGTAGGGTTAATGTAATATCGCTAAAAGAAGAACTCAGTTCACTTGAAATTTATATAGCATTAGAACAATTGCGATTTGAGAATAAATTTAAAGTTAATTTCTTAGTAGATAAGAATGTAAATAAGGATCAATTTGAAGTTCCACCGTTGTTTTTACAACCGTTTGTAGAAAATGCAATAAAACATGGACTTGTTCATAAAAAGGAACAAGGAAACTTATGGATAACAATTAAAAATAAGACTACTAATTTATTAATTGTAACGATAGAAGATGATGGTATTGGAAGAGAAAAATCATTAGAAATCAATAAGAAAAGACAAGGACATAAATCTTTTGCTGTGAATGCTACTCAAGAGCGAGTTTCACTATACAAGAAAGAAAAGTTATTTGATATTTCAGTAGAGTTTACAGATAAAGTTGATGAAAATGATAAGGCTACAGGAACGGTAGTAACACTAAAAATAAAAAGAATTTAAAAATGAAAGCGTTAATAATTGATGATGAGGCAAAAGCACGTAGCGTAATGGAAACGATGCTTACAGAATTCTTCCCTGAAATAAAAAGTATTATTACAGCTGACAACTTGTTAAATGGAGTAAAAGAAATAAATAAACATGCGCCTGATATTGTTTTTCTAGATATTGAAATGCCAGAGTATTCAGGGTTAGAAATTTTAGACTTTATTTCTGAGCCTATCGAATTTCAATTAATTTTTACAACAGCCTATCAACAATATGCGCTAGATGCATTAAAGTTATCGGCAATAGATTATTTGGTAAAACCTATTGATAGAGAAGAATTACGAGTAGCTATAAATAAGGCTAAAGTAAATATAGAGCAGAAAAAGGTTTCAGCGCAATTTTCGGAGCTAAAAAAAGCAATTCAATCTTTATCGTCACATAAAATAGCTTTAGAAGTTCCCGGAGAAATCATTTTTGTATCTCATGAAGATATCTTGTATTTAGAAGCAGATGGTATGTATACAAAGGTACATCTGGCAAATAAAGAAAATCAGCTTATTTGTAAACCGTTATCATATTTTGAAAATCAACTTCAAAGCAATAACTTATTTTTCAGGTGCCACAGGTCTTTCTTAATAAATCTCCATTATTTAGAGAAGTTTATAAAAAAAGATGGAGATTTTTTGTTGATGCAAAATCAAACAACAATACCTATTTCTAAAACAAAAAAGCAAGAATTTTTAAAGATTATAAAAGAAGTGTTTTAGATTTGCGGTATGCAATTTTACCAAAAAGAAATTCAATTACCAGCATTTAACAGAGGTTATCATTTAATTACAGATATTTTATTAGAAGCATTTCCAGAGCTTAAAAATATTAAGGTAGGACAGTTTCAGGTATTTATAAAACACACATCAGCAAGTTTAACGATTAACGAAAATGCTGACCCGACTGTTCGAATGGACTTTGAGTCGCATATCAACAAAATGATTCCTGAAAATATGCCATACTACAAGCATGATTATGAAGGAGCAGATGATATGCCTGCACATATTAAAAGTTCGATGTTAGGATGTCAGGTACAGATTCCGATTACCAATGGAAAACTTAATTTAGGAACTTGGCAAGGAGTGTATTTAGGAGAGCACAGAAATTATGGTGGTAGAAGGAAAGTAGTACTAACAGCTTTTGGAAATTAAATGAAGTATCATAAATTTAACTTTTACAGAAGTACCTATTGTGAGTTTGAAATGCAAAACATCAATTTTTTTGATGATATGAAAGCTCATTTTCAAAGTAAATCAGGGAGTTATTACTATTACACTGAAGAAGGTGTTTTTCGTTACTCAAACCACTGGGGTAGGGTTGCAAACTGCCGTTGGAAAATTCAGGGAATAGACCATTATAAAAATCAGAAATATTATGTAGGCTATGCAAATTGGTCAGACTTTTATCCGCTGAATAGTACAGATAAAGTGTTTTACCTAGAGGTAGACTATCAAGAGTGTAAAGCAAACATCAAAAGAATACGAACTGACGAAGAGTGTAAAGAATTCTTAATGACCTCAGAATTTGCACATCAACGCTTAAAACAAATACAAACCTTGTTTAAAGAGTATAAGTGGGCACGATACTATGAAGAAGATGTGGATGTTTTAAGAAAAATAATCATCGACAAACTGATAACAACAAACAAAACGCTACAACAACTAAAGCTAGAGTTATAAATCTTTGTAATCTCTATTGACACCAAGACTAAAGCCAAAGCGCGTGTCACTTTCTCTACCTAGTCTGTGAATAGCAACTTTACCTAACGGTATTTTACCGAACTCGTTGTTGGTAATTTCCTCATTATTTAAAATAAGCTTTCCTTTAAATTGCTTTTTGGTGTTGTATTCGCTGCGGTCTATTTTATTTTGATAAACGTTTATAGATAAAATATTATCCTTATCCGTATAACCACAAAAAATACCGTGCTTATCCCAAATCATGTACTCGTTACTCTTTTTTAATTCTCTACTAGGCTTACCCAATACTTGAATTAAAGTGCTGTAATTTGTAGGAAAAGTAAGCGGTTTGCTATTTATATGAATAACATCCGTATCGCATTCAATAACTAAATTTTTTACCTTTTTTTTCTTAAAAAAATTGAACATAGTAATTATTTTATTAGGTTAATGAATTTAAGGGATGAAATGTAAAACTAAAAAATAATTTTTAAGAAACTCCTTTCTCTTTTAGTTAAATTTGCTAATTAGTTATAAAACCCTAATTAATAATGAACATACCTCAAACGAGTTTTCCTCGAGTTATTATTGTAGGAGGTGGATTCGCAGGATTGGCAGCTGCAAGAGCATTAGAAAATCAAGAATTACAAGTTGTTTTAATCGATAAACACAATTACCATACATTTCAACCTTTATTGTATCAAGTAGCTACAGGCGGATTAGAGCCAGATAGTATAGCATTTCCATTAAGGAAAAGGTTTAACGATATAGAGAATTTTTATTTTCGGTTAGCTAAAGTTACGGGTATAAATGCAGAGAAACGAATTGTAGAAACTACGATTGGTAATTTGGAGTATGACGAGTTAATTCTTGCCACAGGATCTACCACAAATTTCTTCGGAAATACCAATATTCAAAAATATGCGATGGAAATGAAATCAGTTCCGCAGGCATTGAATATTCGTAGTTTGGTTTTAGAAAACTTTGAAGAGGCATTATTAGTTACCGATTTAGAAAAACGAAGAGCGTTAATGAACTTTGTTATTGTAGGAGGAGGACCAACCGGAGTAGAGTTAGCAGGGGCATTAGCCGAAATGAAAAAAGGAATTCTTCCTAAAGATTACCCTGATTTGGATATTCGAGAAATGAAAATTAATCTCATTCAAAGTTCAGGAGAGTTATTAAAAGGGATGAGCGAAGCTTCTTCAGAAAAATCAGAAGATTTTTTAATAAAATTAGGAGTTGATGTTTGGAAAAATTTACGGGTATTAGATTATGACGGAGAAACTGTAACAACGAATGGAGAAGACCATTTTAAAGCACAAACTGTTATTTGGGCAGCAGGAGTTAAAGGAGCTGTTGTTAATGGTTTAGCCGAAGAATGTGTTATTGAAAGAGCCAATCGATTTAAAGTAGATGAATACAACAAAATAATCGGTTATGATAACATATACGCTATTGGAGATGTAGCGTGTATGGAAACCAAAGATTATGAAAGAGGGCACCCTATGATGGCACAACCAGCGATTCAACAAGGAAGGTTGTTGGGGAAAAATATCATAGCAAAATTAAAGAAGAAAAAACAAAAACCTTTTAAGTATAAAGACAAAGGAGCAATGGCGACTATTGGAAGAAATAAAGCCGTTGTTGATTTACCTAAATGGAAGTTTCAAGGAGTTTTTGCTTGGTTTGTATGGATGTTTGTGCACTTATTTTCACTTATTGGATTTAGAAATAAAGCAGTAGTGTTTATGAATTGGGTGTATAATTACATCCGTTTTGATCGAGAAACAAGATTGATTATCCGTCCGTATAAAAAGAAAAATAAATACAGCTTTAAAGAACAAGAAAATGGCAATTACTAGAAACGTTAAATGTCCAAACTGCGGAGTTTTTAATAGGAACAGCGATTACTGTAAAAATTGTAATACGTTAATTTCTTTTGAAAAAAAACAAGAACAAAAAGTAGCGGCATATAAAGAAGAAGAGCTTCAAAAAGTGAAGTATGAAATAGAAAACCCAAACTTGGCAGAACGCTTAAAAAAGCATTCGTTTTGGTTGTATCGTATTGTTGGTTGGATTTTATACTCGGCGTATTTGTTGGTAAGTGCCATTGGAGCGTTAATTGCATGGTTTATAGCAATGGTAGCAGCAGGATAAGAGCGTATGCAAAAAAGGATACTTCCATATTACTTTTACGTTTCAGTTGCTGTAGGAAGCTTTATTTATCTCGCTCAGCAATTTGAAATTACACTACCTAAAATCGTTAATAATTATGTAAATGATTTTTTAATACTACCCATTGTATTAACGATCTGTCTTTTTATTTTACGATGGAGTAGAGGGGATAAAAGTTATACAATCCCTCTTGGTGTAATTATGTATGTCTGTGCTTTCTACGGAGTTTTTTTTGAGTATTTACTACCTAAGTTTCATCCAAGGTACACTGCTGATTTCATTGATGTATTCTTATATTTTATGGGTGGCGTAGTTTTTTATTTTCTTCAGAAAAAGGAATGATAACTTTAAACAACTGGACTAGTGCTTTTCATAGGAGCCATTGTTGTACAGCGTTATTTTAAATTTTCAAATCTTTTTATAATATATCTCATAGAATAAGGCAAATTCCTTTTTTCAGAATTATTTATAATATTGAGTAGTACATCTAATTCTTTAATTCTTTCATCTTTGTTTTCGAACAAATAATTTGAGTTTCTGTTTTCATCATTAATGTTTAAATAATCATAGGTCAAATTTTTTCCATTTGATGTCGATAACAGGTCCATTTCTAAATTATAGTTCATACATATTAAATCAAAATCAGGTGTTAGTTGTAAAGATTTAGTATGATTTGAAAAAAAGTGTTTTTCTATTAAATCTCTTTTAGCTTTTACAGGTAATAATTGAGTAATTAAATTGTTTGATTTAAAAGTATCTTTATACTTAAAGAAACCATTACTATCACACAATTATTTTATGCCAATTCAAACTATTTTCGTGATAAATTAGACGAAATGGC
>NZ_JAPEHZ010000068.1 GCF_028823685.1 Tenacibaculum sp. L6 | reverse complement strand
GCGTTTGATGGTGTTCCAGTGGTTGAAAGGCTGATTGTTTCAGTAAAACCATATAAAGCCACGTAATCAAAATTAAAAACAAGCTCATTTCTTGCTACTTTACATACAGATAAATCACCAGTGGTGTTAGAAATTGAAAACGTAGGATCTGCTTGAAAAATAGTGAAGTTGGTGTTGTTTACATTGTAAAAAACGTTGTCAGCTGCTTCTACTAAGATTCTTGCAGACGGAGTAGGGGTATCAGGAATAACAATGTTTTCTGATCCGTCATTTGGAGTGTTACTTTTTAAAACGATTGGAAAAGTTTGACCACCATCTGTTGAAAGCCTAATATTTACACTAGCACAGTTGATTGGAGCTTGGTCAGAAGTTCCTTTGTTCCAAGTAATCGTATGTGTAGCTCCTGTTCCCCAAGAAACTACTGAACTAGGACTTGTTACGGTAAAAGGTTCAGTATTTACAACGGTAATTTTTATATCATCTCTTGCAGTACTACCTCCTCCTGCATGGTTATCTCTAACGGTAAAAGCAAAATCTAATTCTCTTGCTACTGAAGGAAGAACTTCCCATATAGTAGAAGTACTTCCGTTTACCACAGTTGAAAGAGCAGGGAAGTATCTATCAGGGGAATTTGATGGCGATAAAGATCTAAACATTGGGCCACCAGTATTGGTAGCTAATGGAGACATGGTTGCTATTTCATTGTCAATTTGTTCCCAAGTATAGGTTAAAGAAGCTGTTCCGTCAACATCAGCAGCTTGTCCTTTTAAAACAAAAGGTGTAGATCTAGGAATGTTTACACTGTTTCCTGCGGTAGCTGTAGGAGCGGTATTTCCAGTGTTAGAAGTACTAGCACAACTACCCGTTCCTTGTATATGTTCCCACATTTGAGCGATACTAACAGCGTGGAAATAATCATCACTAGCTCCTTGTATGTTTGGTGAGCAAATACCCGCATAAGCCATAATGGTTGATCCACTTCCTGGTTCAACAGCAGTTATAGGACTTCTGTTACCGCTACAAGAGTTGTTAAATGTATGCGTAGCACCAAATTGATGCCCTATTTCATGTGCTACATAATCAATAGCATATCCGTCGCCTATTGGTTGACTTCTACCTGTTATTCCTTGAGCTTTATATCCAGTTTCACACACAGAATTTAATTGGGCTAATCCTCCACCTCCTGTGCTAAAGGTATGTCCGATATCATAATTTGCATCTCCAATAATAGCATCACATTTCACTTGGCTTTCATCTATTAAGAAGTTTGCATCATCGTTTGATAATCCATCAGTTGTTGCATCTAAGAAAATTAACTCATCATTGTTAGCAACTAGCACCATTCTTGTGGCTAAATCTCTTTCAAAAATACCGTTAACACGAGTCATTGTGGTATTTATAGCAGATAGCACAGCTGCTTTTTTTTCATTATCTGAAGCAGATTCTAAATTATTTCTTTCAATATGATACTGTGCATATTCCCCAGTACAAGCAATAGCAGTTCTAAAAGTTCTCAATGTTCCATCATTAGCATTTCTACTTTGTAAAGAAGAAGAACTATTTTTTTGAACAGTATTTTCAAGTTTACACGAGAAATCATCTTCTAAAGAAGCAAGTTCTCCTTTTTTATAAACGACATACTCTTTATGGTCTTTTGTGTAAGGGTCAATATAAACAGTACCCTCATTTGAGGTGAATAACATAACATGCACACCATCTTTTCCAATACTTATTTTAGCTGTAGATGAAGTATCGTCAATCCCTTGCGCAGAGAAAGATGTTACTTGTGGGAATTTTGCTGCTAACTCAGGAGCTAAATATGAGGTTTCTTTTACTAAAAAGCGTTGAATATCTCCATTCGCATTAGGAAGCATTATTACTTTTTCATTAGAAGTGTTCTTAGTTTTTGAGTTTAATAAAACACTTGTAAACTTCTCTAAATCTAACCTCATTAATAGGTGTTGATTCGGAGAAACTTTAGTAGCAAGTACTTCTTTTTTTTGAAGCCTAATTGTTTCGTTAGATGTTTTCGTCCACATCTGTTGAGAGAACAAACCAGAAGTTGAAAAAAGTAAAATGCAAAATATGAGAAGGGAGTTTCTTTTCGACATGATTTAGTTATTGATAAGTCTTACATATAACAGTAAAAGTTTAATTTTCCCTACCTTTGTAGGGCTATTTAGACGCCTAATTTATGAATAAAAAAGTAAGAGTTAGTGATCTAGGAAAAAAAGATTACAAAGAAACATGGGATTATCAAACAAGTTTGTTAGACGAGATAGTTTCATTAAAGAGAGAAAAGAGGAATGGAGAAGGTGGTATTGAAACCCCAAATTATTTTTTATTTGTCGAGCACCCTCACGTATATACTCTAGGAAAATCAGGAGATATTAGTAATTTATTATTGAATGAAGAGAAGCTTAAAGAAAAAGAAGCTACTTTTTATAAAATTAATAGAGGAGGAGATATTACCTACCATGGTCCTGGACAAATAGTTGGATACCCAATTTTAGACTTAGAAAATTTCTTTACCGATATTCATAAGTATTTACGTTTGTTAGAAGAATCTATCATTTTAACAATTGCTGAATATGGGATTAAAGCTGAAAGAAGTGAAGGAGAAACAGGAGTTTGGTTAGATGTTGGAACACCGTTTGCTAGAAAAATTTGCGCGATGGGAATTCGCGCGAGTAGATGGGTAACCATGCATGGATTCGCATTAAATGTAAACGCCAATTTAGGATACTTTGACAATATAATTCCTTGTGGAATTCGTGGTAAGGCAGTAACTTCTATGGAAGCCGAATTAGGAAAGAAAATACCTGAGGAAGAAGTGAAAGAAAAAATTCTGAAACATTTCAAAGCGTTGTTTGAAGTAGAGGAATTTATTAAAACATAAAAAAAGGGTTGACAATTGTCAACCCTTTTTAGTTTCTATAGAAAACTAAAATTATTTTTTAGCTTTAACTTCGAAAGAAATTTCCATTAAATCGTTAATGAATTTATCTTTTAAAGCAGCGTCAATTTTCTTAGAGCTATAAGTAATACCAAAATCAGTTCTATCAATGCTAAAAACATCACTTTTAAAAGTAACAGCGTCCTCAGCTTCAGTAATAGTAGCAGGAATAGTAATGCTCTTAGTAACATCTTTTAAAGTTAAGTTACCAGTAACGTGAACTTTTCCTTCTTTTACTTCAGAACTAGATACTTCAAACTTAGCAGTTGGGAATTTTTCAACATCAAAGAAATCAGTATTTTTTAAATGACCTTCTAACTTCTCTTTACCGTTACCAGCTTCTAAATCTTCACAAACAATAGTGTTCATGTCAATTACAAACTCACCAGACTTAACAGCTCCGTTTTCAATTTCTAAAGTTCCTTTTTCTAAACTTACAACACCGTTATGAGAACCAGTTGGTTTACTTCCTTTCCAAGTAACTACAGATTCTGCAACGTTAGCTTTATACGTATTAATAATGTTTTCTGTTTTTGCTACTTCTTTTTCTTCACTTACAGCAGCTTTGTTTTTTTCTGTCTTACAAGCGACAGCTCCCATTGCCATAAAAGCAATTGCTAAAATTGTTTTTTTCATTTTTGAGTTTTTAATAGTGATTATTAATTGAGGGCAAAGATAATAAAAAAATAGTTTCCATGGAGATTATTTTTTTGTTAAAATATGATTAATTACATAAGAGGCAGCTTCTAAGCCAAAGGCAGCAGGCATATAGCTGATGGTTCCGTAGTATGATTTTTTATAGTTGGTTCCATCGGTGAGTTTTAAACTTTCAGAAATTTGAATTTCTTCTGAATATACGGCTCTAACCCCTTTGTCAACTTTTAGTTCTTTTAAGCGTTTACGTATGGCTCTTGCCATTTTACAGTGCTTAGTTTTGCTAATGTCTTTTACTTTTACTTTAGAAGCATCCAATTTACCACCTGCTCCCATTGAGCTGATAATTTTCACTTTTTTTCTGCGTGCTGCAACAATCAGATTGACTTTAGGAGTAATACTGTCAATACAATCTAACACATAATCAAAGTCTGGAGTTACGATTTCAAAGGCTCTTTCTGGCGATAAAAATTCTTCTAAAACAGTCAATTCAATTTCTGGATTGATGTCTTTTAATCTATCAGCTAAAATATGTGCTTTCGATTTTCCTATGGTGCTATGTAATGCTGGTAATTGACGATTTATGTTCGTTTTGTCAAAAACATCACCATCTACAATGGTCATTTTATTTACACCAGCACGCGCAATAAATTCTGCTGCAAACGATCCTACTCCGCCTAATCCAACTACTAAAACATTGGCTTTTTTAATCTTCTCTAATCCTTCTTTTTGAACCAATAATTCGGTACGTTCTAACCAACTCATCTTTTAAAAATTCTACTAAAATTTTGTTTTACAGTATTTATAATTATTTGTCTTTCGGTTTTTCTTAGTTCGCTAGCAATGTTGTATATGTTTTCAATATGTTCTTCGGAAGTATCTGTTTCTAGAAAAAGAAAGTCTAATGAAAGTTTTGAAAAAGTTTCTTGTAACCTCTCATTTTTTAATAAACTCGCTCCGAAGGATATACATATTTGATGTCGTATTAAATCGAGCGCAATTTGGTGATTTTTATTGAATCCGTGAACAATCCAAGGTTGTTTTGGTTTGATTTCTTTTTTCAATTGAATAATTTCCTGGAAAGCCTTTACACAATGAATAATTAAAGGTTTGTTGTGTTTTTCAGAAAGCTGAATTTGTTGCTTAAAAACTTCTAGTTGAAGAGAGAAGTCAATTTCGGCTATTCTATCCAGACCGCATTCTCCTAATGCATAACAATTTTCGGAGCTTAGTTGCTCTTCAACAATTTTCAAATCGTTTTGCAAAGAATTTTCTGAAATATACCAAGGGTGAATTCCAATAGAAAAAGGAGTACTAAAATCAGTTGAATTAGGATATTTATTTTCTATTGAAAAAACATCTTTTTGAGTAGATGAAGTGTGAGTATGAATATCAATAAACTGCAATTACACTTTGTCTTTGGTGTCAATAATAATAGTTACAGGTCCGTCATTTAACAATTCTACTTTCATATCTGCTCCAAATTCACCTGTTTGAACTTTTTTGCCTAACTCTATTTCAAATTGCTGAACGAAATTTTCGTATAACGGAATTGCAATACCAGGTTTTGCTGCTTTAATATAACTAGGTCGATTTCCTTTTTTTGTTGAAGCATGCAAAGTGAATTGACTTACAATGATTGCTTCTCCATTAATATCAAGTAAAGACTTGTTCATAATGCCATCTTCATCATTAAAAATACGAAGATTGGCAATTTTCTTAGTCAACCAAGTAATATCTTCTTGTGTATCGTCATCAATAATACCCAATAAGACTAATAATCCGTTTTGGATATTCGCAACTTTTTCTCCTTCAATAGTAACACTAGCTTTTGAAACACGTTGAATTACTGCTTTCATTTTTTTTAGATTATTAGATGGTTAGATAGTTGGATTGTTAGGTTTTTAGTTTGAAAGTTGAAAACTAGCCTCTAACAGCCAAAAGCTAAGAGTTAATAGCCAACAGCAAATCACTATTCCCAAATATCAGTTCGATAATTTTCGTCTTCACCTTCCAAAATTTGTAAATAGCTTTTATAGCGAGACCAAGCAATTTCTTCATTTTCTAAGGCTTCTTTAACAGCACACTGCGGTTCATTTACGTGAATGCAATTGTTGAATTTACAGTCTTGTTTTAAAGCGAAGAATTCTGGGAAATAATCACCTAATTCATCTTTATCCATATCAACAACTCCGAAACCTTTAATTCCAGGAGTGTCAATAATACGAGCATCAAAACTTAAATCAAACATTTCAGCAAACGTAGTGGTATGTTGCCCTTGTTTGTGTTGTTCAGAAATTTCTTTGGTTTTTAAATCTAAAGAAGGTTCAATGGCATTGACTAAAGTCGTTTTTCCAACTCCCGAATGACCAGCAAACATGCTTACTTTGCTTGTCATCATCTCTTTGATTTTATCTATATTGATGTTTTCAGTGGCAGAAACTTCTACACATTCGTAACCGATAGCTTCATAAATATCTTTTAGATACATAATTTCGGCACGCTGCTCAATTTCATACGAATCAATTTTATTAAAAACTAAAATAGTTTTGATTGAATAGGCTTCAGCAGTTACCAAAAAACGATCGATAAATGTGGTAAACGTAGGAGGGTTATCAATGGTGATTAACAGAAATACCTGATCGATATTAGAAGCAATTACATGAGTTTGTTTTGATAAGTTAACCGATTTACGAACAATAAAATTTTTACGCTCGTGAATGTTGGTAATTAAACCTGTTTCTTCATCATTATTGGTTTCTAAAGAAAAATCAACAATATCACCTACAGATATAGGGTTCGTACTTTTTATTCCTTTAATACGAAATTTTCCTTTAATGCGACACTTGTATAGCTCGCCTTTAGACTTTACCCAATACCAACTTCCTGTAGATTTGTAAACCGTTCCTGTCATAAAACAAAGATGCGGATTATTCATAAAAAAATAATATATTCGTGCCTTAATTTTAAAAATTTATTATGAAAAAGCTATTATTATCTATTTGTTTTATTGGATTGTCTTATGTTTCGGCTATTGCGCAAACATATGAATATAAGGTTATAACAAGTGTTGAGTCTATAGTACCAAACGGTTTGGGAAGATCTAGGTTAATTTCTTCAGACGAAGAGAGAAATTTTGAAGATTTTACCTCTGGAAGGTCAGAAGAAAATGATGAAAGAAACAAGTCGAAAAGATCGGAAATTAGAGTTAAAAATTTCGAAGAAACAAAACTTTTAAACTTCTTTAATATTGGAGGAATTCGTTTTCAGAATATTGTAGCAAATGATGCAGTGATTACCTCTAAGCTTAATGATATGGCAAAAAATGGTTGGGAATTGGCTTTTTCTAATAGTGGAGTAGAGAGTTATGGAGGAAAAGGAGATAGTAACGGAATTTTTATAACACGTTATATTTTTAAAAGAGAGGTTAAGACTTCAGAGTCTGCTGAAAAATAAAAAAAAGCGCCATTAGGCGCGTTATTTTTTACTTTTTTTTATGAGTTAATGATTTTTTCTTGATGATTGATGCTTTCTTGGTGTATTGCCTTAAACATTTTAAGAACAAACTCTTCGCTTAGTCCTCTATCTTGTCCTTCTAATATCATTTTACCTAAGATTTCGTTCCATCGTCTAGTTTGTAAAATAGCAACGTTTTTATCTTTCTTCAATTCACCAATAGCATCAGCTATTTTCATACGTTTCCCTAGCATTTCAATCAATTGATGGTCTACTACATCAATTTGAGTACGTAAAGTGTTCAATGCATTTCGGTAATCAGCTTCGGTATCAGTAGCTTTTCTAACTTTTAAGTCTACCATCATTTGAATTAGAGATTTAGGGGTGATTTGTTGCGAAGCATCACTCCAAGCATTATCAGGATCGTAATGTGTTTCAACCATTAAACCATCAAAGTTTAAATCTAAGGCAGTTTGACAAACATCGAAAATAATATCACGACGACCAGCGATGTGTGACGGATCACAAATCAATGGTAAATCAGGAAAACGGTTTTGTAATTCGATAGGAATTTGCCATTCAGGGTTGTTTCTATATCGGGTTTTCTCATAAGTAGAAAAACCTCTATGAATTACTCCTAATTTTTTGATGTTTTTTGAGTACAAACGTTCTATAGCACCTAACCATAATGGTAAATCTGGGTTTACAGGGTTTTTTACCAAAACTATTTTATCGGTTTCTTCTAAAGCATCTGCAATTTCTTGAACGATAAAAGGACTTACAGTGGTACGAGCACCAATCCATAAAATATCTACATCATGCTCTAAAGCTAATTGTACATGATCTTTGTTGGCAACTTCGGTAGCAATTAACATTCCTGTTTCTTGTTTTGCTTTTTGCAACCATTTTAATCCTAGAGCGCCTACACCTTCAAAATTCCCAGGTCTTGTACGAGGTTTCCAAATTCCAGCTCTTAATACCGTAGCATCTGTATCTTTTAATTCGTGAGCTATTTTTAATACTTGTTCTTCAGTTTCAGCACTACAAGGTCCTGCAATTACTAGTGGATGCCCTAATCCGAAGGCATCTAACCAAGTTCTTAATTCTTTTGTGTTTTCCATTTTGATATCTTTATTGTTGAGGTGCTACCTCTAAAATTCCGTTTAATATTTGTTTTATATGATTGGTGTTTTCCATTTCAGTATATATTTCTGGAAAATCATTTTTTTCTAACAATGTTTTGAACTGTTGTAAGTTACTAATGTATTCGTTTAAAGACTCTACAACATTTTCTTTGTTTTGTTTAAAAATAGGAGTCCACATGGCAGGTGAACTTTTTGCTAAACGCACAGTGGAAGCAAATCCACTACCAGCCATATCGAAAATATCACGCTCGTTTTTCTCTTTTTCAATGACCGTTTTACCTAACATGAAAGAGCTGATATGTGATAAATGTGATACGTAGGCAATATGCTTATCGTGCGATTTTGGATCCATGTATCGAATACGCATTCCTAATTTTGAAAAAATATCCAATGCTTTTTCTTGTAATTTGAAAGCCGTTTGAAAGCCGTTTTTTCTACTTCACAAATAATATTGGTTTTACTTCTAAATAAATTTGTCAAAGCTGCATTTGGTCCTGAAAATTCCGTTCCAGCAATAGGGTGCGTAGCTAAAAAATTTCTTCTCTTCGGATGATTTTTAACAGCGTCGCAAATCAATTCTTTAGTCGAACCTACATCAAAAACCAAACAAGTATCAGAGATATTATCCAATGTTTTTAAAATTACCTCTTGTGAAACATCTACAGGAATGGCAATAATAACTATGTCTGCATTTGACAATTCTGAAAATGTTGCTTTTTGATGGATAATCCCTCTTTCTAAAGCGAGATCTCCATGTTCTTCGCTGGAGTCAATTCCGTAGATAGTAACGTTTTTAAATTCTTGCTGAATATCTAGGGCAAAACTTCCGCCGATTAATCCTAGTCCTATGATAAATACGTTCATTATATTCTGTTGATTGCTTCGTTAATTTTTTCTTCTGGAACGCATAATGAAAAACGAATGTAACCTTCACCTTGGCTACCGAAAATGGTTCCAGGAGCAGCAAAAATGTGTTTGTTATATAGCAAATCGTCAATCATTTCTTCTGATGTTTTTCCTTCTGGAGGTTTACACCAAACAAACATTCCTGAGGTGTTTTTATCGTAGGTACATCCTAACTTATCTGCTAGTTTAAAGACTAACTCTTGTCGCTTTTTATAGGTATTATTTAATTGGATAAACCAATCCTTTTCTAACTCTAAAGCTTTAGTAGCTCCTTTTTGAATTCCATAAAACATGCCAGAATCCATTTGAGTTTTTACTTTTAAAACTTCTGTTAAGAATTCAGGTTTTCCTAACAACATTCCAACACGCCACCCAGCCATGTTAAAAGATTTACTTACCGAGTTTAACTCTAAAGCAATGTCTTTTGCGCCTTCAATTTGTAAAATACTTTGAGGATGCTCGTTCAATATAAAGCTATACGGATTGTCATTTACAATTACAATATTGTGCTTTTTTCCAAAGTCAATCAACTTTTGAAAAGTTTCTTTGGTAGCATCGGCACCTGTTGGCATGTGCGGATAGTTTACCCACATCAATTTTGTTTTTGAGGTATCGAGTTTTTCCAAAGCTTCAAAATTAGGTTGCCAGTTACTAGCTTCTTCCAAATTGTAAAAAATAGGTTTTCCTCCCAATAAATTGGTTACAGAGCTGTAAGTTGGGTATCCTGGATTAGGAATTAATACCTGATCTCCTTCATTTAAAAAAGCTAATGAAATATGCATAATTCCTTCTTTGCTTCCTATTAATGGTAACACTTCGTTAGCTGGGTTTATGGTAACTTCATAGTTGTTTTGATAAAAATTTGAAACAGCTTGTCTAAATTCAGGTAAGCCTTGATAACTCTGATAACTATGTGCTCCAGTATCATGTAAACTATCTTGAATAGCTTTTAATACTGATGTTGGAGGTTGCAAATCAGGGTTTCCAATTCCAATATTTATAATTGGTTTTCCTTCTGAAATTAATTGACGTACTTCTTGTAGTTTTTTAGAGAAGTAGTACTCTTGTACGGTTTGTAAACGATTGGCAAACTGTATCATAATCTTCCGTTTTTGTATTCGCCTAATATTTTAAATTCTTCTGCCATAATTTGAATTATAGCTTTTGCTTTTTCGAAATCTTCGTATGCTTCAAAAGTTACATCAACAAAAAAAGCATACTTCCATGGTGTTTCAATTTTGGGTAATGACTGTATTTTGGTAAGGTTTAATTTGCAATCACTCATTACATTTAGAACTGCGGCTAAACTTCCTCTTTTATGATCTAATTCAAATCTTAATGAAGCTTTGTTAATTTCATTCTTACCATTTTCTGGGTGACTTGTTTGTAAAATTACAAAGCGAGTCGCATTATTTTTAATGGTTTGAATCTCGTCTTCAATGATAGAAAGTCCAAAAATATCAGCAGCCATTTTTGGTGCAATAGCAGCAACTCCTT
The DNA here is from genome assembly GCF_028823685.1 of Tenacibaculum sp. L6. Classification (GTDB taxonomy): domain Bacteria; phylum Bacteroidota; class Bacteroidia; order Flavobacteriales; family Flavobacteriaceae; genus Polaribacter. The sequence continues at coordinate 658 of NZ_JAPEHZ010000068.1, read as the reverse complement.
TTAATTGTTGGTCTGCAATTCTTTTCGCAACAGCAGAGGTGTCAACATCTTCAACTAACTTTATATGTTTGTGTTGTTTGAAAAACTCTTTGCATTGTAACAAAGCCATTGGGTGTGAGCAAACCTCAGTAATATCTTCAATTTGTTGATTTGGTAACGCCATTAAATGATGGTGTATAGGCAAGTAATACTCACCAGAAATATGCAAATTGTACTTGTCAATTAGAGCATAGTTGGGTATGATTGAGCCTGCTATGGTGTTTTCTAGTGCCATAATTGCTTGTTTACTTTGGAAATTCAATAAGCTATCTACCAATGCATCAAAAGACAAACATTCAACTAGTTCGATGTTTTCTTCGTAGAAATTATTTGCAACAGTATGATGGTTGCTTCCTTGTATTCCTTGAATGGCTATTTTTTTCATTTTAGGTCAAAAAAAAAGCCTCGATAAATTCGAGACTTTGATTAGCTATATTATTTTCTTGTTAGTTTAACAATATGGTACAAAGTCTCAGCTCTTACTAAAAAAGTAAAAGTAAAAATAGAAACCTTGCCATACGTTTTGTAACATCATTGTATTTGTGTTCTTTGTACGAGGCAAATCTTAGAAATAAATTTCAGTAAACCAAACTTTTTTTGAAAAAATGTATAAAAAGAA
>NZ_JAPEHZ010000067.1 GCF_028823685.1 Tenacibaculum sp. L6 | reverse complement strand
CCAACTGAGCTACGCGCCCTTTTTTATTTAAACTCGTTAAGGATTCGAGTAGTAACCCTGACCCTCCCGATGTCAATCGGGACGATGATTACATTTAACTCTTTTTAGAGTTGTGGGCGCGAAGGGATTCGAACCCCTGACCCCTTGGGTGTAAACCAAGTGCTCTGAACCAACTGAGCTACGCGCCCTTTTTTATTTAAACTCGTTAAGGATTCGAGTGGTAACCCTGACTCTCCCGATGTTAATCGGGATGCTCTGAACCAACTGAGCTACGCAACCTTACTTGTTAATTGCGGATGCAAATATATAACAGTTTTAGAGATTGACAATAACTTTTTTCATTTTTTTTCTATAAAATTTCTGCCACTACAAATGTGCTTCCACCCACGTAGATTATACCCTCCTCAGACGCATTTGCTTTTGCTTTTTCAAGTGCTTGACTTACAGAATCAAACACCTCTCCAACCAGATTAAATTCGTTAGCTTGCTCTTTTAATTCGTCTGCTGACAACCCACGAGGAATATTTGGTTTACAGAAATAATACATCGCATTTTTTGGAAACATTGGTAAAATTTCACTCAAATCCTTGTCAGAAACTACTCCCAAAACAATATGCAGTTGCTTATAACTTTCCTTTTTTAATTGCTCTAAGGTGTAAAATAATCCTTCTTTATTATGTGCTGTATCGCAAATTACCTTCGGATTATCCTGTAACACCTGCCAACGACCTTTTAAATTGGTGTTTTTTACTACGTTTAACAATCCGTTTTTGATATTTTCTTCAGAAATTGTATACTCTTTTACTTGTTGAATTGCAGTTACCGCTGTGGTTACATTGTGCTTTTGATAGTCTCCCAGTAAATCCGTTGAATAGTTTTTTGGATTATCCGAAGCAAAAATTATTGGAGCCTTGCAATCTTCCGCTTTAGCGATAAAAACATTTTCTGTTTCTTTTTGACGTTCCCCAATAACCACAGGAGTGTTCTGTTTGATAATTCCTGCTTTTTCAAACGCTATTTCTGGTAAGGTTTCTCCTAAAAACTGGGTGTGATCCAATCCGATATTCGTAATTACCGAAACTTCAGGCGTAATTATATTGGTGGAGTCTAATCTTCCTCCCAAACCAACTTCAATAATCGCGATATCTACTTTTTGATTGGCAAATTCTTCAAACGCCAATCCAACTGTCATTTCAAAGAATGACAATCCTTGATTTTCTAAAAAGGCTTTATTGTTTACTATAAAATCAATTACCGCATCTCTGGAAATCTCTTCCCCGTTGATTCGAATGCGCTCTGTGAAGTTTTTTAAATGCGGAGACGTATACAATCCAACCTTATAACCCGCCTCTTGTAGTATCGAAGCAAGCATATGACTAGTGGATCCTTTTCCATTCGTTCCTCCTACATGGATGGTCTTAAACTTTTTATGTGGATTTTTCAACTCTTCGCATAGAGCAATGATATTGGTTAAATCTTTTTTAAATGCTGTTTGCCCTTGACGTTGGTACATTGGCAACTGAGCAAACATCCAATCTAGTACTTCTTGGTAAGTCATTAAACAATTATATTATAATTGAAACCTCTATAAACCTAACTATGATATTTTTGATACCATTGCACAAAACGACGTACTCCTTCTGCTACCTTTACTTGAGGCTTGTATTCGTAATCACTGATTAAACCATCAACATTTGCCCACGTTCTTTTTACATCTCCCATCTGCATCGGTAACATTTCTTTAGAAGCTTCTTTTCCTAAACTCGTTTCCATTTGAGTGATAAAATCCAACAGTTTTACAGAATCGTTGTTCCCTATGTTATAGATTTTATACAGCTCTCTATTTTCAACCGACTTTTCTATGACTCTTTTTACTCCTTCTACAATATCATCTATATAGGTAAAATCGCGTTCCATATCTCCGTTGTTAAACACTTTGATTGGACGATTATTTGAAATAGCTTCAGCAAATAATATCGGTGCCATGTCTGGTCTTCCCCATGGTCCGTAAACGGTAAAAAATCGTAATCCTGTTGTTGGAATCTTATACAAATGGCTGTAGGTATGCGCCATGAGTTCGTTACTTTTTTTCGTTGCTGCGTACAAACTCACAGGATTATCTACACTATCTTCTTCGGAAAAAGGTACTTTTTTATTGGCTCCGTACACACTTGAACTACTCGCATACACCAAATGTTTAATCTCATGATGTCTGCAACATTCTAAAATATTTAGAAAACCAACAATGTTACTTTGAATGTATGCATCAGGATTTTCGATGCTATAACGGACCCCTGCTTGTGCTGCAAGGTTACAAACCACTTCAAATTTTTCCGTAGTAAACAATTGAAGTAGTTCTTCTTTATCCTCTAAGTTCAATCGGATAAACTTGAAGTTTTCATTTGTCGAACTAATCGTTTCTTGATAAAAAACCTCAGCATTTTCTCTATCAATCCCCAACTCTTTTAATCGAGCGTATTTTAAATTGATATCGTAATAATCATTGATATTATCAATCCCGACAACTGTGTGTCCTAGCGCTAACAATTTTTCACTTAAATGAAATCCGATAAAGCCTGCTGCCCCTGTTACTAAAATTTTCATGTATCTATTTAAAAAGATATTGTCTTATTCTTTATACTTTAAAAATGATTATCAGCTCCAAAATAGTTCTCGATATATTTTTTTCTTTCCTTTGGTCAGAAAAAAACACTCGAACTGACATTGGAGTATTGCTTTCCACTCTCTGTTAACTATTCTTACCTATTTGATAATATTCAAAGCCTCGTTCTTCTAAATTGTAACTATTGTACTGATTTCTTCCGTCAAAAATAACTGGAGTTTTCAGTTGCTTTTCAATTTCTGAAAAATCTGGCGAACGGAATTCTTTCCATTCTGTCAATAATATCAATGCATCAGCATTCTCTAATACTTCGTATTTTGCATTTTTATAAGATATGTTTTCTACATCTTTTAAATAAAAATGTTGCGCTTCTTCCATTGCCTTCGGATCATAGGCTTGCACTTTTGCCCCTCTCTTCACCAATTCTTTTACCACATAAATTGCTGGAGCTTCACGCATATCATCGGTTCCTGGTTTGAATGCCAATCCCCATAAACCAAAGGTTTTTCCTGTTAAATCTTCTCCAAATTTTTTGATGATTTTCTCTGCTATCACATATTTCTGACGATTGTTTACCTCTTCAACTGACCTTATCAATTGTGCCTCATAACCGTTTTCTTCCGCAATTTTTTTCAATGCTTTCACATCCTTCGGAAAACAAGAACCTCCGTAACCAGCTCCTGGATAAATAAAACTGTACCCTATTCTTGAATCAGAACCGATTCCTGCACGTACATTATTCACATCCGCTCCTACTCGTTCGCAAATATTCGCCATTTCATTCATAAACGAAATTTTTGTTGCTAGCATAGCATTTGCTGCGTACTTCGTCATTTCCGCAGAACGAACATCCATTGCAATAAAACGTTCGTGTGACATGGTGAATGGCGTGTATAACTGACGCATTTTTTCAAACGCATAGTCAGATTCCGCTCCAATTACCACTCTATCTGGCTTCATGAAATCATTGATAGCATCTCCTTCTTTTAAAAATTCAGGATTTGAAACTACATCGAACTCAATTTTTACATTTCTTTTATCTAATTCTGCTTGAATCGTAGCTTTTACTTTATCCGCTGTTCCTACAGGTACGGTAGATTTATCAACTACGATCAATCGGTGATTCATCTTTTGACCGATCTCTTTTGCTACCGCTAACACGTATTGTAAATCTGCAGAACCATCCTCTCCCATTGGAGTTCCTACCGCAATAAAAACGATTTCGGTTTCTTCAATCGCTTCTTCTAGTTTCGTTGTAAAAAATAAGTTTTGTTTTTCTACGTTTTTCAACACCATTTTTTCTAATCCTGGTTCGTAGATAGGAATGATTCCTTGATGCAGTTTGTTTATTTTTTCTTGATCGATATCTACACACGTTACTTTATTCCCCATTTCTGAGAAACAAGTCCCTGATACCAATCCTACATAGCCTGTTCCGATGACAGTTAGTTTCATGTATTTGTATTTTTATTTCTTACCCTTTGTGCCTTTTGATAAAACTCTGACAATTCGAGTGGATTTCACGATTGTTATGAGTGAAATTTGTATCGAGAAAAAATTGATTTTTAAATTAGTTCTCGATACGATTTTTCGTACCTCAAAATCACTCGAACTGACAATCTATACTGTTTTTTGTTTCAAAATACACAACAGATTAATTCTTCAACTGTTGTGCCTTTAGTTTGCACAACCTGCTTGAATACCTTTTTGTTGCAACTATTTGGCAAAGATAGTTTATTTTGATAGAGAAAACTTGTAGATAATTGTTCCTTTTTGAACTGAAGGAGCATTTCCATCAGCATTCCATTTCGTTCTTAAAGCTGCTTTTTTTGCCGCTTCGTATAAACATGAAGCTGAATTTGTAGTCCCTTTAGCTCCAGGGATTGCTTTTGTTACTTTTCCATTTCTATCAACCTCGATGCTTACCACTACTGTCCCTTCTTCTTGACAATCGGGTTTTTCAATAGGTTTTGATAAGGCTTTTCTTCCTGCTAAATTATAATTTCCACCAGAGCCACTCCCTGAATTCCCGTAGTATTTATCTGAATTGGGATCTCCGCTTTCGTTTCCTTTTACACCCGCTTGCTTATTATCTCCTTCACCAGTGTTCGCCCCGTCTTTAGATGTTCCGTTTAATAAACTATTTAACGCATCGGTAGTTTCTTTAGATGGTTTTGGTTTTGGTTGCTCTTTAGGCTTTTCTTCTTTCGGAGTTTCCTTTACAGGTTCTTTCTTTGCTTCTTTTTTTTCAACTACAGGAACTTCTTCAGCCGTATCATTTGTAATAATTTCTTCTTTGATAGGCTCTTCTGACGTTTCTTCTACTTGTTCTTCAACCACCTCTTCTTGCTGAGGAACTGCTTCTGTCTTCGTTTTTTCTACAGGGTCACCGCTTCCCACATCAGAATTCCCGAAATTGATTGCCAATCCGTATTCAATAGGTGGATCTAAATACTTCATTCCGTAGTTGAATATTCCGATTAACAACAGTATCAGGATAATGGTGGTAATAACCGCCGACTTGCGTTTATGTTGGGTATTTAAAACTGTCATTTATTTGCCTTTTACAGCCAAAATCATTTTTAACTTGTTTCTGTTCGCGATATCAATTACTTGCATTACGTTTTTGTACTGCACGTTTTGATCGCCACGAATTACCACTGTTTTCTTTTTATCAGCCCCTACTTTGGTCAGTAATTCTCGCTCTAAATTTGCATTACTCACCTTGGTTTTATCAATATAAAAAGAAGCATCATTTGTAATGGTTACTGCTACTGAAGTTTGGTTTTCAGTTTTACCTCCTGCTTTAGGTAACAAGACATCAATCGCACTCACGGTAACCAATGTTGATGTTAGCATAAAAAAGATCAATAACAAAAAAACAATATCAGTCATTGATGACATATTGAAATTTGGATTGACTTTATTTCTTCCTCGTAAATTCATGATTAGTTTATTTAAAAATTAAAAGATTTAATGATTTAAAAATTTTTGATTTTTTTCAGTCTTTCAATTTTTTAATAGTTAATTATACTGGCTCATTTAATAAATCTAAAAACTCAACCGACTTCGCTTCCATTTGGTACACTACTTTATCAGTACGGACTACTAAATGGTTGTATGCGATGTAAGCAATAATCCCTACAATTAACCCAGCAACCGTCGTTGTCATTGCAGTATATAATCCGTCTGATAACATTTTAATATCTATTTGTCCACCTGAATTTGCTATCTCATGAATGGCAACAATCATTCCAATTACGGTTCCTAAAAACCCAATCATTGGGGCAGCTCCAGCGATGGTTGCTAATACTGAAACATTTCTTTCTAATTGATACACCTCTAATTTACCTGCATTTTCAATAGCTGTATTAATATCTTCTAAAGGCTTTCCTATTCTAGAAATTCCCTTCCCTATTAATCTAGCCGTTGGTGTTACTGTATTATCACAAAGTGATTTTGCGCTATCTATTCTTCCGTTGGTTACATGGTCTCTAATTTGATCCATGAAATTTACATCTACTTTAGAAGCTTCTTTGATGGCAAAAAAACGTTCAAAATAAATATATAACGCCACTGCTAACAACACAAATAACAACGCAATAATAATTTGCCCACCTATACCGCCATCCATAATTAAATTATAGATTGATAAGGTTTTTTCTTGAGGAACTTCCTCTACCAACTCCTGAGTTTCTTGAAATAATAGCATGAATACTAAATTAGGGTTTATGTAATGTTTTCGCTAAATAATTAACGATTTGTTTTGTTTAAAATTGTTTGATGTAAAAAGTCTTCCTTATTATTTACATTAAAGGAAGACTTTTATTTTTTATTGTGCTTGTTTGCTAAAAACAGCTATGTAACTCTTATAAAAACTGTTAGTTTTACACTAGTTCTTTCAACGCAATTTCAAAAGCAGTTTCGCTTATTTGAGTTTTTGCTGCACTTCTAGCATGTGTTCTTTGTAACGCTTTTTTAATCGTATTTGACGTATCTTCAAAAATAGCTTGATCTGTCATTTCTACTCTGCGTTCCATAAAATAAGCAAATACTCTTGCCATACCACAGTTAGAAATGAAATCTGGAATTAAACTTACTTTCTTGTCTGTATCCTCCATAATTGATCCGAAGAAAATTTCTTTATCTGCAAACGGAACATTCGCTCCACATGAAATAACCTCTAAACCAGAACCGATCATTTTGTTAACTTGTTCTTGTGTAACTAATCTTGAAGCTGCACAAGGCGCAAAAATTTCACAAGGTAAATTCCACACTCGCTCGTTCATTTCTTCAAACGGAATCATGTTTTCAGATACTAAGGTATTACCATCTTTGTTTAAGAATAACTCTTGAATTTCTTCAAAAGAGAATCCTTCTTCTTTGATAACTCCACCCACACGGTCGATAATTCCCACTACTTTAGCTCCCATTTGCGCTAAATAGTAAGCAGCAGCAGAACCTACGTTACCAAAACCTTGAACTACAGCACGCTTTCCTACTACAGTTCCTCCATAAATATCATAGTAATGACGTACTGCTTCAGCAACACCGTAGCCTGTAATCATATCAGCTACCGTATATTTTCTAATAATATCTGGTGATAAGTTTTTATCTTCTAATACTTTTATTACTCCGTTACGTAACTGACCAATACGGTTGATTTTATCAGCCTCTGTTGGCTTGAAGTGTCCGTTAAAAACCCCTTCTTGCGGGTGCCATACACCGCTATCTTCTGTAATTGGAATTACTTCGTGAATTTCATCAACGTTTAAATCACCCCCTGTTCCGTAGTAATTTTTTAATAATGGAGCTACCGCTTTGTACCAACGCTCTAAAACGCCTTTTTTACGAGGGTCTTGTGGATCAAAATTAATTCCTGATTTTGCTCCTCCAATTGCTGGTCCTGATACGGTAAACTTTACTTCCATCGTTTTTGCAAGCGATGTTACCTCATATTTATCTAATCCTTTACGCATACGTGTACCACCACCAGCAGCACCTCCTCTTAACGAGTTTATAACGGTCCATCCTTCTGCTTCTGTTTCAGGGTCTTTCCAATTAAATACTATTTCTGGTTGCTTTTCTTCGTATTGCTTTAATAATTCTTTCATTGTTTAATGTTATAATAGATGATTTTCAACTTTATCTGTTTCTTTTTCTTGCTTAAAAATTGAGTTGTGATTTTTCCCCTTTGGGGAAGCTAAAGTTGATTCATTTTACTATAGTTTTAATGTGTAGTTGTTTCCGAACAAATTTATCATAAAAAACAATATTCCTCAAAATACTTTACATTATTTCTTCGGATAAAAAACTTTACCAGAAGAATGATCTTTTTTTGCTCCAGTTACTGATTGTAAACAATTTACTTTGTTTTGAACTTTTAACACCCCCAATAATGCAAAAATGAGCGCTTCTTTATAATTGATAAGTTCTTTATCTGCTTGTTTGATTTTTGTTTTTGCATAAAACTCAACCCTACTCATTAAAAAAGTATTAAAAGCTCCTCCGCCTGTTACCAAAATAGTAGCTTCATTCTCTACAACATTCCCTATTTGTAGAGCTGTATGCTCAATAAAAGTCCTTAAAACTGTAGGAATGTCCGTTTCGTATTCATCTATTAAAGGAAAAATGTTTTTCTGAACCCACTCTAACCCCAATGACTTCGGAGGCGTTTCTTGATAAAAAGAAAGTGAATTCAGTTGTTCTAATAATTGAGTATTGATTTTTCCTTCGGAAGCTATTTTTCCTTCATCATCATATTCCAGTCCTATTGTACGTGTGTAATGATTCAACACAATATTTACAGGGCAAATATCAAAAGCGATTCTTTGATTCTCCTTCTCATAGGAAATATTTGCAAAACCTCCTAAGTTTAAACAATAGTCATAATCAGCAAACAACAAGCTATCTCCAATCGGTACCAAAGGCGCGCCTTGACCACCTAATTGTACATCTTGCGTTCTAAAATCGCATACTACTTTTTGCTGAGTATTATTGGCTATAACCTGTCCATTTCCTATTTGCAGCGTAATTCCGTTTTCAGGTTGATGTAAAATGGTATGTCCGTGCGATGCTATGAAGTCTACATTATTAATAGCATTCTTCTCTAGAAAATCATTTAATACTTTCCCTAATAATTCACCATAAGCACTATCTACTAATTTCAATTCTTCATTACTATAGGCTACTGCTACTTGTAGTTTCGTTTTCCATTCTTTGGAATATGGTATGGTTTCCGCCTTTAAAATTTCAAAATCTTTGTATGAAGAAGCGTGCATTTTTATATACGCCAAGTCAATTCCGTCTAGCGAAGTTCCCGACATCAATCCGATGCAGTAAATATATTTTTCTTGCATAAAGTAAAAATAGCAACTCTATTGAAAATTTGCTATTAAAAAAGTATCTTTGAGCACAATTTTTACGAATAATTTAATAAAACATAAAAACATAATGGATTTTAATCTTACAGAAGAGCATTTAATGATTCGTGATGCTGCACGTGACTTTGCTCAAACCGAATTATTGCCTGGAGTTATAGAAAGAGATGAGAAACAACAATTCCCAGACGAGTTAGTACGTAAAATGGGAGAGTTAGGTTTTATGGGAGTAATGGTAGATCCTAAATACGGAGGAAGCGGAATGGACGCGGTTTCTTACGTGTTAATTATGGAAGAATTATCTAAAATAGATGCTTCTGCTTCAGTAATGGTTTCTGTAAACAATTCATTAGTATGTTATGGTTTAGAAGCTTATGGTACTGAAGAACAAAAACAAAAATATTTAACAAAATTAGCTACTGGTGAGCAAATAGGAGCTTTTTGTTTAAGTGAGCCAGAAGCTGGTTCTGATGCTACTTCGCAAGCAACTACTGCTGAAGACAAAGGAGATCACTACTTATTAAACGGTACTAAAAACTGGATTACCAACGGTGGTCGTGCAGATGTTTACTTAGTAATTGCTCAAACAGATAGAGCTAAAGGTCATAGAGGAATCAATGCTTTTATCGTTGAAAAAGGTATGGAAGGTTTTCACGTTGGACCAAAAGAAGATAAATTAGGTATTCGTGGTTCTGACACACACACGTTACAATTTAACGATGTAAAAGTTCCTAAAGAAAATCGTATTGGTGAAGACGGATTCGGATTCAAATTTGCAATGAAAACCTTATCTGGTGGACGTATCGGTATTGCTGCTCAGGCTTTAGGAATTGCTTCTGGAGCTTACGAATTGGCTTTAAAATACTCTAAAGAACGTAAAGCTTTCGGAACTGAAATTTGTAACCACCAAGCTATCGCTTTCAAATTAGCAGATATGTATACTGAAATTGCTGCTGCTCGTCACTTAGTAATGGCTGCTGCCTGCAAGAAAGATGCTGGTGAAAATTACGATCGTGAAGGGGCTATGGCTAAGTTATACGCTTCTAAAGTAGCAATGGAACAAACTGTTGAGGCTGTTCAAATTCACGGAGGTAATGGTTTCGTAAAAGAATACCACGTTGAGCGTTTAATGCGTGATGCAAAAATTACTCAGATTTACGAAGGAACTTCAGAAATTCAGAAGATTGTAATCTCAAGAAGTTTAATTAAAGAGTAATTCTACTTTAAAAATATAGTATAAATAAAGCTTGTCGATTGACAAGCTTTATTTTTTAAATTCTACTTTATGTAAATGTAACCCAGAAGCTGGAGCAATAGTTTTCATAAAGTCAATATCACTATTTTCAGGACTCAAACTTCTCTTTATAAACTCTAAATCATAATTCCCTTTACCTAGTTCTGCTAGAGCTCCCATTATCAAACGGATTTGATTGCGTAAAAAACCACTTCCTCTAATGATTAACACATAGCTTTTCTCTGGAAAAAATGAAGCAGTCAGCTCTGTGTTTTCTTCAATCTTACAAACATCTATCTCTCTCTCAACTTTTGTTTCAGGTGATGGTTTAGTACAGTAATGCTTAAAATTATGAAAGCCTTGAAATAATTGTGCTCCCTGTTTCATCAATTCTACATCTAACTCTTCCAAATATCCTGTTAAGAAAGCTGCACCATACGGATGGTTCTTTTCTCCGTAAGAAAAATAATAGCGGTATTCTTTTGTTTTTGGATGTTGAATGATATTAAATGTTTCATCCTCTATTTGCTCAACAGCAATTACACGAATGTCAGAAGGCGAATTGCGATTAAAATCTTCCATAAAAAAAGATTCATCTAATTTTTCATCAATAAACAACTGAAAATAATAATCGGTTGATGATACTTTGGCATCTGTTCTTCCTACTCCCACTGATTTACAGCGAATCCCTTTACAAACAAACTTCAACGTTTTATCTACAAAAAAATGAACTGTTTTTAAATTAGGTTGTTTTTGCCAACCGTGTAATCGAAATCCTAAATATTGAAATCGAACTAAATAAGCATACTTATAATTCATTCTGTATTTTATCCGTTTTGAGATGTAAAATCATAACAACTTGTTTTTTTACCAGACAAAACTACAGCTTTTAACAAGATTAATATGATGACTTTTGTATAAATGTTTTGGACTACATCAAAGGAATTAACAATGACACTTTAGTGCCTGCAGGTTGATTTTTTGCGTACAAATCTGTAAAAACTATCGTTGATTTACTTTTATAATTTTTAGCAAAATGTTGCAAGCGTTCTTCGGTTAGTTTTATTCCAACAGATGAGCGTTGATGGATTTTCTTCTCTTTAATCTCTCTTGATCTTACCCTACCAATTCCGTTATCTACAATATCTATTTGCACTTGATTCTCGTTTACTTTAAAAACCTGTACGGTTAGTTTCCGATTTCCTTTTTTTAATGCGAGTCCGTGCCAAATCGCATCGTAGACAAAGGCTTAAGGTATTTTTTTCTAGGATTTACTTTTATAGCTATTCTAAAGTTACCTTTAATAGAATTTTCTATTACGGATATGCTATAAT
>NZ_JAPEHZ010000066.1 GCF_028823685.1 Tenacibaculum sp. L6 | reverse complement strand
TTTTTTTTATTTTAGATAGTCGTTCAACGACTAGAAAATTTGCTCAAGTATTTTTTGTGTAATAGCGTAAGTTGGTGTTACTCCGCTCATTCCAAGTCCACCAGAAGCAAGTGTTGCACCAGTTTCTAACGGGTTATCAGATGCATAATACGCATAACGTACTTTTACATTTTCTGAAATATTTCCTCTAATTCTAGAGGCAGATTGAATGGCTTTTTGGTAGTGTGCACCTTCCATTTCTAATCCGATTACATTCCAAGTTGAATCGTGGAAGAATTTTAATAAGTCTTTATTTTGTAGCGATGTTCCTAATACGGTAATCATGGCTCCGTCAAAAACTCGAACTCCAAAACCTTCTAAGTCTTCTTTTGATAATTCGTTTTTAAATGGATAATTATCAGCAGTTCCTTCAAAAATATGTGAAGAAGGAATCATAATATCTCCTTTTCCACCTTCTAAAATACCAGCTTTCCCCATAATAGAAACCGATTGAACATCTAAATGGATTGTTTTACCTCCGGTTTTATAAGGTTTTAACAATTCATCCATGGTTTCAAAAGCTTGCTCACCAAAGGCATAATCCATTACGATAATTACAGGTTTTTCTCCAACTGAATTTACTTTGTTAAAAGAGTTGGTGTCAAAATCAATTTTATCAGTGTCGATAATTTGTACATTGATATTGGTTCCTGAAGTATCTTTAATATAAATCAACCCGTTTTCCGAAGCATAATTTTTCACAGCAGATTGTAAAGCACTACTATTAGCATTACTTAATACTTCAAAAAGTTGAAAATCTTTATGTTTTTTAGCTTCTTTAGGCAACGCATTTTTAGCATAAATACTATTCATTACACTGTGCATGTTTGCACTGATGATATGAATAGGACGCTCTATCAATCCGTTATCTAACAAGACTTTTTTGATGCTATTCGCCCATAATTCCCCGTAATAATGATGTCCGATTTCTTCAGTTAACACCGAGCTGAATTTTATAGAGCGTTTTTGATCGTATAAAGATTCGTTAATGGCTAGCTTACCTAACCAATAAATTAAATGGAAAAATCTATTCGGGTTTTCTTCTGTAGAAAAGGTGTTGTATGCGTCGTAAATTTCGTCGTAGGTTCTTCCTAAAATGTTACCAAGATGTACTACAATTACATCTTTTTCTTCATCAGTAAGAGTTTTGTTATGTAGTACTATATCTTCTAAGAGTAACCATTCGCGAATGAAGCTTTCTCCGTTGTTAATTACAACACGATCTTTTATTTTATGAGACTCAATAAATAAAAATGTCAAGTGTGTTAGAATATCATAAATTTCTGAACGACCACGCGTAATTTCGATATTCATTTGGTTTTTATCAATACGATAGCAGTTTCTCCTTCTTTTAGGAGGTACAATCGCTTTATAAGTAAATAAATTGACATTCTTCAATTCCTTCAGGTAAACGTTCAATAACGTATACCAATCCGTTTAATTCGGTTTTGTCTTCAGCAATCGACCCATAAATTTCTGGGCGTAATGATAAAAGTGATTTACGTAAAGTTTCACCTGAAACTCCCATCGGTTTATAAAAACCACGACTAAAGAGGTGTCGCATTGAGATGTATAAACGCTCAACAGCGCTTGTAGATTCGTGTGCTCTTGTACGTTCTTTTTGGATAGGTTTTGACATATGTTTTTAAAGTGCAAATATACAAATTATATTCTGGAAGCTATTTTTCTAAAATACTGTTGTACTTTTTGGTATCGTTTAACAGCGTAACAGCATTTTTAATAGTGATATCATTTTTAAATAAATGTTTATACATTCCTTCTTTGTAGGTGTAGCGCTCAACTATTTCATTTTCAATTTCCTTTGAAAGCAAATCTTGATTTTCTACAATCTTTGCAACCTTTATAGCTTTTAGTTGTTGAATGATTGTAGTATATTCTGGAGTAATAATTTTATTGTTTTTTACCGACTTGTATGCAGACTGAAATAACCTTTCTTCGTTAGAAACAAAAGCGGTGTCCTTACGAAGTAAATATTCTTTAAAGCTATTAAAATCCTTAGATGTAAACGTGTAGTTTTCGGCAGATAAATTAGGATTTTGATAAGTGAAATCGGTTACAAAATTAAAGATGGCTCTTGATTTAAGTAATTCATCAGTTTCTTCTGTTTTTTTAGAAAAGTCACTAACAATATCTGGCGTTACACCACCACCATCGAATACTATTCTTCCATTTTTAGTAGTAAATTCATTAAGAGTAGTATCTGAAAACTTAGGCACTTTTCCTGTTTTAGGGTCTCTATTGGCGTAATCTAATTCTTGAATACAACGCCCACTAGGAGTATAGTATTTAGAAATAGTAATTTTCATTTGAGTTCCGTAACTTAAATCAAAGTAACGCTGAACTAAGCCTTTTCCAAAAGAACGTTCTCCCATAATTACTGCTCGGTCATAATCTTGTAAAGCTCCTGAAACAATTTCTGAAGCTGAGGCTGAACGACCATTTATCAACACTACAATAGGAATATTGGCATCTAGTGGATCTTTGTTGGTTTTATAAGTTCTACTATTTTTTTGACTTTTACCACGAGTGTCTACAACTTTTAATCCCTTAGGTATAAAAAGGTTTGTAATATTAACAGCGTCGTATAAAGATCCGCCAGGGTTGTATCGTAAATCAAACACGAGTTTTGTCATTCCTCTTTTTTTAAGGTCGGCAAAAGCGTTTACAACACCTTCTGTTGCTTTTTGTCTTATAAATCGTGTTAAAACAATGTATCCGGTTTCAACATCAATCATGTCGTAAAAAGGAACGGGATTTAAAATAACTTTATCAAGTTCTACTGATATGTTTTTTGTTGCTCCGTTTCTATTTACTCTTAAAGAAAGTTTTTTACCAGGAACTCCTTTCAACATCTGTGAAAACTGGCTTCTTTCTGTGCTAGACAACTCCACGTCGTTTACAGTAGTAATAATATCACCTACTTTTAATCCTGCTTTATCAGCTGAAAAGCCTTTGTATACTTCAGAAATAACAATTCCTTTGTTTATAGTAAAAGAAGAAATACCTAAGCCACCATATTCACCTTCACGGCTAATACGAGCATCTTCTACATCTTGTTCGTTAAAGAAGTTTGTGTAAGGATCTAAGTTTTGAAGTGTATTTTTTATTGCTTTATCAGTAAGATCACCAGGATTAATTTCATCAATATAATTGATGTTTAACTCCTTAAAAAGGTTGTTGTAGATTTCAATTTGTTTAGCGATCTCAAAAAAACGAGATTGAAAAGAAAAGAAAAGAGAGATGATAATGAGGGAACCTAAAATAAGTATTGTTCTATTTTTCATCTTGAGTAATTTCTGTAATAAACTGTGTTAATAATTTCTTCATTTTATGCTCAATATCAGCATATTTCCATTCATCTCTTGCAAGATAAGAAATCATAAACACATATTGTTTATCTACAGCCTCATAAATTGTATGTTTTTCTTTTCGGTAAGTTTCTCGTAATAAACGTTTAATTCGGTTTCTGTCTACTGCTTTTTTAAAATTACGTTTCGGAACAGAAACTCCTACTTGTGCAGGAAATTTAGAGGTGTGTTCGGCTTGTATGTATACCATTCGAAGCGGAAAAACTTTAATTATTTTTCCTTCTTCGTAAAGCCTACCTATCAGCTTTTTACTCTTTAACCGTTCCTCTTTTCCTAAAGTAAATCTCATCGGTACAAACATACGGAAACCCTAGAAAAAAATCATTTTTTTAATTACATTTGAAAGAATTCTAAAACTCGACTAACTATGGATTTATTTCAAGCTCCAGATTATTATAACATTGATGATTTATTAACTGAAGAACATAAGCTTGTAAGAGATGCTTCTAGAGAATGGGTAAAACGTGAAGTTTCTCCTATTATCGAAGAATACGCACAACGAGCAGAGTTTCCTAAGCAAATAATTGGAGGGTTAGCAGAAATAGGGGCATTTGGACCTTATATTCCTGAAGAGTATGGAGGAGCAGGATTAGATCAAATTTCATATGGTTTAATTATGCAAGAAATTGAAAGAGGAGATTCTGGAGTGCGATCTACTGCCTCTGTTCAATCTTCATTGGTAATGTATCCAATTTATAAATACGGAAATGAAGAGCAACGTAAAAAATACTTGCCAAAATTAGCATCTGGAGAATGGATGGGGTGTTTTGGTTTAACAGAACCAAATCACGGAAGTAACCCAGGAGGAATGGAAACTAAGTTCAAAGATATGGGAGACCATTATTTATTGAACGGAGCAAAAATGTGGATTTCTAACGCACCGTTTGCACAGGTGGCTGTGGTATGGGCTAAAAATGAAGAAGGACGTATTCACGGACTAATTGTAGAGCGCGGTATGGAAGGTTTTACAACTCCAGAAACACATAACAAATGGTCGTTAAGAGCTTCTGCTACTGGAGAGTTAATTTTTGATAACGTAAAAGTTCCTAAAGAAAACTTGTTGCCAAACAAATCTGGTTTAGGAGCTCCGTTAGGATGTTTAGATTCTGCTCGTTACGGAATTGCTTGGGGTGCTATTGGTGCTGCGATGGATTGTTACGATACAGCGTTACGTTATACGAAAGAACGTACTCAGTTTGGTAAGCCAATTGCACAATTTCAACTGCAACAAAAGAAGTTGGCAGAAATGATTACTGAAATAACGAAAGCGCAATTATTAGCTTGGAGGCTAGGTGTGCTTCGTAACGAAGGGAAAGCTACCTCAGCACAAATATCTATGGCGAAGCGTAATAATGTGGATATGGCTATTAATATTGCTAGAGAAGCGCGTCAAATGTTAGGAGGTATGGGAATTACAGGAGAATATTCAATAATGAGACATTCAATGAATTTAGAAAGTGTAATTACCTACGAAGGAACTCACGATATACACTTATTAATTACGGGGTTAGATATTACCGGGTTAAATGCTTTTAAATAAAAAAAGAAGAAGCACTCAAACGTTAAACCACTAACACATTATTATAGAGTGCTTCTTCAATCAACTATTAAAACTAAAGTTTACCCACTTTACGGGTTTTCAAAAGACCTTCGTCTTTTTCAATGCAATTATTTTATAGTATTATTTGTTACAAATAATTTAACTGTCTTTTTTCTTGCCACTGTTAATTAGAATTAAAAGAGCGGCAACCAATCCTACACAAACAAATCCGAAAATTATCATCATGATGGTTCCGTTTGTCCAAGATACTAATGGAATATTTAGTAATTGTGTCATTTTTTCCTTGTTCTTTGTTTTCTCAAAAATATAGGGAAAAGCGAAATTAAAACATGATATTTATCAGGATTTTGAAAATAAACGGTAAGGCTACAGTAAGATAAAACTTAATTAACCTTACTTAATTAGACCATATGAAAGAGAGTATTATAAGTAACAAAATTACTTCAATGAGATTTAATAAGACTTTGTCCTTAATGATTTTAAATAGAATATAATCGATAAGTAAAATGAACAAACCGATTAAAATAATTGCTATAGCAATTAAAGGCCACAAACCAAAACGATCATCTTTCGCATCATAATCTATGAAGTGTATAAAAGGCACCAATGCGATAAGTATAAAAGAGAGTATTAAGAAGAAGGTAATACGTTGTACAGAAAGTAATTTTTTTATATTCATCATAGTTTTTTAAAAGATTGAATTATTTTTTAGTCAACCCAATCTTTGGTGCGTTCAACAGCTTTTTGCCATTTTTTATACAATCGTTCTCTTTTTTCTTTAGTAAATGAAGGTATAAACTGTTGATCTATTTTTCTTCTATTTATAATATCATCTTGTTTCCAAAAGCCCACACAGATTCCTGCTAAATAAGCAGCTCCCATCACTGTTGTTTCTATTTCTTCAGGACGTTCTACGGTCACATTTAAAATATCTGCCTGAAACTGCATTAATAAATTATTAGCGCAAGCACCACCATCAACTTTTAAAGATGAGAGAGGTAAAAGGCTGTCTTTTTGCATCACATCTAAAATATCTTTGGTTTGATAAGCTAAAGATTGCAGTGTGGCTTTAATTAAATGGTTTTTTCCAGTATCACGAGTTAATCCAAAAACAGCTCCTCTAGCATACATATCCCAGTATGGAGCACCCAAACCAGCAAAAGCAGGAACTACATATACAGGATTTTCATCAGTAACTTGTTCAGCAAACAACTCGCTTTCTTCCGCACTGTTTATTATTTGTAAACCGTCGCGTAACCACTGAATAGCAGAACCAGCTACAAACACACTTCCTTCGAGTGCGTAATATACTTTATCGTTAATTCCCCAAGCAATGGTAGAGATTAAACCATTTTCAGAATATTCTAGATTTTCACCTGTATTCATTAACATAAAGCAACCAGTTCCGTAGGTGTTTTTAGCTTCTCCTTTCTTAAAACAGGCTTGTCCAAATAACGCAGATTGCTGATCGCCAGCAATTCCAGCAATCGGAATTTGAATTCCGTCCAACTCATAATTTCCGAAGTGAAAAGAAGAAGGTTTTACTTCAGGTAACATAGAAAAAGGAATATTCAATTCGTTTACAAGTGTTTTATCCCAACAAAGGTTTTTAATATCGTACAGCATAGTACGAGAAGCATTACTGTAATCGGTAGCATGTACTTTGCCATTGGTTAAATTCCATAGTAACCAGGTATCAATAGTTCCGAAGAGTAAATTTCCTTTTTCTGCTTCTTCTTGAGCGCCTTCAACATGAGTTAAAATCCAGTTAATTTTAGTGGCAGAAAAATAGCTGTCAATAACTAATCCGGTTGTTTTTCTAACATAGTTTTCTAGTCCCGTTTCTTTTAATTGTTCACAAATATTAGCAGTACGTTTATCTTGCCAAACAATGGCGTACTTATCTTGCCAAACAATGGCGTTGTAAATAGGTTTTCCTGTGTTTTTATTCCAAACCACAGTAGTTTCTCTTTGGTTTGTAATTCCGATTCCTGCAATTTCAGAAGGTGAAATTTTAGCTTGTTGAATAGCTTTTTGCAGGGTGTAAAGTTGTGTTTGTAAGATTTCGGTAGCATCGTGTTCTACCCAACCTGATTGAGGGAATAATTGTTGAAATTCTTGTTGAACTTTAGCAACAATTTTTTCTTCATTATTAATAATTACGGTACGACAACTTGTGGTTCCTTGATCTAAAGCAATAATATATTTGTGGGTCATTTAAACGTAAAATGATTAAATGCCTAATTTACAATTTTACCTATAGTAACAAAAAAAACCTCCTAGATTTTCTAGAAGGTTAGTTTTCCCCTTAAATGTCTTTTTTCCATGCAATTTTGGAAAAAGATGTCACGAAATTAAAAAGATCATTTGTTTAAAAAAAAGGGATTTCCGCAAAAAATAATGCAGATTTATGCAAACCAGTTACTTAAAATAAAAAAAAGCCTCTAGGCAACTAAAAGCTTTTACGTTTTTCTCTTTTTCAAAATTCTCCCAACAAGATTCGAATTCTCCTGCGAAATTATAGGTTCGTTTTAAGGGAGAAAAGAGGAAAACCGTAAAATGAAATGTATTTTTCCGCAAAAATTAATCTATAATCCCAAGTTCTTTGGCTTTAAGAACTAAGTCTGTATTGTTATTTGCTTGTAAATCAGTCCTTAGTTTAGAAAGTTTACTTTCTATAGACCGAACTTTAAGTAAAGAACCATCGTTCTTTTTTATAAGCCCTTCTAAGTTTGAAATTTTAGGATGCTTAGGAAGTTCTTTTAAAATTTGAATGGCAATATCATCCATTTGGATTTCAATTAAGGCTCTTTTTAACAATTTTTGGTGTATTTCATGTGTATAATACACCTCATCTTTAAGCATTTTTTGAATTGCAAACGTTAGTTCATCGACACTACAATTTCCTTTTAAAATATAGGCTAAAGGATTTAAGTTTTTAATTACATTAAAAACTCTGTTTGTTTCAGAGTGTCCTGTTATTACACCAATCTTGATAGGAATTTCTTCTTCTTGAATTGCTTTTATCAACGCTTCACCATCAATAAAAGTATTGTTTTGACTCTGATTATCGAAACTTAAATCGGTAAAAATAAGATGAAAAGGACTTGTTTGTAAGTTCGATTTTATTTTTGAAAAAGCTTCATCACAAGAATTAGCTGTTTCAATTTCTAGACCATCTATATTCTTTAAACAAGAAAGAATACCTTCAATAATTAATTGATGGTCGTCAACTAAAAGAATTTTCGTTTTCTTAGACATGGAAGGGGATTTGAATATGGGTTTGGGTTCCTTTACCTATTTCACTAGTTATGGTTAACGTTCCGTTTAACTCTTCAACGCGTTCTTGTAGGTTTTGTAAACCAATCCCTTTTTTACTGACTTCGGTATTAAAACCAACACCGTTATCAGTAATATTCAAATGTACATATTTTTTGTGTACCGAGAAATAGATAGTTATAGTACTTGCCTTAGCATATTTTTTACAGTTTTGTATGCTTTCACGAGTGCTTAAATAGAGTAATCGTTTTATAGAATTGTCAATAGTAGTCCAATCATAATCTTGTATACCGTAGACTTTTATTTTAAAATCTAACTCAAAATAATCGCTTACTAAATTGATAATTTGATCTTTAAAAGATACTTTATCAAAACTTATACTACTTAATTGATGTGATAAATTACGAACGTTCTCTTTTACTGAATTTAGCTTTACAGCTTCTTCTAATAGGTTTGATTTTTCTAACTTTTGATGCAGTAAACGTAAATCACCAGCAACTTCGTCGTGCAAAGATTTGGCAATTTGTTGACGTTCGTGTTCTCTTGCTTCTACTTTTTGTAATTGCGCTTGATACAATATTTTTCGTTTACGTTGAAAGTAAAACAACACACTAAAACCAGAAAATAAAAGGCCACTTAAAGCAACCAGCCAACCAATGGTTTTTTGTTGTTTTTGATACGTAATTTCTGCTTGCTTTTGTTGGTTTTCTGTTTTTAAAACAACATTTTCTTTTTCTTTTTTATCGGTTTCATACCTGATTTTAGCAAACTGATTTTTTAACCTACGTTCATTTTGAAAGAGACTATCGTTTAAGGTGATATATTCAAATAAATATTGTTTAGACTCTTCTCCTTTGGTTAAGTTAGCTAAGTTTTTTAAAGCTTCTAGCCAACGTTTATTATTATGAGTTTGCTTTGCATATTTTAAGGCTTCATTAGAGTGAAATAAAGCTTTTTTTGTAAGGTTAAGATCCTTGAAGTAATTAGATAAGTTTATATGGGTTGTACTCATACCACTGTAGTTATGAAGTTTTTTTCTAATAGATAAAACTTCATTGTATTGTTCTAATACTTTCTCCTTATTACCTAATGAATAATTACTATAAGTTAAATTTTCTAATAATAAAGCATATTGGGTTGGGTATTTCTGCTCGATACTATCTTTGTTTAGCCCTTGCATGAAATATGTAATAGCTTTTTGATGTTGGTTAAAGTGTTGGTATAGAAGTCCTTTGTTGTTGAAGGTGTTAAGCCGTAAATTGTAGTTTTTAATTGAATCTTTTTTTAATTCTTGTAAACTTAAGTCAAAATATTTCAAAGCTTCTTGTAATTCCTCTCTCTCTTTAGCTATGAGGCCTAAATTATTATATATATAATATTTTATGGTGTGAAAGTTTGTTTTTTCTAAGTTTTTTAAAGCTGAAATATAGGCAATTTCACTTGCAAGTATATTGTTCTCGTTAAGTAATAAAAGAGCAATGTTATATAGTCTTTTGCCAGTTGTAATACTATCTCCTAATTGAAGTGAAATATTTTTAGATTGGTGGTAATGATAATAAGCACTATCTGGTTTTTTAGAATATTTATAGTAAGTAGCTAAAAAAAAATGTACTTTTTCTAAACTTTTAGGTTGTTTACTATAATTAGATGAGAGATCAGTATATTTTTTAAAAGAATCGAGCTGCTTTTCTCTGAAAAAAGACAATGCTTTTTCCATTGTATTATCAAATACTATAGAATCTTGCTTTGAAGTAGTATTTACAGATTCATTTTGACAAAACAAAAAGGTTGAAGCAAAGAAAAAAATAAGGGAAAATAAGAGTCTCATAGTGATAAAACCATCACAAAGTGATGGTTTTAGTATAATGTGTCAGGTTTTTTTTTAACAAGGTGATTTTGGATCATCTCCGTTACCAGTTCCTCCATCACCACCACCAGTAGATCCTCCTTGACTACCACCTCCTGTTTTAGGGTTATCAACCGTATCAGGGCTTAAATTCATAGCTGTTTTTTGTAAGTTTTTGTTTTCCATATTTACGGGTTTTCTTAAGTTAAAAAAATACTTGTGTGCAATTGCGTACTAAAGTATACTTTTTAACTAAAAAAACATAAGACTTTAACGCATTTTCGTAAACAGATCCCATAAAACAACGCCACAACTTACCGATATATTTAAGGAATGTTTAGTACCTAGTTGAGGTATTTCAATACACATGTCAGAAGAATAAACCACAGCTTGCTGTACGCCTTTAACTTCGTTACCAAATACTACTGCGTATTTTTGGTTAGTTTTTGGAGTAAAAGTATCTAGCATGGTACTGTTTTCTGCTTGTTCAATACTTAAAACTTTTACGTTTTCGGCTTGTAGTTTTTCAACCAAATCCATGGTGCTTTCAACATATTCCCAATCTACCGATTCAGTAGCACCTAAAGCAGTTTTGTGAATTTCTTTATTAGGCGGCGTTGCTGTAATACCACACAAATAAATTTTTTCAATTAAAAAAGCATCCGAAGTTCTAAAAACAGAACCTACATTATTCAAACTACGAATATTATCCAATACTACAATGATGGGAGTTTTGTTCGTTTGTTTAAACTCTTCAACTGTTTTTCTACCTAGTTCGCTGTTTTTAAGTTTACGCATATAATATGATATATTTAATGTAAACGGAATCTAATATCCTCCTTTACATTAAATTATTAAAACGATAAAAATAATAAAAATAGACACTTGTATAGTGTCTATTTTTATTTAATAAAGGGATTATTAATTTTCTTTTGATGGAAAACCAGCCAGTAATAAATTAATCATAGGAATTAAAAACAACCAACGGTTAAACCCTGCATCGTTTAATCTTCTAAAGCCCAAAGCCAAAGTAGGTATAATAAGTACTACTCTTAAAATATCTCCTAATACAAGTGGCAAGTCTAAAGGTCTTCTTAAAAAACCTAATACCATAAATAGTAAAATATTTGTTAAAAAAAAGTACCAAAACTCATTAATAGTTGCTCTTCCTTTAAAATCAAACATTTTTTTAAATGCTAAAGTGTAATAGTTCATCTTTTTTCTTCGTTTTATTTTAAATACAATTAATCTCAATACAACTTGCCACAGCTTCAGCATAACATTCATAAAAAGCAAATGCACAAATAATTC
>NZ_JAPEHZ010000065.1 GCF_028823685.1 Tenacibaculum sp. L6 | reverse complement strand
TTTGTTCTCCTCCACTTAATTTCTCTACAAAATCATGTTGCTTTTTTCGGTCGAATAAAAATCGTTCTAATAACTGGGCTGCAGAAATTCTTCTTCCTTTCGTTAACGGTATTTCTTCTCCAAATTCTTTGATGACTTCTATTACTTTTTGTCCTTCTTTTATTTGGATTCCTTTCTGTGTATAATATCCAAATTTTACGGTCTCTCCTACAATTACCTTCCCTCCATCAACAGGAATTTTACCCGTTAGTATATTTAAAAATGAGGATTTTCCTGTTCCGTTTTTTCCAATGATACCGATGCGTTCTCCTCGCTTAAAAACGTAGTCAAATCCGTCTAAAATAACCTTGTCATCAAAATTCTTTTTTAGTTTATGAAGCTCTACTATTTTGCTTCCTAAACGCTCCATGTTAATTTCTAACTGAACTTCGTGTTCTTTTCTTCGTTGATGTGCTTTTTCTTTAATTTGGAAAAAGTCATCAATACGTGATTTTGACTTAGTAGTACGTGCCTTTGGTTGACGACGCATCCAATCCAACTCTTTTTTAAACAAACTTTTCGCTTTGCTTAAATTGGTCGCTTCTAAAGCTAAACGTTCTTCTTTATTTTGAAGGTAATACGAATAATTTCCTTTGTACTTATAGAGTTTTCCGTTATCTAGTTCGATGATTTCATTACACACACGCTCTAAAAAATAACGATCGTGCGTTACCATAAACAGGGTAATTTTTTCCTTTGCAAAAAAAGCTTCTAACCATTCAATCATTTCTAAATCTAAATGGTTGGTTGGCTCATCAAGAATTAACAAATCGGGTTTGTTGATCAGGATAATTGCTAGTGATAATCGCTTTTTTTGTCCACCAGAAAGCTTCCCTACTTTTTGTGATAAATCATCTAGTTTTAACTTAGAAAGTATCTGTTTGTATTGCGTTTCAAAATCCCAAGCATTGTGTTGCTCCATCAACTCAAATGCTTTTTGATACGCCTCAGCATCATCAGGGTTTTGTAGAGCTCTTTCGTATTGTTGGATGACAGGAAGAATTGTACTTTCTGTAGAAAAAATAGTTTCTTCAATAGTTAAATCAGGATTCAAGTCATCGTCTTGCGCTAAATAGGCAATGTTAATTCCTTTTCGGCTAATAACTTGTCCTTCATCAGGCGTATCTTTTCCAGCAATAATGTTTAAAATAGAGGTTTTTCCACTACCGTTTTTTGCAACAAAGGCTATTTTCTGATCTTTATTAATTCCGAAGGAAATATCTTCAAACAACACTTTTTCACCATACGATTTTGCTATATTTTCTACTGATAGGTAATTCATCCTCTAAAATTTTATGCAAAGAAACGAAAAACCCAAGCAAAATTGCTTGGGTTTTATCAGAATAAAAGAATCTTCTTTTACTTCTTCATTAACTTAGTTCTTAATAGTTTTTGACCATCATTAACTTCTAAAATATACACTCCTGTTTTTAATTTTGAAACGTCTAAATCTAAAGTGTTTAAAATACCTGATTTTATTACTCCTCCTCTAGGATTTACTATCCTATACATCATATTTTCAGCTTTGGAAGCTAATTTAACTTCTACAAAGTCTACTGCTGGATTTGGATACGCAACGATATCTTTACTAAATTCATTTCCTAATCTTTCTGCACTTACATAGCTATCTTGTCTTGCACTAGAAACAATATTTACGGTATAATCTTCTACTTCACCATAGCTAAATGTTTCACATGCTGTTTGTGCTGAGTTATACTTCATAGAAACACGCATTCTTGTGGTTCCTAACGAAGCTCCTGCTGGTACATTTACTGTCGCTGTTAAGTTATTTGCACTTGATGAAGAACCTGAAACTACTTTTTCAGAAGATTCAAATGTTCCGTTTTTGTTAAAGTCAATCCAAACTGCCCAGTATTCTGTATATGAAGAGCTAGCAAATCCTGCACTTACAATCATTTGGTTTGAACTTCCTTGTGCTAAGGTTGCTGTTTTAGAAGTAAAATCAGCATATCCGCCATTGTTACCTGTTGCGTTTGTCATTCCTCCTAACTCAACATTATCAATCCATTCGTACGAAGAATTGCTTCCTTTGGTAGTACAATATGATACAGTGTTTGATAAGGTTGTTACGTTCGCTGCGTTACTTGAAGCTGAAATATTACCAGCCGCATCTTTTGCTCTAACAGTAAATGTATAGGCTGTAGCCGCTGTTAAACCAGTTACATTGGTAGTTGTTCCTGTTACTGAACCAATATTTGTGCTTCCTTGGTAAACATCATATCCTGTTACGCCTACGTTATCGGTAGCAGCCGACCAGTTTAACGTCAACGAAGTTTGTGTTACACTAGATGCAGCTAAACTTGTTGGTGCTGTTGGTGCAGTTGTATCTGGTGTTCCTGCTCCGATTACTACTGTATAATCTTCTACTTCACCGTAAGAAAACGAAGCCTCACATGCTGTTGGTACTGCATTGTATTTTAAAACTATACGCATTCTTGTTGCCCCTTCTGTAGCAGAAGCTGGTACTGTAAAAGATGTACTAACTGGTGTATCTTTTGATGCTGCTTTTGTCCAAACAGTTTCTCCTGAATCAGAAAAATCTCCATCTTGATTATAATCAATCCAAACACCATATCCTTCGTTATATGTTGTTCCTGTCCATGTTGGTGTAATAGTAATAGTATGAGAGGTTCCTTTTGCTAAATTTGTTGAGATAGCTGTATGGTCTGAATAACCATTTCCTCCTCCTGTGCTATTATCAATAGTTCCTAATTGTACTCTTCCAATATATTCATCAGAAACACTGTTCCCTTTTGAAGAACAATAAGTAATAGTAACTGCTGGAGTAGTAAAAGTTGAAGAGGCACTATAAGCTGAATTTGATCCGTCTGAACATTTACTACGTACTTGTACTTCGTATTGAGTAGAAGCTGATAATCCGCTTAAAGATGTTGAAGTTCCAGAAACCGCATTGGTTGTCCATGATGATGATGAAGTTGCTTTGTACCTTACATCATAGGTTGCTCCTGAAACTGCTGTCCAAGACACTGATGCTCCTGAAGAAGTAACACTAGAAACAGTTACTCCTGTTGGTACCGTTGCTGTACATGAAGTAGATCCTCCTGTTTTATCAGATAACGCTAAACTTCTACGTACTCCTCCCGATTCTAAAACAGCACGCATTCTGTTTTTTTGTCCTAAAGTAAATAGGTTCATACAAGTATCATCTGAGTAATCCATGTAGTTTTCAACCATATCTAATGATCCACAAGAAGAATGACTAGTAGCACAACCGTAGTTTGCAGCATCTGATTCTGGAGTATCAGAAACAAAATCATCAACACCACAAGCACCATCACCCCAGATATGTCTAAGGTTTAAAAAGTGGCCTACTTCGTGTGTTGTTGTTCTTCCTTTATCAAATGGAGCAGATAAGTAGAATCCTGAACCTTTACTTGAGCTACCGAAATATTGTGGACTCATAACAACTCCGTCAGTAGCTGCACTACCTCCAGGAAACTGAGCATATCCTAAGATACCTCCACCAATATTACACACCCACATGTTAAGGTACTCTGAAGTATCCCATGGATCTACTCCTCCTTGTGATGATTTTTTCATCGCATCACTGGTTCCCCATGAAGTTTTAGATGATGATTTTCTTGTAATACCATTGGTTGCATTACCACTTGGATCTACCTGAGCTAAATAAAATTCTATTTCTGTATCAGCTGCTTGAGACCATTTTGTTGTTTTGTCTGGATTGGTTCTTCTGTAATCTTCATTTAAAACATCTATTTGAGACTGAATTTGTGCTACACTGATGTTTTCTTGTGAACTGTTATAAATAACATGTACAACTACTGGAATTTGAATAGTATTTCCTACTATTTTTCCTTGGTAGTTCTTCTTTTCTGCAATTCTTTTTTGAGTAAAAGACTCAATTTCTTGCATTTTGTTTTTTAAAGAAGGATTAAGAGATTGTCTGTACTCTAGATTTTCCATTGAGTGACAGTTTCTTTTTTCTTGGGCATACGAAGCACCAACAAAAAATAAGCACAGAAGTGCTAGGGTAATTTTGTTTTTCATTTTTGAAGGGTTTATTATGTTAATTAAACTAATTGAGAGCTATTTAATTACTCTAAAAATAACTCTTAATTTTTTGTTAAATCATTGACAAATATATAAAAAAACATAAAAAATAATATATTTAAAACAATTAACTTACTGTTTTAGTTTGTATTACAAAGCCTAAACCCTTATTTTTCCTAGCAAAATACTAGGTTTAGCATCAATTATTTATTTTACTTTCATTATCAATAAATTAACTGATGTTTTACTTTTCTAGAAAGATTTGAAAAATTTTAATTGTACTTTTATTAAAATTTAAGATAGATGCTTGTTGTTAAAAATTTAGAAATCTCTTTTAAAAATGCACCTTCAGTTGTTCAAGGTATTTCTTTTGAACTCAAAAAAAATAAAACTTTGGGTATTGTAGGAGAGAGTGGTAGTGGAAAATCGATAAGTTCTTTAGCTATTTTAGGATTACTTCCTAAAACAGCTACTATAAAAGGCGAATTATTTTTTAATGAGCAAAACCTATTGGAGTTTAACGAAGCAGATTTTCAAAAAATAAGAGGAAATCAAATCGCTATGATTTTTCAAGAACCAATGAGTTCTTTAAATCCGACGTTAACTTGTGGCGTTCAAGTTGCTGAAATTTTGCAACAGCACACGCAACTATCTTCGAAAGAAATTAAAGAAGATGTGATTTCTTTATTTTCAAAAGTGAAACTTCCAAGACCAGAAACTATTTACAATTCGTATCCGCACCAAATAAGTGGCGGACAAAAACAGCGCGTTATGATTGCTATGGCAATTGCTTGTAAACCTCAACTTTTAATTGCTGATGAACCTACCACAGCGTTGGATGTAACAGTGCAAAAAGAAATAATTTTATTGCTGAAAGAGCTGCAGCAAGAATTCGGTATGGGTATTATTTTTATTTCTCACGATTTAGCATTGGTTTCTGAAATTGTAGATGATGTCGTGGTAATGCACAAAGGAAAATTGGTTGAAAAAGGTACTTCGAAGAGTGTTTTTTTGCATCCTAAGGAAAGTTATACAAAAGCTTTAATCAATTCGAAACCCAATACAAAAAAACGACTAAAAACCTTACCTACGGTTAGCGATTTTATCAACGATACGATTGATGCAACAGTGTATACAGATGAAGAACGTACTGCTTTTCATCAAAAAATATACAATCAACCTCCGTTGTTAGAAATTGTCGATTTACATAAAGATTTTATCAGCAACGCTTCATGGTGGTCAAAACCAACAGTAGTAAAAGCTGTAAATGATGTGTCTTTTAAAATTTATGAAGGTGAAACCTTAGGGTTAGTAGGAGAGAGCGGTTGTGGAAAATCGACCTTGAGTAGAACTATTTTGCAGTTAGAAAAAGCGACTTCGGGAAGTATCTTATACAACGGAACAGATATTGCCAAACTTTCTAGAAAAGATTTTAAAAAACTTAGAAAAGAAATTCAGATTATATTTCAAGATCCGTTTTCTTCATTAAATCCTAGAATTACTGTTGGAAATGCGATTTTAGAACCGATGAAAGTTCATAACATCTTAAACTCTAACAAAGAGCGAAAAGAATACGTGTGTAACTTGTTAGAAAAAGTAGGGTTGGAGGCAACGCATTTTAATCGCTATCCACATGAGTTTTCTGGTGGACAACGTCAACGTATAGGAATTGCTCGTGCTATAGCTTTACAACCAAAACTAATTATTTGTGACGAATCGGTTTCAGCACTCGATGTATCGGTACAAGCACAAGTTTTGAATTTATTGAATCAGTTAAAAACAGAATTCAACTTCACTTATATCTTTATTTCACATGATTTATCGGTCGTAAAATATATGGCAGATCAATTAGTAGTGATGAACAAAGGTAGGGTAGAAGAAATAGCTGATGCTGATGAGATTTACCAACATCCGAAGACAAAATACACACAAACGCTAATTAACGCCATACCAAAAGGATTATAACTTTTTTCACTGCGTTATTAATGGTATATTGCACCGTTAAAACGAAAAGAAAATTATGAAGATTATAGTACCAATGGCTGGAATTGGGTCTCGTTTAAGACCACATACTTTAACAACTCCTAAGCCACTAACGGTTATAGCTGGTAAATCAATTGTACAACGATTAGTAGAAGATATTACTTCTGTTGTAGATCAACCTATTGAAGAAATTGCTTTTATAATCGGACCTGCTGCCAAGGGTTTTCCTGCAGATACTAAAGATAAATTAATAAAAATAGCTGAAAATTTAGGTGCTAAAGGTTCAGTATATGTTCAAGAAGAAGCGTTAGGAACAGCACATGCTATTTACTGTGCTAAAGAATCATTAGGCGGTTCGTGTGTAGTAGCTTTTGCTGATACGTTATTTAAAGCAGATTTTACTTTAGATGCCAATGCTGATGGGGCAATTTGGGTAAAACAAGTAGAAGATCCTAGTGCTTTTGGAGTAGTAAAATTAAAAGATGGTTTTATTACTGATTTTGTTGAAAAACCTAAAGAGTTTGTTTCTGATTTAGCGATTATCGGTATTTATTATTTTAAGGATGCTGATAAATTACTAGATGAGATTAACTATTTAATTGATAATGATATCAGACCTTCTGGTGAGTATCAATTAACTGAAGCTTTAGAAGCGTTAAAACAAAAAGGAGCTAAGTTTATTCCTGGTAAAGTAAGTACTTGGATGGATTGTGGTAAAAAAGATCCAACGGTAGATACTAACAAACTTGTATTAGGATTTGAACAAGCTGATGGCAACAATTTAGTATCGGAAGACGTTGTATTAGAGAATGCTGAAATTATTCAACCTTGTTATGTTGGAAAAAATGTAGTGTTGAAAAACACTAAAATTGGTCCTTATGTTTCAATTGGTGAAAATAGTGTGGTTGAAAACTCAACTATTACCAACTCACTAATTCAAACAAATGTGCATATTTCAAATGCAAATTTAGATAATGCCATGATTGGAAATCATGCGAAATACAATGCAAATTATACATCGGTAAGTATAGGTGATTATACAGAGCTTACATAAATTTTTAAAAGAAGAAAGGCTAAAGGTTTTAGGCAAATGGGATAACCTTTGTTATAATGTGCCTTTTATTAAAAAGAGAGAAGAGAGAAGAGAAAAGAGAGCTTTTCTGTCTTTCTTCTTTCTCCTTTTTACTTTCTCCTTTTACCTTTCACCTCAACACCTTAACGCTCAAGACAGCATTCCTGCTGCTGTGGATGTTAATGAAAGAAACAACTTTGAGTTTCAACAACACTTTTTCAGAGCCCTTTCAGATAAGGCTATTTTCAATTATAAAAATGCGATTGAGCATTTAGAAAAGTGCAATAAGATACTTCCTAACAATACCGCTGTTTTATTTGAGCTTTCAAAAAACTATACACAATTAGGCAGAAACCCTGAAGCTTTGAGTTATATTGATATGGCTTTAACTAACGATCCTAGTAATTTATGGATGTTAGAACATAAAGTCACTATTTTAAGAAAGCTTGCTAATTTTGAAGATGCAATAATCACACAACAAAAAATTGTAGAAAAGCATCCTAAGAAAAAACAAGTATTGGTTTATTTACATCTTCAAAACAAAGATGTTGAAGCTGCAAAAACTGTCTTATCTGAATTAAGAGAGGCAAAATTATTAAACGCTCAGCTACGTAAAATTGAAGAAAACTTAACTGCTCGTAAGGTAAAAGTAGTTGCCTCAAACAAAACATCTGAAAATATCGATGCTAAATCGCTTTTTGAAAAAGAAAAGTCATTTGTCAATTTAAAAACGTTACTAGATGAATTGGCTACCGAAAATAATTCTGATTTATTAAAGTACAGTGAAGAAGGGTTAACGCTTTTTCCAGCCCAACCTTTCGTGTACTTAATGAATGGTAAAGCATACAATGACAACAAAAACTTTAAAAAAGCATTGGTAAGCTTACAAAACGGCATTGATTTTGTTATTGACAATAACGAAATAGAAGCAAAGTTTTATTTAGAAATGGCAAGGTCTTATCATGGGTTGAACGATATTAAAAAATCAAATTCTTACAAGAATAAAGCAGCCAAAATTTTAAAATAAAACTAACCTAGTTAGTATAAATTTATGAGATATATCACTCTTTTACTTATCGTATTCTTAAGTATTACTTCATGTAAGTCAACTAAAAACGTTACTAGTAGCACTGCTATTAAAGAACTTTCTGCGCGAAAAGTTGCTAAAAAACATAGCTCTGCAAACTTTGATAAAGAAACGGTAGACGCTAGGTTAAAGGTTAACTATAAAGACAACAGAGAAAATGTTGGTTTTTCTGTTCGTATGAAAATTAAAAAAGATGAGGTTATTTGGTTGAAAGGGTCTAAAATGATTACCGTTTTTAAAGCTAAAATTACCCCAACTAGAGTACAATTTTATTCTCCATATAAAAAGAACTTTTTTGATGGAGATTTTTCCATGTTGAAAGAACTGTTAGGTACCGATATTAACTTTCAACAATTACAAAACATGTTATTGGGAGAAGCTTTAGTTGATGTAAAATCGGAACGCCAAGAAGTGGCCATTCATGAAAATTCATATCAATTATCGCCCAAAAACCAATCAGAATTGTTCGATTTGTTTTTTTACATCAACCCTTTACATTTCAAACTGAACAAACAATCGGTTATAAATCCGTTAAAAAATCAACGCTTAGATATTAGTTATCCTAAATATTCTAAAAAAAATAGTACTTTATTCCCTGAAAAAATCAACATTCAAGCCAAAGAAAATAATAAGTTTACTATTATTGATATTCATACGCGTTCGGTTGAATACAACACGAAATTAAATGTAGATTTTACTATTCCTAACGGATATAAAGAAATTCAATTATAATGAAACACACTGTTTATTACATCTTTTTATGCCTGTTTTTTATAGGACTTTCTTCTTTTGGTCAAAGTAGAAAAGAACTTGAGAATAAGCGAAAAAAACTTCAAAATGAAATACAGCAGGTTAACAGTCTTATAATTAAAACCAATAAGAAGAAAAGCAACGCTTTAGACGATTTAAAAGATTTAAGCCAAAAAATTACGGTACGTGAGCGCTTAATTGAAACAATAGAATTAGAGTCGAAAGCTTTGTCTTTAGAGATAAGATCAAACGAAAAAGAGCTTAAAAAATACAACGATGAATTGGCTAAATTAAAAGCTGATTATGCTGATATGGTTGTAAAATCATACAAAAGTAAATCGCAACAAAGTAAAACCATGTTCTTACTTTCTTCTGAAAGCTTTTATCAAGCTTACAAGCGTTTAAAATACATGCAACAATACAGTGATTTTAGAAGAAAACAAGGAGAAGAAATTGTTGTAAAAGCTAAAGAAATTGAGCAGTTAAATGATTCGTTAATTGTACAAAGAAAATCAAAAGAGGCTTTACTTTCTGATGAGAAAAATCAGAAAAAAGAAATTGAAGAAGATAAAAAAAATCAAGAACAACTCATTTCAAAAATTAAAAAGGAAGAAAAAAAATATAAAAACGAACTACAACAAAAGCAAAAAGAAGAAAAAAGAATTGCTGCTAAAATTGACAAGCTAATTAGAGACGCTATTGCCAAAGCCAATGAAGGTAAAAAAACCGACAAAGGTAAAACGAGTAGCTCTGGGTTTATTTTAAATGCTGAAGAAAAAGCCCTATTAGCAAATTTTGAACAAAACAAAGGAAATCTTCCTTGGCCAGTTAATGGTATTATTACCAGAAAATATGGGGTACAACCGCACCCAACATTTCCTGGAATCAAAATTAACAGTCACGGATTGTATATTGCAACCAAAGCAGGTACCGACGTAAAAAGTATTTTTAACGGAAAAGTATTAGTAGTTCAATTACATCCTGATGGTAGAAAATCTGTTTATGTACAACACGGTAACTATATTTCTACTTACGTCAAGTTGAAAGAAGTATATGTTAAAAAAGGAGATATGGTAAAAACTGGTGAAAAATTAGGAAAAGTTTTTACTGATAAAATTACTGGTAAAACACAACTTAGTTTTATGCTGTATAAAAACAAAGACCGATTGAATCCTTCACAGTGGATTCGTTCATAATAATTATGAAACGAACATTAATAAATTTTAAGCTCTATCTTTTGTGAAAAAAAGCTTAAAATTTATTAATGTGAGAGCGTAGCGGTTACACACGTTCTCAATTTTATAATTAAATTTTTGATAAAACAATTATAAAAATTTAAACGTGTGAAAAACGCAGCCAACTTTATTATCGTAACCGTAGCTGTTTTAGCTACCTTAGTTATCGGAAAAGGAATTTTAATTCCTTTCATTTTCGCACTTATTTTTTGGTTTTTAACAAGAGAAATTCGAAAAACTATTTATAAAATCCCTTTTGCTAAACGATTTATTCCTTTTTGGTTGAGTAATGTGTTTGTATTTTCTCTTATTGTTTTAGGTTTTGGGTTTGTTTCTGAAATTATTACCAATAGCATTTCCAATTTAACCACATCATATTCGAAATATGAACCTAATATTGATGCTATCATTAAAAGTTTAGATACCTTTTTTCATATTGATATCATCACTTCAGTAAAATCGGTAGTAGGAGATTTTGATTATGGCTCTGTTTTAGGCGATATAGCGAACGGAATTAGTAGTTTGCTAGGTGATACCTTTATGATTATTATTTATGCCTTATTTATCTTCTTAGAGGAAAGCAACTTTAAGTTAAAGCTACAACGTGTATTCTCTAATCATGAAGGAAGCTCAAAAAGCTTTCAATTTATCTTAAAAAAGGTAGAAAGCTCAATTTCTAACTATTTACGTTTAAAAACCTATGTAAGTTTATTAACGGGTATCTTAAGTTATTTTGTTTTGCTAATGGTTGGAGTAGATGGTGCACCCTTTTGGGCCTTCCTTATTTTTTTATTGAATTACATCCCAACTATCGGATCGTTAGTCGCTACAGCTTTTCCAGCCATTTTTTGTTTGATACAGTTTGGTGAGTTTACGCCTTTTTTAATCGTTGTATTTGCCGTTGGTGCTATTCAGGTAGTCGTAGGAAATGTTGTAGAACCTAAAGTTTTTGGTAAATCGCTGAATTTAAGCCCACTAGTTACCATTCTTTCACTAGCTGTTTGGGGAGAAATTTGGGGAATTACAGGAATGATACTTTCGGTACCTATTACTGTAATTATGATTATTATCTTTTCTCAGTTTGAAAACACAAAAAACATTGCCATTTTCTTATCTGAAAACGGCGATGTGGATGAGATTTAATTATACTCTTTTTAATGTTCTATCTTATTAATCAATTCAGAAAGGTTTTTATACCCTATAAAATCTTTTATTATCTTTCCTTTTTTTACAACCGCAAAATGTGGTTGAATATTAGAGTCTAATATTTCCTTTTGTTTTCTTACTAAATATTCATACTGCTCATTTTTTGAAAGGCTGTAATAATATAAATTATTTTTTTCTAAAAATCGAATTCCTATTTTAGAGCTTAAATCAGTTAGAAAATTATCACAATTTATTGAACCAATACTACAAAAAACAATGATTCCAGAGTCAATTTTATTTATATTATTCAGTGTTGATGAATCATTAGTGTGAATAAGTTTATCTCTAATTTTGAAATTATTACCCTTTTCAATTGTTTTGAAAAAATCGTTATTATATAATTTATGATTTAAAACCATAGGTAAACAATTTTTAACGGTTAAAGTGTCTACATTTTT
>NZ_JAPEHZ010000064.1 GCF_028823685.1 Tenacibaculum sp. L6 | reverse complement strand
ACCAAACCAAAACAGTACTCTTTCCTTGAATACCATACTTCTTTTGAGCTTGTTTGTAAGTTAATTCGCCCTTTTCTACTTGAGAAACTACAGCTAATTTAAAGCCTAAATTGTAATCACACTGTGTGCGTTTCTTCTTGGATACATTGCTTTTCATAAAATAAGTCTAAATTGTGTAAACTTATTTCAGGACGAGACATAATGAACAAAAAAAGGAGCTATAATTAGCTCCTTTTTAATTTCTATTTGATGTAGTAATTATTTC
This sequence comes from Tenacibaculum sp. L6, assembly GCF_028823685.1. Lineage (GTDB taxonomy): Bacteria > Bacteroidota > Bacteroidia > Flavobacteriales > Flavobacteriaceae > Polaribacter. The sequence continues at coordinate 11,463 of NZ_JAPEHZ010000064.1, read as the reverse complement.
ACAACTTTAATCCATCTTCCTTGAGTACGTGCAATATAATCGTTGTCGTACATTGCTTCAACTTGTACTCCAGGTAAATAATACTCTCCTAAATACGATGCATTTAATAATACATTAAACGTTTTAGTTTCATACTTTTTCAATGTAAAGTAGTTACTAATACTCGCATCTCGTATATCGGTATAATCTACATTAGAAGATGTGGTATTATTTCCAAAATCGGTAAAACGAGTATTTACAATTTCCCAACCAGAAGGTATAAATTGCGTTAAGGCCACATTTTCTAGTGTTTCACTAGTTGAGTTTTTAATTTTTATCTCAGCTATAAAATTGGTTCCTTGTGATAAATTATCAGGTTCAATACGAGCACCATCTTTTGTTTTATATACAATAGATGCTTCTAAGTTCTTTTGGAATACTTTTTCTTCACCTACTGGTAAAATTCCTTTATTTAGTACTCGTACATATACTACTCCGTTGTTTTTATTGGTTATTTTTAAAGAATTCTCTTGTTGAAGTGCTACTAAATCTTTTGCTAATAATGATTTGGTTGTGCTTGCTTCTCCTGAAACCTTATTGAAAATATAGTTGGTGTTAATTCCTTCAACTCCACCATTTTTTAAAGCATACTGACTCATTGCTAACAAACTATAAGCTGTTGTTTGCGTACTCATCCAGTTGTTACTAGACAAATCTTCAGCAACTTCTTTAGCTAACTTTATTGCCTTAGTTTCATCATCTAACAAAGTATACGTTTCTAAAGCCATTGCTTTGTTTCTGGTTTCTGAACCATAATTTGAATAATATCTCTTAGTAGAACTATACCCTGTTAATCCTTTTAAAATAGATTGCGCTATCGATTTTTTACCGATTAAAGCATACGCACTTGCTAACCTTGTTTTAGCTTCATCTGAAACTCCCATTGATTCACGCAAACGGTTCATTGAAGCTAAATCTGGACTATTCGCTAAACACAATGTATACAATCGATATGCTTGCGAAAGAGAATTGTTATAATAGCTTGAAGTGTTTCTCCAATTACGCGCTTGTTGCTTCTGATATCCTATCCATTTTGATTTGAAACCAATTGGTAATACATATCCTTTCTTTTCTGCTTCTATCATAAAATGACCAGCATACGATGTTCCCCAACTATCTGCAGTACTATTTCCTTGCCAGTAAGAAAGTCCTCCATTTGATAACTGGAAATCTGACAATCGTTGAATAGCTGCTTTTATATTTCTTTCTGTTGAAGCTATCTTATCTTTTGATAATTCAAATAGTTCAGGTAAGTATAACTGTGGAAAAACTCCTGAAGTAGTTTGCTCTACACAACCATGTGGATAACGAATTAAATATCCTAAAAGACAACTCTAACGTAACTGCATTAGTTCCTCTAGTTCCAAAACTAGTGAAGTTTAACTCTCCTTGTTCGTTTGACTTTAACACTAAATCTTTTACCTCGGTCGTAACTGGATTCGGATTTAAGACATCAATCTCTACTTCGTAAGATGCTTTTTCACTTCCTGAACTTGCATCTATTTTCACTTTACCAATTCCCTTGAAATCGTTTACTTTTAAGGTGAAATACGCCATTTTCTCATCTGGTTGATCAAACGAAACTGTTTGTGTTCGGTCTCCAACTATCGTATAAGATTCATCAGGTTGTACTGTTACTTTTACGTTCTTAATGTTTGGTTTCATTGCGAAAACAGTAACTGGTAACGTAACGGTTTCCTGTGGCGTAATCTTACGAGGTAACGATGCTAAAATCATAACAGGTTTACGTACAAAAGCTGTTTTTTCATCGCTACCATACGCATCTTTTTTAGTATCTGTAGCGACAACCATAGCACGAACAGATCCTACATATTTAGGAATTTTAATCTTGTGCTCCTTAATATCTCCCATTTCTAAATCAAATGGACCTAAATAGGTAACCATTGGTTTGAATCGATTAGCTTTTCTGTTTTTACTTCCTGCTTCCGATTCGTCACCACCAATACTTAATATTTGATTTACTTTTCCTCCATAAGCTCCAATAACATCATCAAAAATATCCCATGTTCTTACTCCTAACGATTGACGTGCGTAGAAAACACCCCAAGGATTCGGAGTTTTAAAACGTGTTAAATCCAACAAGCCTTCATCTACTAGTGCAATGGTATACGTCATTGGTCTACCTTTTTCTTCTTTTACACGAATGGTAGCAGTAGATTCTGGTCTTAACTCGTCAGCTAATTGAATTTTAGGTGCTAGTTTAGTATCAGGATTATTTACCAACATCGGGATAGATCCATACATACGAATTGGTAAATCGTTTACCGTTTGGCTGTGCTTTTGTAATAAAGAAATATTCACAAAAACATTAGGTGTATAGCTCGCTTTTACTGGAAAACTAAACGATGTTTGTTGGGCTTGCGTTGGTGCCCAAAAATGATCTAACACCTCAGTTCCATTTTCAATAGTAATAAAAGCTTTTCCTCCTTCAGAAGAAGGGAACTTAACTGTTGCTGTTTCATTTACTTCATACGATTCTTTATCTGTAGTAAACACCAACATGGTAGCATTGCTCTTATCTTGATTTCCTTTTTTCTTTGCATACCAAGAAGGCCAATCAAAATACACTACGTTAGAAGTTACGTGCTTACTTTTTAAATCGGTTACTTTAATTAAATAGCGTCCCCAATCGTTTTCATCAACTTTTAATTTGAAAGTTCCTTTACCTCCTGTATTTGTACCAATTGTTAACTTTTTATAAGGTTCATGATAACGCGTTCCATCATAACTAGACAATCCATTGTCAGAGGTATTCCACCACCAACGCCATGATAACTTATACACATTTACTTCTAAATTATTCGCTACTCCTACTCCTTCTTGATTTACAGAAGCAACATTAAACATATATTCTTCATCAGTAAACAAATAATTTTTAGATTGAGGTTCTTCTGCATCTTGTAATCCTGCATACGAAGTATAAGGCGATACTTTATTAGAAAACACATCAGTACTAAAATCTCCTCCGTTCTCATAAACCTTAGTTATAAAACTCGCTTTTAGCATTCCTGGAGCTTTACTATCTAGTTTTGGTTTTACAGAGAAATTGGTTGTACCTTCATTATTTAAACTACCTTTTAATACTTTAAACTCCTCAGTTCCAAAACGACGTGTAACATCATCAAAATTATAGTTTTTGAATTTTGAAAACTCAGTAGTTGTTTGCGAAAATTTTCCGTTAATATCTAATTTTAAACCTCTCGCAATAGCACCATGTAACCACTTAACCTCTACATTTCCTGTAATTTCAGAATTAGCTTTGATAAACTTTTCTGTGGTGTTAAGTTTTATTTTTAATCGGTTAGGTTTAATGGTTTCAATTTTTAAGTCTTTGTTAAAAACCGCTCCACCTACACTTACGCGTAATTTCCAGTTTCCAGTAATTGCTTCAGGGTTTGTTGTTGGCGCATAACCATATACATTGTTTGATTTCTTCGGAAGAATTGTTCGGTCAATTATTTTTCCCTGCGGATTGATTAACTCAAACTTTATTGGATGATCATCTGGAATTGGATTCGCATTATCGTTTAATACAAAGGTTAAGAATAATTGATCTCCTGGTCTCCAAACACCACGTTCTCCATAGATATAACCTTTAATTCCTTCTTGCAATTTCACACCTGATACATCAAACTTACTCATAGACAATGCTTCACCGTCGTTTAACTTAATGTATGTTGTATTTTTATTTTTCGTAACTACAGCAAAAAATGCGTTAGAAACATTATTGAAAGTAGCAATTCCTTCTTTATTCGTAGAAGCCGATTCTATAGGTTGCATTTGTAAATTATACAACGTCACATTTGCAGCTTCAATTGCGTTTGTAGTAAGTATATCTGTTACCACTACTAAAGTCTTGTTATTGTTTCCTTTCTTTACGATTACACCAATATTTGTAGCCAAAATATTAGTGCTAATTTGCTTGTCGTAATAGTAAGAGTTGGTACATGGATTATCTCTATCTCTCCAACTATAATCGTCGTAATAATCTTCATAATAATGAGGATTATCATAACTTTTTATGTTTATCTCTTTTTTTCCAAAAACAATTGTTTTGGTTTCTGATCCTTCAGTACATGAATAAGTAGAATAATCTTTATTGAACGAAAATTCTACTCTATACATCGCTCCATCTTCTACAGTTACAATTTCAGCTAAATCAATAGCAAAAGCATTTTCCTTACTTAAATCGAGTCCTTGATTACCAAGATTCATCGTATATTTTGCAATTGGACGACCTACATAACGTAAATTACCTTGGTTACTTAAATTATTGTATTGTAAAAATTGTAATACATTATCCTTATAAACTTTATAGATAGTTGCATCAACTGCCTTTAAATTAACCGCTTTAAAATTGATTTTTAAATTGCTTGAGTTTGGTAAAATTGATCCACTTTTAATAAAGCTAACAGCAGGTTTCAACTCTTCAAAATATACCGTTTTAATAATATTTTCTTTTAAGGTGTATCCATCTGCACTTTTAATTCCCTTAAAAACCTCTATATCTATCTTTTCTGTATAAGATGCTTTTGGGTATAAAGTAACCTTATTGTTATTGATCTTATAAGTAAATTCTCTTTTTTGAGTATTTAAAAACTGAATAAGTCCTTTTAAATTTTGAGATTTTTGTAACGGATCTGAAAAACTTATTTCTATATGTTGTTTATCCGTATTTATAACATCAATATCTAATACTTTAAAGTTATTTTTTCCTATAATAGTCAGTTCTCTTTTACCTTTTGATTCTGACTGAATAGAGCTCCCATCCCAAGTTACTGATAATGATTTATCGTCATCATAACGTTGAATACTGTCTACTTTAAAATATATTTTTGAGCTAAGTTCACCAACTTCACTAAACTTTATTCTCTTCGACTTACCGTTATAAGTTGCTTTTAATAAATCGGTTAATTTAGTTGTTTCAATAACATCACTTGCTATAATTTCACCTTCTACAGCATATAAATCTTTAGTATAAACACTTGGCGATTGTAGTGAAACATTGAAAAGCAGTTCCTTTGTTTTTAACTTAACTGTAAAGTCTTTTAACTCTTCATCAATATCTTCATACAAGTTTGATAAGTGAAGAGTTACCAAATATTCTTGATTACTTTTTAATTTTTCTGCTGGTATAAAAGCAATTTCATTCTCGTTTACAGCTACTTCACCTTTAATCTCTGGTGAAACTGTTATAATTTCATTCGCATCAAAATTTGTAGTGGCTTTCTTTTTTAATACAAACTTTAAGTTTGGTGTTACCGATATTAACTTATCAGGAAACACACTAATATACTCACTAAATTCGTTAACATTACTTTCTGTAGTAACTGATTTTTTACACGAATTAGCCATAAGCATTAAACAGATTAATGCAAGAGAACCTAAAATTTTTCTCATTTGTTTTAGTAACTGTAATTTCATTTTTTTGGAAGTTTTGACTTTCTCTATTCTTTATAAAACTACTGAAAAATCTTTTTAAAAGATGATCTATTTAGAATTTGTAGCAATTTGTTTAGTATCCGTAATTAGAATCGGTATTTATCAGCAATTTTTTAAGAGATTTTTTTAATAACAAAGCTAGCTATTTTTAAGCTATTTATTACTCTATTCGTTTTTATATTTTTTACTTTTACAACCTCAATTACACATTATGCTTGGACTACAATTTGACACAGAAACTTCATGGGTTGAAGTTGCTAAAAACGGCTTAGAACAATTATTAACCGATCATGCTTTTGCAGAACAAAAAGCTGCTTCGAATGCTGTGTCAATTATCATCAACTATTCTGAAGAAACCGAACTTGTTAAAGATATGAGTGATATTGCCATTGAAGAAATGGAGCATTTTAGAATGGTACACAATTTAATGGTAGAACGAGGAATGGTTTTAGGACAAGCAAGTAAAAATGATTACGCTCAACGATTGCAAAAGTTTTTTCCACATACTAAAGACAGAACTGAAGCACTAATACAGCGTTTGTTAGTTGCTGCATTAATTGAAGCTCGTAGTTGTGAACGTTTTAAGGTTTTTGCAGATAATATGGAAGATGAAGAGCTTTCTAAGTTTTATTTAGATTTAATGGTTTCAGAAGCTAATCACTACACCTTATTTTTAGGTTATGCTCGTCAATATATGGATCGTGATCTTGTTGACGAAAAATGGGACAGTTTGTTAGCTTTTGAAGCTAAAATGATGCGCGAAAGAGGTAAAGAAGCAAGAGTTCACGGATAAAATGGTTTAATGAGTTAGTGTATTAATGAGTTAATGAAAGAATGACTTGATAGAGAGTTTACATTCCACTAACAGCCAAGTACAAGCAACTTAAGACAAAAAAATGTTTAGTAAAGAAGAATCAGCTAGATTACGTAAAGAATTTTGGACAAGCTTTGGAAAATCTTTTCCAAGAAAATGGTTGTTGTATAATACAAAAATAAAAGGATTTGCTTTTAAATTTCAAGCAGATAGAAAAAAAGCTAAGCCTCTGTGTGTTTAGATTTTGAACACCCTGAAGATGTTGCTAATGAACTACTTTACGACCAATTACTTTCTTTAAAAAAAATACTAGAATCTGAATATTTACCAGAAGTAATCTACGATGATACTTTTGAATTGGATAATCATAAAATTATCCGAAGAATTTATGTTCCTTTTGATAAAAAATTCAGCATTCATAATAAAGATACTTGGCGAGATTGCTATGAGTTTTATGTTGAAACTATGACACAGTTTGAGCTGTTTTTTTATGAATATGAAGATTTTATAAAACAGGCTATCTAGTCACAGGAAAAAGCCCCTTTTTATCTCAAAAACATACAATTAACTTGTTTCGCATTAAGTTTTCGTTATATCTTTACAACGTTTTTTGATTAACCCCTTAACCCCCAATCATGAATAACTATCCCCTCAAGTTATTAGTGCTTTGTTGTGCACTAATATTGACGTCTTGTTCGTCTAATGAAACTGAAATAGTTGACAACAACCCTGAAATGTCAATTACAGTAAGTGAAAAATCAATAGAATCGGACATTTTGACCCTTATTAATAATTATAGAGTTAATAATGGTTTTTCTTCACTAAGTAAATTAGAAGTCATTAAATCACAAACAAACAATCATACTAACTATATGATTGAAAAGAATGAGGTTTCTCATGACTTTTTTTACCAACGCAAAGAGTACTTAACGCAAAATGCTAACGCTGTAAGTGTTGCAGAAAATGTAGCTTATGGTTATTCTACAGCTGAATCTGTTGTTAATGCATGGGTTAAAAGTGATGGTCACAAGAAAAATATTGAAGGTGACTTTACTCATTTTGACATTACCGCTGAAAAAAGTGCTGATGGTAAATGGTATTTTACCAACATCTTTGTAAGACAATAGTGAAGAAAATAAAACCTCAATTCAATGTACGAGATTAAATCAGGGCAAAAGAAAACTACTCTACGGAGGCTAATTACTTGTTTTCACTTTTATAATCATTAAAACAAAAGTGAAATAAATAAAAAAACCCCAATTCAATGTGCGAGATTGAACCGGGGCAAAGAAAACTACTCTACGGGAGACTAATTACTTATTTTCACCTTTATAATCATTCGTGATTATAAATTTTGATCGTCTGTTTTCTTGATGTTCTTCTTCGGTACATTTAACACCGTTAGAACACTTATTTATCAATTGTTTTTCTCCATAACCAATAGCACTTTGAATTCTGTGTTTGGCTATATCACGTGAATAAATATAATCTCTAGTAGATTTTGCTCTTCTATCAGATAAAATTTCATTGTATCGGTCACTTCCTCTGCTGTCTGTATGTGCTTCAATTTTTATAATCATTTTCGGATTATTTTTTAACACTCTTACTATATGCTCTAACTCGTAAGCAGCATCAGGGCGAATATTCCATTTATTAAAATCAAAGAATATTGGGTCAATTACAATCTCATTACCTATAATTAATGGTGTTAAATATAAATTGCGTTCTATTTCAACACCTCTTCTATCAGTGGTTTCAACATTATCAATAAAATCATCTTTATAATCTAGTTTTGTACCTCTTAATCTAAATTTCTTCTCGCATTCTACTTCAAAAATATAAGAAGCATCTTCTTGAGTAACAAATCTTTGCACCACCTTACCATCAGCATCTATTAATTCTACTAAAGTATTTGGTAATAATTCTTTTGTTCTTTTATCAAATGTTTTACCTTTTATGAATTGTTTACATTTAAAAGTTCTGAATTCATAAATATCATCTTCTCCTTTACCTTCCGGTCTATTCGAAGAAAAATATCCTGTTTTTCCGTCTTCATTATAAAAAAAAGCAAAGTCATCATAACCACTATTAAATGGAGCTCCTATATTTACTACTTCAGAAGAATTATTTTTTAACAAATCTGATTTATAAATATCTAAAAGACCTAAGTTTTGATATCCATCTGAAGAAAAATATAAGGTATAATCTTTTGCTACAAACGGAAACATTTCTCTATCTACTGTATTAATTTTTTCTCCTAAATTCATGACCTTTCCATAGCCTCCATTAGGTAAAATTGCTACTTTGTAAATATCGGTTGCTCCAAAACCACCTGGTCTATCAGAAGTAAAATACAATGTTTTTTCATCTGGGCTTAATGCCGGATGTCCACTAGAATACACTTTGTCGTTAAAAGGTAATTCTTCAATATTTTCCCATTGACCATTCACTAAAGTTGCTTTGAAAATTTTTAAGTTCGACGTACCTTTTTTATCATACTCAAGCTTCTCTTTTTCATCTAGATTATTCCTAGTGAAGTACAATGTCTTTCCATCTTTAGTAATAGCTACATTCGATTCGTGGAAACCTGTGTTAATCTTGGAAGAAACAATTGGCATAACATCTTCTAAATCAAACTCATCATCTTTAGCTATAATTTTTGCTTGATATATATCTAAATACGGCTGATTATTCCATTCATAAATTTCACCTTTATCATTTCTTGTAGAAGCAAAATATAACTTTTCACCTTGTACGTAAGAACCAAAATCTGAATTTTTAGTATTGATTTTTAAATTTGCTATTTCTACAGAATCTTTATTTAGTGTTTTTAGCTTATCATAATCTACAATTCCTATTTTGGTAACTACATCAGGTATTTTTTGCAGCCATTTATCTGCTTTTTCGTATTCACCAAGACTTCTAAGTGATTGTACATATTTATATATAGCTTCATCACTTAAACCTTCATCTCTATTGGAAGCCACCCCATACCAGTAAGCTGCTTGTTTAGAGTTAGAATTGTTATAATAACAATCGGCTAATTTTGTTACCATTTCTACTCCATCATCGCCTGCGTTAATTGCTTTTTTATAGAATTCAGCAGCCTTTATGTAGGAGTATTCTTTATAAAATTTATCAGCTACTTTTCTTTGTGAAAAAGCAAAACATGATAAAAAAAGTAATATAAATGTAATTTTTGTTTTCATAAGTGTGCTTTTTAAAAGTATCTAGGTGATTTTGTTCTATATGCTTTAGGGTGCAATTCAAACATCAATAATACTTCATGAGTACCATTTGAATATTGATTAATATCAGATAACGGATGTTCGTAAGCATATCCTATTCTAAACTGACGAGAGACTTGAAAATCTACCAAAGCTCCTAATGCTCCTGTATACTCGTTAATTCTATAAGATCCACCTAACCAAAGCTTTTCATTAAACAAAAAGTTTGCTGTAATATCATACGATAAAGGTGCTCCGTTTGTTGCTTTAATTAAAGTTGCTGGTTTAAATTTTACATTATCGCTTAAATCAAATACATAACCTCCTGTTAAGTAATAACTCACCTTATCTACAACTCCATAATTAATTCCATTAACTTCTAAATCATTATGGTCTATATTTAATAGCCTCGGAGCCGACAATCCTACATACCATTTATTAGTATGCATTAATACCCCACTACCTATGTTAGGTTCCCATCTATTTTGAATTCCTGAGATACCTGGATCAGATGGTTCTGCTGCTATTAAAGCATCATCAATATTATATTGAGTAAAACCTGCTTTAAGACCAAAGGCTAATTTTATAGTACTGTTAAGCTTAATCGTGTAAGAAAAATCTCCGTACAAATAGGTAAACTTTTCGTATCCAAGCTTATCGTTAATAAACGATAAGCCTAGACCGATTTTATCATTCCTTAGAGGTGAGTGAACAGATAAAGTTTGCGTTTCAGGCGCTCTATCTAATCCTGCCCACTGACTTCTATGCAACCCAACTATACTCAACACTTCTCTACTACCTGCATAAGCAGGGTTTATGGAAATAGTGTTGTACATGTACTGGGTAAATTGTGGTAACTGTTGCGATTGTACGGTAAAAATACCTGCAAATAGTAACACAACAATTGCTTGTAATATTCTGTAATTATGGTTCATAGCTTATAATATTATTTGGTTCCTAAATAAATTGCTCCTGTAAATGGTTTTAAACCACTATTTTCTAATATTACAATGTAGTAATATGTACCTGCTGGTAATCTTTTAGCCCCTCCAAACTTAGTTCCATCAGAAACTCCATTCCAATTATTAGCATAATTGTTAGACTCAAAGACTTGTGCTCCCCAACGGTTAAATATTTTCACATTTACTATAAATCCACAAGATTCTACTCCTGTTACTTCAAAGAATTCATTCCATGAATCTCCATTAGGGGTTACTGCTTTTGATATTACCACATCTTCTTGTCCACATGGTAATACAATACAGTCATCGTTTATATTAATCGTAACTTTTATTGACCTTAAACATCCATTATTTGGTTCAGTATAAGTGAATACATAGTCTCCTAAACTTAAACCTGATGGATCAAAACTTGCATCGTTCGATAATACTACATTTCCTTGTGTAACTTCCCAACTACCTTCTTCACTTGGGTTAGCTACATAATCATTCAAATTAATTTCTCCATCGTCTATACATTTAGAATCAGCTATTTCTGTTACCGATGTATTGACTGTTACTGTAATGGTTTGTGTAAATTCAGCTACGTTTCCACAATCATCAGAAACTGTCCATGTTCTTGTAATCATATAATTACTATCAGTTCCATCAAACGTACTTGTCTCTTCAAAATTTGTTTGAGTTACGTTTGCTGAACAATTATCAGTAAATTCTAAAGTTGCAACCTCTGGAACATTGTCACATTCAACTGTAATATCTTCTAAAGTAGAAACTAATTCTGGTGCTTCAGTATCTTCAACATTAATTACTTGAGTATGCGAAACTGTATTTCCTGCACAATCTTCTGCTGTCCAAATTCTAGTAATTGTATATGCAGAAGCACACGCTCCTTCTTCTCTTGTAATTTCTTCTGAATAATTTACTGTAACTGATGAACTACAATTATCTGTCGCTGTTAATA
>NZ_JAPEHZ010000063.1 GCF_028823685.1 Tenacibaculum sp. L6 | reverse complement strand
TTTGTTTTCTTCTGCTGGCACGAAACCTCTACCTTTTTCAATGGTAATTTCAGCATTTAACGTTACTGATTTATCCATGTTACAAAGTACTAACTCTGGGTTTAATACCTGGAAACCTGAGATAAATTTTTGTAAATCTCCAGCGGTTAATTGCTCTTGTCCTGATATTGCGATAGAAACTGTTTCTCTGTCAGATTCTTCAATCTGCTTCTTAAAACGAACTTGTTTTAAGTTTAAGATGATTTCAGTTACGTCTTCTACAACACCTTGAATTGTAGAGAATTCGTGATCTACTCCATCAATACGTAATGATGTAATAGCAAATCCTTCTAATGAAGATAATAATACTCTTCTTAAAGCATTACCAACTGTTAATCCAAAACCTGGTTCAAGAGGTCTAAATTCGAATCTTCCTGAAAAATCAGTAGATTCAATCATGATTACTTTATCAGGTTTTTGAAAATTTAAAATTGCCATATTAATTTGTTTTCTTCGTTTTAATTGTTAATCAGTTGCGCGGTTTATAAGTTTGAAGAAGTTCGAATAAACCCTTTGGCTGAATACCAATATAATTAATTTATTACTTAGAGTATAATTCTACGATTAATTGCTCTTTAATGTTCTCTGGAATTTGTAATCTTTCTGGAGCTTTTACAAAAGTTCCAGATTTTTGATCAGCATTCCAAGTTAACCATTCGTAAACATTGCTATTAGCTGCTAAAGCATTTTCAATAGCTTCTAACGACTTAGATTTTTCTCTTACTGCTACTACATCTCCCTCTTTTAATCTATAAGATGGAATATTAACGATATCTCCGTTAACTGTAATGTGGCGGTGAGATACTAACTGACGTGCAGCTCTACGTGAATTAGCAACACCTAAACGGTAAACAACGTTATCTAAACGAGATTCACATAATTGTAATAAGATTTCACCTGTTACTCCTTGAGAAGCTGATGCTTTTTTGAAAAGGTTACGGAACTGACGCTCTAAAATACCATAAGTATATTTAGCTTTTTGCTTCTCCATTAATTGGATTGCATATTCAGATTTTTTTCCTCTTCTCTTACCAACACCGTGTTGTCCTGGAGGGTAATTTCTTTTTTCGAAGTTCTTGTCATCTCCGAAAATTGCCTCGCCAAATTTACGAGCAATCTTAGTTTTTGGTCCTGTATATCTTGCCATTTGTAATAAAAATTAGTAGGGATTATGAATTAAGGCGTACTCCTTCGATAATCTTTAAATCCTACTGTGTTAAAATACTTGTTTTTTGCGCACAAAAGTACGCTAAATAAAGTATAAGTTGAATTAATTCAACTTATACTCTTCTTCTTTTAGGTGGACGACATCCGTTGTGTGGAATTGGAGTAACATCGATGATTTCAGTTACTTCGATACCAGCATTGTGGATAGATCTGATTGCAGATTCTCTACCGTTACCTGGTCCTTTAACATACACTTTTACTTTACGTAAACCAGCTTCTTTTGCAACTTCTGCACAATCTTCTGCTGCTAATTGAGCTGCGTAAGGAGTGTTCTTTTTAGAACCTCTGAAGCCCATTTTACCTGCAGATGACCAAGAAATTACATCACCTTTTTTGTTTGTTAAAGAAATAATAATATTGTTAAATGATGCAGTTACGTGAGCTTCACCAACTGATTCAATTATAACTTTACGTTTTTTTGTTACTTTAGACTTTGCCATAATTCTTTACTATTAGTAAAAAATAATCAATGATTATTTTTTCTTGTTAGCTACAGTTTTTCTCTTACCTTTTCTTGTACGAGAGTTATTCTTCGTTCTTTGTCCTCTTAATGGTAAACCAAGTCTGTGACGAATACCTCTTTGACATCCGATGTCCATTAAACGTTTAATGTTTAATTGAACTTCAGAACGTAACTCACCTTCAATAGTGTAAGTTCCTACTTGCTCACGAATTGCTGCAATTTGATCATCAGTCCAATCTTGAACTTTGATGCTTTCGTCTATGTTAGCAGCTGCTAAAATCTCTTTAGCTCTGCTTCTTCCTACACCAAAGATATATGTTAAAGCGATAACACCTCTTTTATTCTTTGGAATATCTATACCTGCGATTCTTGCCATATAATTTAGTTTTTAGCTGTTAGCTTTTAGTTGTTAGAATCCTAAACATTTCTATTTCAAGCAGATTCATCTAACTACTAATTACTAATGACTAGTGTCTTATTTATTATCCTTGTCTTTGTTTAAATCTAGGATTCTTTTTGTTAATTACGTATAAACGGCCTTTTCTGCGTACAATTTTGCAGTCAGCACTTCTTTTCTTTAATGATGCTCTTACTTTCATCAGTGTGTGTTTTTAATATCTGTAAGTAATTCTTGCCTTTGATAAATCATACGGGCTCATTTCTAATTTTACCTTGTCTCCTGGTAATAACTTTATATAATGCATACGCATTTTTCCTGAAATGTGCGCCGTAACAATATGTCCGTTTTCTAATTCTACACGGAACATAGCGTTTGATAAAGCTTCTGTAATAGTTCCGTCTTGTTGAATTGCTGATTGCTTAGCCATATTATTTTAATGATTTTCTGTTACTGTTTCCTGTTTTCATTAAACCGTCGTAACGACTATTTAATAAATACGAGTTTATTTGCTGAATGGTGTCTATTGCAACTCCTACCATAATGATTAATGAAGTTCCACCGTAAAACATTGCCCAGTTTTGAGTAACTCCAAACTTTACAATGATTGCTGGTAAAATAGATAAAGCTGCTAAGAAGATTGATCCTGGTAATGTAATTTTTGACAATACTGAATCTAAAAAGTTAGCTGTTTCTTCACCTGGTTTATACCCTGGAACAAAACCATTACTTCTCTTTAAGTCTTCTGCCATTTTATTCGTTGGAATAGTAATAGCTGTATAAAAGTAACTAAAGACAATAATTAATAAAGCAAATATAACGTTATACCATAAACCGTTAATATCAGTTAAACTATTTAATGCTGGGTATTTTTGCCCTAACGCAATTGGTAAAAACATAATTGCTTGAGCAAAGATAATTGGCATTACACCAGCTGCATTCAACTTTAATGGAATGTACTGTCTTGCGCCATCAACATCTTTAATGTTTGTAACTGCTGTACGACGTGCATATTGAACTGCAACTTTGCGTACTGCGGTAACTAATAATACGGTTAACAAGATTACCACAAACCAAACTATTAATTCGATTAAAATCATCATAATTCCTCCTGCTCCTGCAGTTTGCTTAGAAACTAATTCTTGAATAAATGCTGCTGGGAAGTTTGCGATAATACCTACAGTAATTAATAATGATATACCATTACCAACTCCTTTATCAGTAATACGCTCTCCTAACCACATTGCAAAAATTGTTCCTGCACTTAAAAGAATAATAGATGATACCCAAAATGTTGCTCCTGTTACTAAGAATGCTTCAGCTGGTAATCCCATTTGATTTTGGATAACTCCAATATAAGTAGGTGCTTGAAACAATGTAATAGCAATTGTAAGCCATCTTGTAATTTGCGTAATCTTCTTACGTCCACTTTCTCCATCTTTTTGTAGTTTTTGTAAATAAGGTACCGCGATACCCATTAACTGTACTACAATAGAAGCAGAAATATAAGGCATTATACCAAGTGCCATTACTGACGCTCTAGCAAATGCCCCACCTGTAAATGCGTTTAATAAACCTAAAAGTCCATCAGAAGTACTGTCTTTTAATGCTGTTAATTGAGTTGGATCAATTCCTGGTAATGGAACTGCTGCCATAAAACGGTAAACAGCAATTAAACCTAAAGTTAAAAGTAATTTTTCTTTTAACTCTTCTATCTTCCAAATGTCTTTTAAAGTATTTATAAAATTCATCATTTACAATTATTATAAAGTTACTGCTTCACCTCCTGCTGCTTCGATAGCTGCTTTTGCTGATGCTGTATACTTATGTACAGTTATATTTAATTTAGCTTTTAACTCTCCACCACCTAATATTTTTACTAAGTCGTTTTTACGAGCTAATCTGTTTTCAACTAAAACATCTAAATTAACTGTATCTGTTATCTTTCCGTTATCTACTAATGATTGTAACTTGTCTAAATTTACACCAACATACTCTTTACGGTTAATGTTAGTGAATCCAAATTTAGGCACACGTCTTTGAAGTGGCATTTGTCCTCCTTCAAATCCTACTTTACGAGAATAACCAGAACGAGATTTAGCTCCTTTGTGTCCTCTTCCTGCAGTAGTAGCTTTACCAGAACCTTCTCCACGTCCTACACGCTTCCCTTTGTTCTTAGTTGCTCCAGCTGCTGGTTTTAAGTTGTGTAAACTCATCTTTTATTATCTTATTTAATTTCTTCTACAGAAACTAAGTGTTGAACTTTATTTACCATACCCAAAATTGTAGCTGTTGCATCATGCTCTACAGTTTGGTTCATTTTACGTAAACCTAACGCCTCTAACGTTCTTTTTTGATTTTTAAGGCGACCGATTTGACTTTTTACTTGTGTAACTCTAATTTTACTCATCGTCTTAAATTTTAACCGTTAAAAACTTTCTCTAAAGAAATTCCTCTTTGCTTAGCAATAGTTGCTGCGCTACGTAATTGTAATAAAGCGTCAAAAGTAGCTTTTACTACGTTATGAGGGTTTGATGATCCTTGAGACTTTGATAATACGTCTTTAATTCCAACAGATTCTAATACCAAACGTACAGCACCCCCGGCAATAACCCCGGTACCGTGTGAAGCTGGCTTGATGAATACTTTAGCTCCACCAAATTTACCTTTTTGCTCGTGTGGTAATGTTCCGTCTAAAATAGGAATACGCACTAAGTTTTTCTTTGCATCTTCTACTGCTTTTGCAATAGCAGAAGAAACATCTTTAGATTTTCCTAATCCGTGACCTACAACACCGTTACCATCACCAACTACTACGATTGCAGAGAAACCAAATGCTCTACCTCCTTTAGTTACTTTAGTAACACGTTGTACTCCTACTAATTTATCTACAAGCTCTAATCCGCTTGGTTTTACTCTTTCTACGTTTTTATATCCTAACATAATATAATTTCTTAAAATTTTAAACCAGCTTCTCTAGCAGCGTCTGCTAATACTTTAACTCTACCGTGGTATAAATACCCGTTACGATCAAAAGCAACAGTATCAACCCCAGCTTTTTCAGCTTTTTCAGCGATTGCTTTTCCTACTGCTGTAGCTGCTTCTGCTTTAGAACTAGATGTAATTTCTTTATCTCTTGAAGATGCAGATGCTAATGTTACACCAGCAACGTCATCAATTAACTGAGCATAGATTTCTTTGTTACTTCTAAAAACTGATAATCTTGGTTTAGCAGCTGTACCAGTAACTATTTTTCTAATTCTATGCTTAATTCGTTGTCTTCTTTCAAGCTTTGATAATGCCATAATAATTTCTCTTAATTTATTATGCAGATTTACCTGCTTTTCTTCTTAATACTTCTCCTACAAACTTAATTCCTTTTCCTTTGTAAGGCTCTGGCTTACGGAAAGAACGAATTTTTGCTGCAACCTGACCAACTAATTGCTTGTCATGTGAAGTTAATTTTACAATTGGATTCTTACCCTTTTCAGATACTGTTTCAACCTTAACTTCTGGAGCTAAATCTAAAATAATGTTATGAGAGAAACCTAAGGCTAAATCTAATTTTTGTCCTTGGTTAGATGCTCTATAACCAACACCTACTAACTCTAACTCTTTAGTAAATCCTTTGCTTACACCTTCAACCATGTTATTGATTAAAGCACGGTATAAACCATGTGCAGCTCTATGATCTTTACTATCTGATGGTCTTTCTAAAGTGATTGTACCATCTTCTACTTTCACAGTAATATCAGAAGATAACTCTTGAGTTAACTCTCCTAATTTACCTTTTACTGTTACCACGTTTCCGTCTACTTTTACTTCAACACCTTGTGGCAATGCGATTGGATTTTTTCCTATTCTACTCATCTTACAAAATGTTTTTTAGTAAACGTAACATAATACCTCTCCACCAACGTTCTCTTGTCTTGCTTTTTTGTTTGTCATTACACCTTTAGATGTAGAAACAATAGCAATACCTAAACCGTTTAATACTCTTGGCATTTCTTTAGCGCCAACGTACTTACGTAAACCTGGTGTTGAAATTCTTTGAATCTTTCTGATTACTGATTCTTTCGTATCACGATCGTATTTTAAAGCTATCTTGATAGTTCCTTGTACTTTATCGTCATTGAACTGATAACTTAAAATGTAACCTTGATCGAACAAAATTTTCGTCATTTCCTTCTTCAATTTAGAAGCAGGAACTTCAACTACTCTGTGGTTAGCTGCAATAGCATTTCTCACACGAGTAAGAAAATCCGCGATTGGATCTGTATACATAGTTAATTAAATTGCGGTTTTGGTTTTTAGCATCCTTACTTTACTAGGTAAATTACTGATACTAAACCTGAAACCAGTTAATATTTATTTAGTTCGTTTTTTGGGTAAAATCTCATAGGTATTATACTTGCTACAAGTATTTACTTACAAGGCACAATTTACCCTATAAAAACAGTGTGCAAATATACATAAACTTTTTAAAAATCAAACCATTTTAATAATTATCATTTTGAGTACTAATTTATTGCGGATTTTTCAGTCTTTAAAAACTAAATTTTATCCTTTAAAATAGAGTGATAATTCTTTAAAAAGCTACCTTTTTTAAACACAAAAAGGTGGATAACGTTTTATCGTTATACACCTTTTGCTTGTATAGTAAAGAGCTGTTACCAGCTTGCTTTTTTTACTCCTGGAATTAATCCTTGGTTAGCCATTTCACGGAAAGTAACACGTGAAATTCCGAACTGACGCATGTATCCTTTAGGACGTCCAGTTAGCTTACAACGGTTGTGCATTCTAATTGGTGATGCGTTTTTTGGTAACTTTTGTAATGCTTCGTAGTCTCCAGCTTCTTTTAAAGCTTTTCTCTTTTCAGCATACTTAGCAACCATTTTAGCTCTTTTGCGCTCACGCGCTTTCATTGATTCTTTAGCCATCTTATTAATTCTTTTTAAATGGTAATCCTAATTCTCCTAATAATGATTTAGCTTCTTTATCAGTGTTAGCAGATGTTACGAAAGTAATATCCATACCACTAATTTTTTTCACTTGATCAATATTAATCTCTGGATAGATGATTTGTTCAGTAATACCTAAGTTGTAGTTACCTCTACCATCAAAACCGTTTGCTTTGATTCCGTTAAAGTCTCTTACACGTGGTAAAGAAGCTGTAACTAATCTATCTAAAAACTCGTACATTTTATCACCTCTTAACGTAACTTTTGCACCAATTGGCATTCCTTTACGTAATTTGAAGTTTGCAACGTCTTTCTTAGAAATTGTAGATACTGCTTTTTGACCTGTAATTGTAGTTAACTCATCAATAGCATATTCTATTAATTTCTTATCTGCTATAGCTGCACCAACACCTTTACTTACAACGATTTTTTGTAATTTAGGTACTTGCATTACATTGCTATAACCAAATTCATCAGTAAGAGCTTTGATAACTCTGCTCTTGTACTCTTCTTTTAATCTTGGTACGTAACTCATGGTTATATTGCTTTATCTGATTTTTTTGATACTCTTACTTTCTTATCTCCTTCTACTTTGTAACCAACTCTTACTGCTTCACCGTTTTCAACTAAAGCAACGTTTGAGATGTGTAATGGAGCTTCCTTTTTTACAATTCCTCCTTGTGGATTAGCTGCTGAAGGCTTAGTGTGTTTAGACACCATGTTTACACCTTCTACTACAACTCTATCCTTATCTTTGATGATTTGTAAAACTTTACCTTCAGATCCTTTGTGATCTCCTGCTATAACTTTAACAGTATCTCCTGATTTAATTTTAAATTTTTTCATTTTAAAATCTGATTTTATAACACCTCAGGTGCTAATGATACTATTTTCATAAATTGTTTCTCACGTAATTCACGAGCCACAGGACCGAATACACGTGTTCCTCTCATTTCCTCTGAAGGATTTAAAAGTACACAAGCATTATCGTCAAATCTGATGTATGATCCGTCTTTACGTCTAACTTCCTTCTTAGTACGAACAACAACTGCACGAGATACTTGACCTTTCTTTACAGTTCCGTTTGGAGTTGCAGATTTTACCGTAACAACGATTTTGTCTCCAACGCTAGCGTAACGCTTTTTTGTTCCTCCTAAAACTCTAATCACTAAAACTTCTTTTGCTCCAGTGTTATCTGCGACTTTTAATCTTGATTCTGTCTGTAACATATTATTTAGCTCTTTCTAGGATTTCTACTAATCTCCAACGCTTAGATTTACTCATAGGACGTGTTTCCATGATCCTTACAGTATCACCTTCGTTGCAATCGTTATTCTCGTCATGTGCAACGTACTTCTTAGTCTTTAATACGAACTTTCCGTACATTGGGTGCTTTACTCTTTTTACCTCGCTAACTACGATAGATTTCTCCATTTTGTTGCTAGATACTACACCGATTCTCTCTTTTCTAAGATTTCTTTTTTCCATCTTTAAAACTGACTAGAATTATTGTAATTCTCTTTTAGTTAACTCTGTAGCAATTCTTGCCACAGTTTTTCTTAAGCTACGTAACTCTAATGGGTTTTCCAATGGAGTTATGGCGTGGGCCATCTTAAGATCAGTATAATTTTTCTTCAACGCTCCAAGCTTTTCTTGTAAGTCAGCTGTTGATAATTCTTTAATTTCTGATTGTTTCATGATCTAAATAGAATTAAGCGTTATAATCAAAATCTCTTGCTATTACAAACTTCGTTTTTACAGGAAGTTTTTGAGCTGCTAAACGTAAAGCTTCTTTTGCTACTTCCATTGGTACTCCACCAACTTCAAACAAAATTCTACCTGGTTTAATAACAGCAACAAAATGATCAGGTGCACCTTTACCTTTACCCATACGTACCTCTAATGGTTTCTTAGTGATAGGTTTGTCTGGGAAAATTTTAATCCAAAGTTGCCCCTCTCTTTTCATATAACGAGTTGCCGCAATACGAGCTGCCTCAATTTGACGAGAGGTAAGTAAGTTCTGGTCTAATGATTTGATACCAAACATTCCGTTAGAAAGTTGAGTACCTCTACCAGAGTTACCTTTCATATTTCCTTTCGCCTTCTGTACCTTACGGTATTTTACTCTTTTTGGCTGTAACATTTTTAATTTCTTTTAAAAATTATTTTCTTCTGCGAGGTTGGCGTTTTGCATTACCACCACCTTTGTTAGAGTTACCTTTTTGTTTAGATAATCCTACTAATGGAGATAATTCACGTTTTCCATAAACCTCACCTTTCATAATCCATACTTTCACACCGATTCTTCCGTATGTAGTATGTGCTTCAACAAGTGCATAATCGATGTCTGCTCTGAAGGTAGAAAGAGGAATTCTTCCTTCTTTGTAATGCTCAGAACGTGCCATTTCAGCTCCGTTTAAACGACCTGATAATTGCACTTTAATTCCTTCTGCATTCATTCTCATTGCAGCAGCAATCGCCATCTTTGTAGCTCGCTTGTAAGAAATTCTGTTTTCGATTTGACGTGCGATACTAGCTGCAACTAAGTTTGCATCTAATTCTGGACGCTTAATTTCGAAAATGTTAATTTGAACTTCTTTTCCTGTAATCTTCTTAAGCTCTTCTTTTAACTTGTCTACCTCTTGACCTCCTTTACCAATAATGATACCTGGACGTGCAGTAGTGATAGTAACGGTTACAAGTTTTAAAGTACGCTCAATAATAATACGAGAAACACTTGCTTTTGATAAACGAGCGTTGATATACTTTCTGATTTTATCATCTTCAGCAATCTTATCTCCGTAGTCATTTCCACCATACCAGTTAGATTCCCATCCTCTGATAATTCCTAAACGATTTCCTATTGGATTTGTCTTTTGTCCCATTTCTACTTTGATTAATTACTGTTATTTTTAGTTCCTAACTCTAAAGTCACGTGATTAGAACGCTTACGAATTCTGTGTGCACGCCCTTGTGGAGCTGGTCTTAACCTTTTTAACATACCTGCGCTATCAACACAAATTGATTTTACATATAATCCTGCATCTTCGATGCTAGCATCTTCGTTTTTAGCTTGCCAGTTAGCGATAGCTGATAACAATAACTTTTCTAAGTTACGTGATGCTTCTTTTGGACTGAATTTTAAGATTTGTAAAGCTTTTTCAACTTCTACTCCTCTTACTAAATCTGCTACCAAGCGCATTTTTCTTGGTGATGTAGGACAATTAGTTAATTTAGCAAAAGCTCTAGACTTTCTAGCTTCTTTTAACTGTGTTGCCATGTTATGTTTACGACTTCCCATAATTTCCTACTATTTTTTACCTTTATTTTTTGCACCAGCGTGCCCTCTAAAAGAACGTGTTGGTGAAAATTCGCCTAATTTATGACCTACCATGTTTTCAGTAACGTAAACTGGTACAAACTGACGTCCGTTGTGAACTGCAATTGTTTGCCCTACGAAATCTGGAGTAATCATACTTGCTCTAGACCAAGTTTTGATAACTGATTTACTTCCTGCTTCTACGTTAGCTAACACTTTTTTCTCTAACTTATAGTGAACGTAAGGTCCTTTTTTTAATGATCTTGCCATGGTTTATTATTTCTTTCTACGTTCTATAATATACTTGTTACTAGCTTTGGTCTTAGATCTTGTCTTGAATCCTTTAGCTGGGATACCGTTTCTAGATCTTGGATGTCCTCCAGAAGAACGTCCTTCACCACCACCCATTGGGTGATCAACTGGGTTCATACGAACAGCATTCGTTCTTGGTCTTCTACCTAACCATCTACTTCTACCTGCTTTACCAGATACTAATAATTGGTGGTCTGAGTTAGACACAACTCCGATAGTTGCCATACAAGTTAATAAGATTAATCTTGTTTCACCTGAAGGTAACTTTACTGTTGCATACTTACCATCTCTTGCCATTAATTGAGCAAATGAACCAGCTGAACGAGCCATAACAGCTCCTTGTCCTGGGTGTAACTCAATACAAGAAATTGTAGTACCTAATGGAATATCGCTTAAGAACATAGCGTTACCAACTTCTGGCGTTGCTTCTTTTCCTGATACGATTGTTTGACCTACTTTTAAACCGTTTTGTGCAATTACATAACGTTTTTCACCATCAGCATAACTAACTAATGCAATAAATGCAGTACGGTTTGGATCGTACTCGATAGTTTTTACTGTTGCAGGAACACCTTGCTTATCTCTTTTAAAATCGATAATACGGTATTTTTGTTTATGACCTCCACCGATGTTACGTGTAGTCATTCTACCCTGATTGTTTCGACCTCCAGATCGTTTTTTCGGAGCTAATAAAGATTTCTCCGGCTTATCAGTAGTAATGGTGTCGAACCCATTTACAACTCTAAAACGCTGACCTGGTGTTATTGGTTTTAATTTTCTAACTGACATTCTGTCTTTTCTTAAAGATTGTTATAAAAATCAATAGTTTCTCCTTCAGCTAACTGAACGATTGCTTTCTTGTATCCACTTGTTAATCCAGAAACTAAACCTTTTTTAGTGTATTTAGTTTTTCTTAATGCTGGATAGTTCATAGTTTTTACAGACTCGATCGCTACACCATAAGCAGCCTCAACAGCTCCTTTGATTTCTAACTTGTTAGCTTTTTTGTTTACAACAAATGTATAACGGTTGTTTAACTCGCTATCATTTGTAGCTTTTTCTGTAATAATAGGTTTAATTAAAATACTCATCTTCTTCCCTATTTACTTAAATTAGACTCAATTCCTTCTAGAGAGCTCTCAGCAATAACTACTTTGTTAGCATTTAAAACGCTATACGTGTTAATTCCTGAAGCATCTACTACTTTAGAACCTTTTAAGTTACGAGATGATAAGTAAACATTTTTACTTCCTTCACCTAATACGAATAAAGACTTTTTAGCGTCTAATTCTAAAGCTTTTAATACATTGATAAACTCTTTAGTTTTTGGAGCTTCAAAGTTGAAATCTTCAACAACTACTAAATTGTTTTCTTTTGCTTGAATACTTAAAGCTGACTTACGTGCTAAACGC
>NZ_JAPEHZ010000062.1 GCF_028823685.1 Tenacibaculum sp. L6 | reverse complement strand
AAGATTTTTTTCATAATTTTTAATTTAGTGTTATGTGTTGCTAAGATAGTTATTTTATTTAATTAGTAATCTCTCTCCTTTTGAATGACTACTAAATTCAGGTGCATACATGCTCTGAATAGTGGTGATTCCGTTGCTGAAATTACCTGCGTTATTCACACGAACATCGTATTCAAATACATATATTCCTTTAGGTAAACGATCAAAAAAGAAATTTGTTGCAGCATCTTTTGTGCTTTCATAATAGCCCAAACCATCTTGCCATTTGTATTGCGATAATACGTTAATTGGTTCAACTCCACTAGCTCGCATATCTTTCATGTGTACAAACTCCATGTCTCTGTCTGAACGAAGTTCTATTCTAACGGTGATTAAGTCTCCAATTTCTAGCTGTGTTTCTTTGGTGATTTCTTGTAGTTTTTTTTCTGTGTTAGTGTTAATTTTTTTGAATAGTTTCTTATTCAAGTTTAACGGATTTTTAACAGAGGTAATTTTATCTAAATCTTCAAAATACTGCCAATATAAGCCACCCCAAGCAATACCTTTTCCTTTTTTAGTGATGCTTACTGTACTCATTTCAGGAGTAATTTCAGAACCATTCCAAGAGGTTTTAAAATAGCCTGTTCCAGCTTCAATTTTAGTATTTTCCAACTGAGTCGGATTGATAGCTTTATTTCCAATAGTTATATCAACCATATCGGTTACTGAAATCCAATCGCTACCTTGTAATAATAAAGCATATACAGCTTCGGTAGTTGCTTTGGTAGTTTTCCAACGATTGGTTTGCTTGTTTTTTAATAACCAGATTTTTAAGTTATCAATTGTTTCTGTGTTGTTTTCAATTTCTGAAAAAGCTTCGATTAATAAAGCTTGAGTTTCAATAGGTGCTTGATACCAATACCAACTAGGTTTGTTTTCTTTCCAATACATTCCTAATTCTTCTGAAGTAATGCTGTTTTCTTTTAAAGAAGCTATGATTTTATTAGCTACGGAAGTATTTCCGCTTCTAAATTGAAGTAATGTGATTTGTCCTTTTCCGTATAAATTGAATTCTTTCCAATAGTTTTCTGTTTGATTTTTATAGTATTCAACAGCGGTTTTTGTCGTATCGTTAATTTCAATATTAGTATAAAAAGAACGCATGTATAAATATTGAATGATAAAATAACTCAGGTGATTTTTCTCTAAGTATTCTTCGTATTTTTTTTGCCCTTTTTCAGCTTTAATACGTTCAGCACTTTCTAATAACTTTTTGTAAACTTCTTCAATTTCTAGATCTAAAAAGTGGATAGCATCCACAAGCATCTTTTTTGTAGAGTTATCTATTTTGGTAACGCCTAATTTTTGTAAATGTCCGAAACCGGTAGCAATATGATTGGTAATAAAAACATTAGGATTATCATTTCCTTTAAACCATGGGAATCCGCCATTGTTTAGCTGCATTTCTGTAAGCTTGTTGATAGCTTTTTGCTGCTGATTTCTCATTTTATTCAAATCAAACAACAAGGCAATACGTTTCTTTTGTTCTGTTTCTGATTGTGCGTCACGTAACCAAGGAGTTTCTTGAATAATCAACGATTTTAATTCTTGATTTTTTTCTAGGTTACTCAGAAAAGCATCCGAAGATTTCCACGCGTTGAATACTTCTTGAATCCTCGGATTTGAATTTGCAATATGACTCGCCAAGGTATTAGCATAATAACGAGCAAAAGTTTGTTCACTGCATTCGTATGGATATTCCATTAAATAAGGTAAAGCTTGTACAGCATACCATGCAGGGTTAGAGGTGACTTCTAAAGTAAGTTTGTGATGTTTTAAAGTACTACTTGGTTGGCTGAGCGTAGTCGAGGCCAATTTATCTAACGTGAATGTTTTAGTTTCATTGGAACGAATCCACATAGGCAACGTTTCAGTTACTAACATTCGGTTTGATAATACTGGTAACACATTTTGTTCTCCATCAGAAAAATCTCCTGCCTTGGCAATTACTTTATATTGAATTGCTTGGTAAGTATCAGGAATAGCCAAATTCCAAGAAACTTGTGTGTTTCCATTTGAATCAACATTAAAAGATTGGTTTTTTAATGAATTAGCTAGCAAATCAATTTCCTTTCCAGTAATTGCATCGGTTAGTACAAGTTGCGCTGTTCCTTCTAAATTTTTATCAGATATGTTGGCAATTTTAGTACTAAAAGTAATTTGATCGCCTTCTCTTAAAAATCTTGGAGCATTCGGTATCACCATTAATTCTTTTTGAGTAACGGTAGTTAATGTTTTTGTAGCTGATTGTACCTCCTTAGTATGCGCTAGTAATTGTAATTTCCATCGTGTTAATGATTCAGGAGTGGTAAAGCTAAACGTTACATCTCCGTTTTTATCAGTAGTTAAGTGTGGATAGAAAAAAGCAGTTTCTTGAAGGTTTTTTCTAGCTTTTACATTAGCCAATTCGTTATCTATTTTTGATTGACCATCTTTTGTAATAATAACAATAGCGCCAAATTTTCCTTTTTCACCATATAAAGCAATGGCTTCATTAGCCTTTAAAACAGTAGAAGATACAATATCGTTACTAGAGATATTAAATGAACCAACAACTTTTCCATCTACAATGTAGATAGGAGTGTTTTTTCCATTTGAAGAAGCATTTCCTCTAATTCTGACGATGCCATCAGCTTCTTCTTGACTTTCTACTATTTCAACACCTGCTACTTTACCTTTTAGAGCAGCATAAGGCTGATCATTTGTTGTTCCGTAAGCCACAGTAACTACTTCTTCTAATAAGTTGTCTGAAGTAAGAATTACTATTGAAGATTCATTTAACTGTCGTTCTTCAGTTTTCATTCCAACAAAACTAAAAACGAGAACATCACCATTTTTGACTTTGATAGAATATTTTCCGTCAAAGTCTGTTTCAGTTCCAAAGGATGTTCCTTTAACTAACACAGTAACACCCGGAAGAGGTCCTGTTTCGTCTTGAACAGTTCCTGTTATAATTTTATCATAATCTTTTCTTGTAGTTTTTTGAGTTTCTGCAAGTCGTTGAACAAGATACGTTTTTGAACCCAACGATGATTATTAAAGCTAAATCCAAACCAATTTAAGCGATCGTATTGTTGTGTTGGATAATAACTATTAGGATAAATTCTATTAAAAACCCTGAAATGCTCATTGCCAAAACTTTGGTAAGCATTTGCACTGCTGCCGTAAGAATAATAGGTTGAAGTTGTAATTGGATTGAATTGCCAATTATGTGCTTTGAATTCATCTAAAGAAGCATCGTACATGCTCGCTAAAACTTCTGCAGCTACTTTGTTGTTTTTATCATTTTTAATAGTGAAACTCCAAGTTTCCTCAGCTCCAGGTTGTAGTTTATCTCTAAATGTATTGGTTTCAATGGTAATTGTTTCTTGTTTGTTAGGTACAGAAATAGGAATCGTTCCGCTTACAAAACTGTTATAATTCACAAAGTAGTATTTGATAGCAAACCCACCAATATCTTCTTTTGTAACTGGAATTTTGATTGTTTTTAAATCATTATTTAAATGAATAAGTTTTGTTTTTACAATTTGATGATTCTTTTCTATTTGAATAACCACAGTTACATCTTTTGAAGCAGAACCAATTTGTAATTCTACATTATCACCAGATTTGTAACTCGGTTTGTCTGTGTTGTAAACAAATAATTGATTATCGGTTACACTTTTCTCAACTCTTTTTGTTAATGTAAAACGAGTTTTATCGGTAACATCTTGTTCAAATTTATCTTTGGAGTTTAATATGATAACATACTTTCCAGAAATCCATTTTGAATAATTTTTTAAGATAATTTCTTTTGATTTTTGTGTATCAAAAGCTTGTTCAAAAACCAATGTACCTTGTTTCCAAGTTTCAGGATTTTCTTCTTCTTTGGTATAAGCATCGTGTGGAAACAACTTTCTAAAATCAGCTTCTGAAATATCTTGATAATCAGGAGTGCTCCAAGGTCTGCTACGTAACGGACTTTTAGGGGCTTGTAGTTTGTATATTTTAAGGTTTCCTTCCGCAGGAACAAATTCTCCATTCAAATTTTTACTTGAGATTTTAAGGGTAGTTTCCTTGTCTGATTTGTCTATTGTTGAAGGAGCTACTATTGAAGCAAGCAATGAATGATATCCAACTTTTACAATCGACGTAGCCGAGCGAGTTTCGCCATTAATATCGGTAACATCAGCATTGATTTCATATTCAAAAACAGGAAGATTTTCTTTGTCTACACTTTCATCAGGAACTGCTTTAAAGGTGATTGAAAAGTTTCCTTGGGCATCGGTTGTCAATTCTCCATGCGTAATTTCTTGTACTTCTGAAATAAATTGAGGTCTACGCCAATACCACCAATTAGGATATTGTACTTTACGATGCACTCGATATACTACTTTAGCATCGGTAATGTTTGCTCCAGAAAATGCTTTGGCGAATCCGTGAACAGTAATGCTGTCGTTTACCTTATAAGTTTTAGTGATAGGTTTAAACTCAGTTTTAAACTTAGGACGTTTATATTCTTCAACTGAAATAGGAGTAATATAATCTTCTTTGGTAAAATAATAATCTGCATTATCGTAAAATTTACTTTCTCGTTTTTCGCTTTCATCTATTGAAAATGAATATTCACCAGTTAATCCATTGTTAGGTAGTATAAACTCTCCAGAAGTTGAACCATATTCGTTCAGCTTTAGATTCAATGTTTTTACTTCTTGATCATTCACATCGTTTAATGTGATTTGTACATATTCATTGGTAAATGGTTTTGTAGCTTCTCCTTTTTGCTGAATAAAAATAGCTTTAAAATATACCGTTTGACCTGGGCGATAAATGCTTCTATCCGTGAAAATAAAAGGTTTGATATTTATATCTTCCTCTTCTTCAACATCAGATGTTTCGTGGTGTTTGTATAGGTAGTAATTCCCAAAAATAGCAGAATCATTTTTTGTAGTTACCGTAATATATACATTGCTAAAGTTGTCATTACTTTTATAACTAGCAAAACCATTTTTATCGGTTGTTAATTTTTTATGAATTGATTTTCCGTATCTACGTTGCTTGTTTTGTAATAATAATTCAGCATTTTTAATTGGTTTTCCTGTGTTTCTATCCACCACTTGGTAGGTTCTGATACCGTTATTGTTGTTTTCAACCAATACTAGATTGGTTACTTGTAAGTTGGCGGTAGCGTATAGGTCAGAAGTATTAAAAATGGCATTTTTATGAGCTACGATTAAATAATTTCCCTGAGTTAATTTTGGAACAACAACTTCAGTCGTGTGCTGTAAATAATCTTTTTCGTTTCGTAAAGCACTATTCCAAGAAGTAGTTTTTTGTAGCTTTTTTATAAAGTTGATTTTATCTTCGTCTTTATAAATTTTTTGAAGCTCTTCTAACTGTTTAGTGGTGATTTTATAAGCACTAAAATGTAGTTTATCAATGTTGTTGTAAGTAACTAATATTCTTGAAGGCTTGTTTATTGGAACAAATTTTTCAGAAAGAAGAGTTAATGATTCTAATTTGATTTGTTGCTGTAAAGTTTTACATTTTTTTGCAGCAATACTTTCAGGAAATTGTTCAATTACTTTATTACAAATAGCTAACGCATCTCTATTTTTAAAACGAAAATCTTCATTTTTATTAGCTTGATATGAGGTTGCTTGTTGATTATAAATTCTAGCAATTTCATATTGATACAAACCACTTACTTCGTTGTTTTTATAGTTGTTTACTGGTGTTTTTAAGGTTTGTAGCAACAACTCTTGTTTGTTGCTAAAAGTAGCATGCTGATTTACAAAATGAAGTCGTTGTATATCGGCGTCAACCAAAGCTTCTAGATTGTTATTTTTTAAATGAAAAGAAAGTAGGTTTTGATAAATTTTTAAAGCATTGAATTGTAGTGATGAATCATCTTTTGTAGTGAGTTTTAGGTTTGAAAATGTTTTAACATCACTAATATATTTTGCTTCATTAATTTTAAATTGATAGGTAGGTTTTGTAATGCTGGTTTCTGTAGTTTTATAAAACTCTAAAGCATTATGCGCTAAAAAATCGAATAGAGTAGGACGAAATTTTTTAGAATCTTTAACAGCGTGGATAATTTCTCCAAACTCATATATGTCTACTTTTTGGAGTAGTGTTTCATTTTGTAAAGAATTTTGATAATGACAGTGAATTTCAGTAAAAAGTGTGTCTAAATCCCATGTTCTAAAATCGTTTCCATCAACTTTTTGCTCCGTTTGTGTTCGATTGTAAAACTTCCATCTGTTTTGATTGAAGTATTGCCAATACAAGTTAGCTAAAATATTTTCGAGTACATTCTTGGTAGGAAAATTACTTTTATCAATTTGTTGTTTGAATTGATTGATAATTTTCAATTGCGCGTCTTCCTCCAAAGTCAATGAATATTTACTTTTATAAAATAGCGATTTTATAATTTGAGGTGAGTTGTTACTTTTTTCTGCCTTTTCATAAATACTTTCAACAACTTTTAAAGCTGATTTAGGTAGATTATCCAACTCAAATTGATTTACTTTTTCCCATAAATCTTTATAGTTTTCTTGAGCGTTTACTATGGTTGAAAATAAAATTAGTAGCAAAATAGAGGTCAATTTTTTCATAACGTGATTATTCATTTATAAATACAAAACACTAAAAAAAGTCAATTTATTACAAGTTAAAGTTTGTAATAATAGCATTTGAGTGAGTGTGTGCAACTTTTCAATGAGTTTAATATTTAAAGATACTTAAAATTCTTACTTGGTTTTGTATTTTTGGGTTTTTATACATTACAGATAATTTACTACATGAGAATTCATTTTATAGCCATAGGTGGTAGTGCAATGCATAATTTAGCCATTGCTTTACAACAAAAAGGATACCAAATAACAGGAAGTGATGATACAATTCACGATCCATCAAAAACTCGTTTAGCAAATAAAGGGTTGTTGCCAGAAGAATTTGGTTGGTTTCCAGAAAAAATTACTACCGATTTAGATGCTATAATTTTAGGAATGCATGCAAAAAAAGACAACCCAGAGTTGTTGAAAGCACAAGAATTAGGAGTGAAGATTTATTCGTATCCAGAGTTTTTATATGAACAATCTAAAGACAAAACTCGTGTAGTTATTGGTGGTTCACATGGAAAAACAACCATAACTTCTATGATTTTACATGTGTTAAATTATCATGAAAGAGAAGTAGATTATATGGTGGGAGCACAATTAGAAGGCTTTGATACGATGGTGCATTTGACAGAGGAAAATGAATTTATTGTGTTAGAAGGAGATGAATATTTGAGTTCACCGATAGATATGCGTCCGAAGTTTCATTTATACAAACCTAATATTGCGTTGTTAAGTGGAATTGCGTGGGATCATATCAATGTGTTTCCAACATTTGAAAACTATGTAGAACAGTTCAAGATTTTTACTGATTCTTTAACAAATGGAGGAATCATGGTATATAATGAGGAAGATGCCATTTTAAAAGAAGTGGTAGAAAGTTCAACTCATCCGATAAAAAAATATCCTTATAAAACCCCAGATTATTTTATTGATAATGGAACTACTTATTTAGAAACGTCTGAGGGAGATTTACCGTTAGAAATTTTTGGAGATCATAATTTACAAAACTTAGCTGGGGCAAAGTGGATTTGTCAACACATGGGAATTGATGAAGATGAGTTTTATGAAGCAATTGCTAGTTTTAAAGGAGCAAGCAAACGATTAGAAAAGATTGCTGAAAATCCTTCTTCAGTAGTGTTTAAAGATTTTGCACATTCACCATCTAAAGTTGCAGCAACTACAGCTGCGGTTAAGAATCAATATTCGGATAGAACTTTGTTAGCATGTTTAGAATTACATACCTATTCGAGTTTAAATGCTGAGTTTTTATCAGAATATAAAGGAGCTTTAGATAAAGCAGATATAGCAGTGGTGTTTTATTCTCCCTATGCAGTAAAAATTAAACAGCTAGAAGAAGTTTCTGAAGAACAAATAGCGAATGCTTTTGAGCGAGATGATCTGATTATATATACAAATCCGCAGGAATTTAAAGAGTTTTTATTCAGTCAAAACTTAGAGAATACCACTTTGTTATTGATGAGTTCTGGTAATTATGGTGGTTTAGATTTTGATGAGATTAAGAACTTGGTTTAAAACCAAACTTTCTTTTTAGCCAATTAACATCTGTTATTTTAGAGTAAACAAATAAAAAATAAGATTTATTAAATAGGGCTTTGAATAAAATTTGAACTCTAGATAATAATTTTAAGTAGAAGCTTAACATCTTTTTCTTGATTTTGGTATAGCTGTTTGGTGTTAAGCTTTGTAAACAATCTTTAATGTATTGCTGACTTTTGTTGTCTGAAGTGTATTGTAGGTTCTGTGGTTTAGATAAAATAAAACTGTATAAATCTAAACCACCATTTAATTCTTTAGATAGGTTTGTGTCTGTAATTATAGTTTCAGATTTTAGTTTATTTCCTTGAAGGAAAACATCATAAGCACCTCTTAAGTTGATGCTTTTAAGAAAGTAAGCATTATCATTAATCAATTTAGAAAATACAGTTAGTTTGATTTGATTTTCAATTGATAAAAGGGTGATGTTATTAGTTGTAAACAGAGAGTCTTTAACAGTTCTGTAGTTGAAAAATGTAGCTTTTTCTTTTCGTAACATGTTTTTATGAATTTCAATAGCTCCAATTTTTTCAGGATGTGTAATTCTAGGTATATGCCTGTGATCATCAAAAAGCTCAGAAACTTTGTCAGTATAGCCATATTTTTTTAGGATATTAAGAGTAGTTTCAATATGGTTTTTATCAACTAAAAAATCAATATCGCCTACCATTCTTTCAGCGATATCTTCATAAAGCCCTTCTAATAAATTACTCGTTCCTTTTAAAAAAATGGGATTGATATTGTTTGATAGTAAAAGTTCATTAATTTCCTTAGCTTCTTTTATAATTTGCTGATTTCGCTCCCTGTTTAAATCAGTAATATGTTTCATATATTCGACTAAATCAGTAGGTAAGTAGTGTAAAAAATCAGCTCGTTTTAAATTGCAATATAATGCTGGGAAAACATAGTGGGTTGTACTTACTTTAACTACAGCGTTCCAGTCAACCAAATCCGATTTAATTTTTTCTTCAACTAAATCCCTATTCGTTTTTTCGTAAGTAATAGTTAGACACTTACCAATAAATAATAAAGCCTCTTTATAAGTCATCAGCAAATATTTTTTTAACAGTTGAAATCATTTTTTCATTATCCGAATAAGTTAGCTGATAACATGGTAACTTTTCAAACCAATCTAAAAAAAGTTTAGCATTTTCAGGGAGGGGAGATAACCACGAATCAGGTACTAATTGTTCAAAAGCTGTAATGTTTGAAATTTTATTAATGATTAAATCACTATTTTTTTGATACTTGATAAAGACCAAGGCTTTACAAGGAAGTTTTAAAGAGTAATTTTTGTTGTTGGTAGGTAAGTACCGAACAATTTTATTAAGTTTTTTAAAATGATATTCAGCAGATGTTTTCAATTCAGGATAAATTGGAAGTAGTGTCTCTAAACTGTTTTTTTTAATAGATATAGCAGAAGGAAAACTATGTACATTTAAAGAGTTATCAACAGGTACAAAATCATCGGCTAAACAAGTAAATCCATTAGCTTGTAATAATGCTAATGAAGTACTTTTTCCGTTGCCAGAATCTCCTAAAAATAGAATAGCATTATCACCATTGCTAACAGCAGATGCGTGAAAAGTTCCTATCCATTCATCTTCATTTTTTTGATGTATTTTCTGTACTAATTCCATTGAAAATTTTCCTTGAAAAAAATGTACTTCATTCAAATTCCAAGTACCGATGTGCAAACCATCTATAGAAAAAGAAATAGCATTATTGTTACTATATACTTCAAATTGATGGTCGATATTAGTAGTGTTTTCAATTTCTAAATGAGCAAATTTTGGATGCACTAAAGAGGTTTCTATATCAGAAGCAAAATTTACTTGAAAATAGAATCCATTTATTTTATAATATTTTATTGAATGAAATATCTGTGGTTTTTGTACTAAAAGAGTTTGATTATTTCTAGGTGTTTTTTTTGAAGTATTAAGTAGCATTTCAATATCCTGAACTAAACTAAAGGCTTCTTTGTTAGGAATATTAACTTGTTTAGTTATTTGAGAAACAATTTCTTCTTTGTTAATTTTTTTGTTTAAAAGAGAATGTATTTCAGTAATTAAAGGTTCTACAACAAGATATTCATTGTTGTCTTGGAACCAGATAATACTTTTATTTTCAATGCTTTGTCTAATTACATTATTCTTCATAACTTTTTAAAGTAAAAGCCTCGATAAATCTATCGAGGTCTTTTAGTATAGGTGTTTAAATAAAATTAGAAATCTTGACCTGGATCTTCAGGACTTGCTGCCTGTGCTTTTTGCGGATTTAAAATCATATAGGTTCCTAAAGCTGTTAAAGCGGCATATTTGCTGTAGCTTCCTATCTTCTTTAAAGCTTCTTTTCTAGTTATGTCTTTATTGTTATGTTTAATTTGTTTTTTCATAATTCTTAATTTTTTAGTCTAAAATAATTTTAGCATTCGTTTTTATAGAATCTGAAACTAACTCAACAAGGTAAACACCTGAAGCTAGTTTTGGTGTTGAAATTTCAGTATAACCATTGGAGTTAAAAGTGGTATTAAAAACTTGTTTACCTGATAAAGAGAACATTTTTAAAGTAGCTTTTTGATTTTGAAGCCCTTTAACAATTATGACTTGACTGTTTTTAGGTTTAAATAATTCTATACCTTTTGTTTTATTAGGTAGGTTTAAATTTAAGTTTTTAGCACTTGTGTGTAGGTAGAACTGTCCTGTACCATTAGAATTTTTACTAAGCGTAGTAGTATAGTTCTTTTCAGATAAATTAGTGAAAGTGCTATTGTTTTTATCTTCTAAATATACTTTAAGGTTATCTGGTAAGTTTTCAAAATTCACAGAAAAAGTTATTTCTTCACCAGCATTAGCTCTTAAACCAATGGGAATAATCATCTTTTCATAATCATTATTGGGTAATGTTTGAATAGCTAATTGTTTTCCTTGATTATTGGTGAGTAGCTCAGTAAATACAGCTAAGCCAGAAGTATCTTCTCCAAACATTTTCGAGTCATAACTTCTATCATATCCTGTAGTTTTTCCTGAAACATAAAAAACTTGTGTAGATCTCTTGATTTCGTTATTGCTAACAGATAACTCAATTGAAGGAATAGGTTCCTGCTTCATGAATGTATCTGAATTTTGATGACTTTGGTTTGAAAAAGCAAAGATAACATTGTTGCTTGTTGCGGCTTCTACAAAGAATGCTTGCCCTGGAGCAATTTCAATAGGGGTAAGTGCATTTCGTGTAGTGTAGTGTGTTCCGTTCCATAACCAAATGGTCTCACTAGTAAGTATAGATGAGTTTGCAGCTGTAAAGCTAACAGAGTTAATATAGGCTGTATATGGGTTTCCTATAAGGTTGTAATTAGTTCTACTACCTGTAGAAATAGCTTTAGCAATATTAGAAGTATTCGCTGTACCTGTAAATGAAACTGTACCCGGGGTTGCTAACTTAATAGAAACACCTGTTCCATTAGTTATTGTTCCAGTATTACCACTTTGCACATATAACCACGCTGGTCCAGTAATATTGCTGTAAGGAGCTAACCCTAAATTACCACCAGTTCCAGAAGCCAAGGTATGGTTAGCAATAATATCCTCTAAAGTTTCACCAGCAACAGGAGGTGATACCAAGTACCATAATGTAGTTGGTAAACTTCTTTTATAAGTTACAGTACCAGTAACAGTACTTTGTGGTACAAAAGAAGCTCCACTATTAATTGTTAATGAATTAAAGGTTAACGCTGACGAGGCAGTTGGATAGTTCTCTAACCCAGAAGGAATAGTTATATCTGCATTGTTAGGAGGAACAACATTGTAATCCCAGTTTGAAGCTGTATTCCAATCGTTATTAGTTGCGCCAGTCCAAATAGGTGTAACTTTAAAAGCTGTATTATCAATTGGAAGAAGATTTTCGCCATTATCGATGTCAATTAACCAATTAGTAATATTGGCTATTTCAGTAAGATAGGCACTATAAGCACCTAAACCTGTTCTTGGCCCAATGTATTTACCCCCGTCGGGATTTCCTGTCTCAAAGAGGTTAATAAAAGTGCTTCCTTCAGTTAAGCCACTACCAGTTAAATCACCGTAGTTACCCGCTTCATTTTGAATACCTGCTAAAAATGTAGTTGGTGCTTCAACAGTACCTAAATAAGCAAATAAAGCATCACCACTAGCAGCTAAATTTAAAGTGCCTCCAGCACCTGCTGATGATAAGGATCCTATAGAAGAACCAAATCCAGGGTTT
>NZ_JAPEHZ010000061.1 GCF_028823685.1 Tenacibaculum sp. L6 | reverse complement strand
ATTACCAGTTTTTTCGCCTTTAAATACTGAAGATTTTTCAATTTTAAAACTTCCTAAAGTAGTACTTTCTATAGTTTTACTGAATTCATTTTCAGAAATAATATAACCATTTATATCTTTCAAACGAAACCTGTCTGCTGATAAAACTTCAACATTAAAAGTAGTATCAACTTCGTGTAAAGCTGTAGATGAAGAATCAATTTGAGTGAAAATAATAGGGCTATTTTTATAAACTTCAGATTCTTTGACTCTACCTTCAGTTAGGTAACTAATGTTTAAATTTAAAGTTTGAATAACATCATTGATAAGTTTACGAGATTTTATAATTTCAATCTCATTGTCAATATTTTTACTAGAACCACCCACAATTCCTAAATCTTCGAAAGCGGCAAGTTCTTCTGAAATACCACCTTGTTTATCATTTTTTATTAAAATGGTAGTAGCAGCGCTGTATTTAGGAGTACTATACCTAAGGTATAAAAAAGCAAATATTAGTGCTACTATAACCCCTAAAGCAAACCATTTCCAATGAATTAAGTATTTTTCTAATTCAGCTCTAATATTAATTGTATCGTTTTCTTCTAGCTGTGGAGAATATTGTTCGTTGCTCATAGCAATATTATCTTGTAAGGATTGAAATTAATGAAATGATTACTGAGCCTAAAGAAATAAAAAGACCTGTGTTTTTATTATAGGCTGCGTCTTGAGATGAAGATCTGTTAGGTTCTACATAAACCACATCATTTTGTTGTAAATAATAAGCAGGAGAGTTGAAAACCTCGTTAGAGCGTAAATCTAATTTATAACTCTTTATTTCGTTGTTTTCTTCTCTTTTAACTTCAATAGTTCTAATTCCAGACATGTTTAAATCACCTGCTAAACCAACAGCTTCCAGTACAGAAATTCGCTCGTTTGGTATGGTAAATCTCCCTGGCATTTTAACATCACCTAATACGGTAATTGAAAAGTTAGTGATTTTAATATTTATGGTAGGGTTTTTAACGTAATCAGGCGATAATTTGTTTTTTAACAATTCGATAGCTTCTGTTCTAGATAATCCAGCTAATTTCAATCTTCCAAGTACAGGGAAGTCTATGAATCCTTCATTATCAATAAGGTAGGTTTGTTGTTGTGGTGTTCCAACTGCTCTGTCTGTTGTAGTAGCAAAAGTAACAGCAGGTAAATTAAAAGGTTTTACAGCTTCTAAGTCTAAAGCAGAAACAGTGATTTGAAGCAAATCGTCAGCTTTGAAAACAGTTTTATAAGTTGTGCTTGTTTTCGATTGATCAACTTGATCTTTTTGAAAATAAACTATCTCTTTTCTTGAAGCACAAGAAGTTATAGTTAATACAATAAAAGCTAAAACAATTTTTTTAATTCTTTGCATTGATTAAAATTTTTGCGAAAGTACTAATTTAATTTTTGGTATCGATGTCTAATTTTTCGTATATAGAATTGTTAGATATATATTCAGGAACTATTTCCTTAATCAACTGTACCGTATTATGATTGTTATGTGACTTATTTGATTGGCACAAGTCAGTGATTTTCTCAGCAATAGTAGCATGGTCTATTTCTTGGTTTTTAGCAATCATAATTTTTTCATGATAGGTAGGGGTGGTGTTTTCACCATCAGCCAAGAGCTCTTCATACAGTTTTTCACCAGGACGAAGACCAGTTATTTTTATATCAATATCATCAGGGAATTGTAAGCCTGATAAATGAATCATCCTTTTAGCGATATCATATATTTTTACAGGTTTACCCATGTCGAAAATGTAAATCTCTCCACCATTCCCCATAGTTCCAGCTTCTAAAACCAATCGACAAGCTTCAGGAATTGTCATAAAATATCTAGTAATGTCTTTATGAGTAACCGTTAAAGGTCCTCCATTTTCAATTTGACGTTTAAAAAGAGGTATTACCGATCCATTTGAGCCTAAAACATTACCAAAACGAGTGGTTGTAAATTTTGTTGTATGGTTGTTGGAATTACTTAAGCAGCTGATGTACATTTCGGCGACGCGTTTTGTAGCTCCCATTACATTGGTCGGATTCACAGCTTTATCGGTTGAAACCATTACAAAGCGGTCAATATTATGTTTTATTGATAAGTCAGCAATGTTTTTCGTTCCTCCAATGTTTATTTTTACAGCTTCATACGGACTCATTTCCATTAAAGGAACATGTTTGTAGGCTGCAGCATGGAATACTTTCTGAGGTTTGAATTCTTCAAAAATATCATTCATCCTTACTTCATCTCTAACATCCGCTACAATACAAGTGAAATTTTTACAGTCTTTTTGAATAAGTTCTTGTTGAAGATCGTATAAAGGAGATTCAGCATGATCTACTAAAATCAAATTTTTGTGATTATAAACACTTAATTGGCGTGAAATTTCTGAACCTATTGAT
Source organism: Tenacibaculum sp. L6 (assembly GCF_028823685.1). Taxonomy (GTDB): domain Bacteria; phylum Bacteroidota; class Bacteroidia; order Flavobacteriales; family Flavobacteriaceae; genus Polaribacter. The sequence continues at coordinate 10,076 of NZ_JAPEHZ010000061.1, read as the reverse complement.
CCAGCAGCACCTGTAACCAAAATAACTTTATCGTTTACTTCTCTTTTAACAATAGGATTGTCGATAGAAATAGGTTTTCTATCTAATAAATCTTCAATTTTAACTTGTTTAATTTGATTGGCATCCAAGTCGCCATCAATCCATTTAGATAAAGGAGGTACAATTTTTACTTGAATTCCTAACTCTAGTAATTTATCAGTTAGATATAAAAGTTTTTCAGATTTTATATTTTGAATAGAAATAATAATTTCATCAATCTTCTTGTCTTGTATGAAGTTTTTATTGATTACTTCTTTACTATATATTTTTATTCGATCTAACTTTTTACCAATTTTCTTCGGATCATCATCAATAAAACCAATAACTTCATATTTGTTTTTGGTATCTCTGTTTAAAGCTCCATAAGTTATCAATCCAGAGTCTCCAGCACCATAAATCAAAACATTTGTGATTGATTTTAATTCTGTAGAAACAATTTCATAAAAGGCTTTAAATATAAACCTGCTAATAATTAAAACGATGGAAGAAATCAAATAATGAATAATAAGTATTGATTTCGGAATCGTAAAATTTGGAACTACTTTTAAAAGGTTATTAATTAATACAAGGCTCGTAGTAATAATAAAAAGTAAGGTTACACCAATAAAAACATTAAAGGCATCTCTTGTTCCTGTATGACGGACAATTCCTTTGTAAGAACCAACAGTAAGAAAACTGATAAGAGCAATAAAAGCAATGAATGGAATTTGATAGAATAGTTTTTCTACTTCAAAGTTTAAACTCGCATTAAAGCGAACTGTGTAGGCTAAAACAAAGGAGATGCAAACTAAAGTAATATCTATAACTAAAACAACCCACCTAGAAGCATACCTATCAAAAGCTTTTAAAAACAAACTCTTAATCATTGTTAATTTTTGTTGGCAAATAAAGGTACAAAATATAAAATGAACAAATTAAAGAAGAATTAAATCTTCTTCATTTGTTGTTTCATCATTTGCATTTGCTCCTTAAGCATTCCGTGTTTGTCTAATTTCTTAGCTTCTGCCATCAAAGTAGTAGCTTCTCTTTTTCTACGTTTGGTCATTGCTATTCCTGCTAATTGTAATTTAGCCATGGCCAAATCATGATCCATAGCTAAGCCAAATTTAACAGCTTTTTTTAAATATTTTTCAGCTTGTGTAATATTGGTTTGAGATAACATGATGCCATGTAGGTAATTGTAGTACCCTTCTTGTTTTTTAGTTAAAGCAGCAGAAGGGTTTTTAATATATCCTAACCATTTTTGAGCTCCAGCAAAGTTTTGTTTACGTAGTTGTAAAAAAGCTAAAAGAATAAATTCGTTTTTGAAATAAAATAAAATAAACAGTCCAGCAAGTAAAAGTATTGATATTCCATTCATTATATGACCTTGTGTAAACTCGTACACAGACCATACTGTTATTAAAGCAGCTAGAACTAATTTTATATTTTTATTGAACATAATTGTTTTTTCTTTTTGTCGGTTTGCAAAAATACATTTTTTTAACAGAAAAACTGTCAACTTATTTCTTGTAAAACTTTTTGTTCTTAACCCAAGCAGCAATTCCTAAAATAGCTACAAAAGCTACAGAATAATATACAGAGGTAGGAGTGATTACTTTGTCTCCACTTGCATAAGAGTGTAATCCTGATAAATAGAAGTTTACCCCAAAATAAGTCATCATAATAGCTGCAAAAGCGATGATAGACCATAAGTTAAATGTAAATCTTCCTCTTAACCCTGGAATTAATCGCATGTGTAATACAAAAGCATATACCATAATTGAAATTAATGCCCATGTTTCTTTAGGGTCCCAACCCCAGTAACGACCCCAACTTTCATTAGCCCACATACCACCTAAAAAGTTTCCAATAGTAAGCATAACCAAACCTACGGTTAAAGCCATCTCGTTGATTACGGTTAACTCTTTAATATGTAAGTCCATTTTCTTTTTGTTCTTTTCATTGGTAAAAATGATTAAGAATAAAGAGAAGATTCCTAAAATCATTCCCATAGCAAACGGACCGTAACTTGCAACGATTACCGAAACATGCACATATAACCACCAAGAATTTAATACAGGTTGTAAGTTGGCAATTTCAGGATCTAACCAGTTTTGGTGTGCAAACATTAATATTACTGAAACTAAAAATGTCGTGGCAGCAATGGTTAATGAAGATTTTTTTCCTAGGATTAATCCAAATAACATGGTAGCCAGTCCAACAAAAATAATGGATTCATAAGCGTTACTCCACGGAGCATTTCCACTAATGAGCCAACGTGCTGTTAATCCTAATACATGGAAAACAAAAAGGAAGATAACAATACCTATTAATACTTTTACAATCTTGTTAACCCATGGTTTGTTGTTAAAAATTTGTAAGAAAACAAATACAATTAAAAGTAAACTTACATATCCGTAGTACTTCGAAAGTTTTACGAAGATGTTTAGTTTGTTATAAGCAATTTCTAAATCAATTTTATCTTTTGCAGGAATAACGTCCGCACCAAATTTTCGTTGAAATTTCTTAATTCCGTCTAAAACTTTGTTGGTTTCAGTATAGTCTCCAGATTTTTTTGAAGCTTGTAATAATTGTAAGTACACAGGTAACGACTGACGTACAAATACAGAGTCTGTTCCTTTAAAATTGGCTTGTAATGTTTCTGGTTGCGAAACCCATTTATTGTTTTCATCGTTAGGAATAGGATAAATACGCAACATTCCTCCTCCTAAGGCTTGCGATAATAACCAAACTCTACGTTCAATTTTTATGATGTCTTTCTCAAATTTATTTTGAATTTTTTTCTTCTCAGCTTCAACAACAAGCTTACTTATTTTAGAAGAACCATCAGGATTGTAAAAATCAATAAAACGTGCATATTCAGCATCTTTGTCAACTCCTAAAAGTTCTCTAACTTGTGTATTCCCGTCCTCTAGATAAATAAAAGGAACATTTAACCAAAGCATCGGACTTTCAGTAATTGAAAGTAAAATTTGGCTAGGATCCATGTCTTTAAATTTATCAACATGGGCTACTTTTCTAACCAATTCCGAAGCAAAAGTATGTGCAGGTTTCATACGTCCGCCAGCATCTTGAATTACTAAAGAGCTGAATAAATCGGCATGTTCATTATTTACTTTGTTAGCAATTAAAATAGAATCAATTTGCGCTTCAGTAATTTGATTAGGCTGGTGTTGTTTGTGTTGACTAAAGCCAGCTAAAGAAATGAATAAAGCAATTACTGATAATTTTGCTTTTTTATTACGGATTTTAACTAACGATTGTTTTAAATCGTGAAAACGAGTTCCTTTTACAAATAATGCAGCAGTCATACCAAAGAATAATAAGAAATAACCGATATAGGTAATCCAAGTTCCCCAAAAATCGTGGTTTACAGATAGGTGAGTTTGTTCGTGTTCGCCTTCAATTTTATAACTAGATTGGAAGAATTTATATCCTTTATAATCTAAAATATGGTTCATGTAAATTCTATAATCAAAAGTTTCTTCTGGAGCAATTACTGTAATTTCACTAGCATAAGCAGCAGCACTTTCTGATCCAGGATATTTTTCTAGTTGAAAATCATTTAGTTTTACACTGAAAGGAGTTTCTAATAATTTAGCACCATACCAAGCTCTGAAGTTTAGTTCTCCAATACTGAATTGTTGTTGGTTATCAACATTAAATTTACCTCCATAAAACTCTACACGCTTAGTTTCTCCGTTTGTAGTAACGTCAAAAATTACGGTATCATATTTTTTGTCATCCTTTTCACCTCTCACAGTTTTTATTTCTCCTTTTTCAGGTGATTTCGGAACAACAAATTGTAATCCGTTTACATTATGAAGTGTTAAATACTGAAAGTGTTGTACACTGTCTTTAACTATTAAACCTTTTTTCTGGTCTGCCATTCGAAGCCAATCTCCATCATTTTTTGAAGTCATTTTTAAACTTCCATCTTCATAAAAGAAATTAATAGAGGCTGCATTTCTATCTTCCGCTTCAAAACCAACTAAGATATTATGAATGTTTTCTATAGTTCCTTTTTTAACGTAGTGTTCATGCCTGCTTCCGTCAGAACTTTCAACTAAAAATAAGTGTTCTGTTCCGTTTTCATCAGGTACCATTTTTGTTTCAGACCAAGGAATATAATCCACTAAATTAAAAGAAACCTCGTGATTTTTCCCGCCTTTTTGAGGTTGGAAATTTTCTGTAAAACTAGCAGAATTACTTCCCCAAGCAGAAAGTAATAATTTATTAGCGGTCGTTTTTTGAAACTCACTATTATCAATAATCACATTTAAATACGTATGTTCTGAATAGAATTGATTTGTGGTTTCTCCTTCATCAATAACCATTAAACCTTCGTAACTAATGTATCTTGTAATACCTGCTCCTATTAAAATTAAAAGGAATGATAGGTGAAATAATAACACAGACCACTTTTCTTTTTTGTATAATCTGTATCTGAAAATGTTTCCAAAAAAGTTGATTACAAAAAAGACCATGATTAATTCAAACCACCAAGTATTATAGATTAATGCTTTTGAGGTTTGTGTTCCGTAGTCGTTTTCAATAAAAGTGGCAACTCCCATGGCAATGGCAAAAACAAAAAAGAATATGGCCATTAAACGGGTAGAGTAGAGGGTGTCTAAGATTTTTTTCATCAGTAAATCTGCTAAATATAAAACGACGCAAATTTACGGATTAAAGCGTTAATCACCCTAAGAAATCAATCATTTTTAAAATGTAAAATGTTAAAGTTATGTGGGTTAATTTCCTATTCGTTCGCCCATTTTAACAAAGGTTTCCATTTTGTTTTTGGTATTTGTTAAAATGTCTTCATCAATAGTGATTTTAGCGCTGTCAACTAACAAAACAATGGTTGAGCCCCCAAAAGCAAAATAGCCCATTTCGTCTCCTTTTTGTACTTCGGAATTAGGAGTAAAAGTTTCAATAATGCTACCTACCATGGTTGCACCTACAGGAGCGATGATAATATCTCCTTTGTCTTTAGTAGATAGGGTACAATATTCTCTCTTGTTCTCACAAAAAACTTTGGTGAAATTTGAAGCTAGAGCATAGGGAGATACAGAAAAATAATCTCCTTTAATTTTTGTCATTTCTGAAGGAACTCCGTCATACGGAAAATGATATCTGTGATAATCATTTGGGGCTAATCGAAGTATAATTAAAGAATCGTTTTGGTGTTTAGTAGCCAATTCTTTGTTTCCTAAAAACTCTTCTAAAGTGAATTTTCGTCCTTTTACAAAAAACTCATGAATGTCTGAAATGTTTTTAAACGCTAACATTTTTCCGTCACCAGGAGAAACAAAGCCTTCTTCAATAGGGCGAGCACTAGGTTTTAATTTTCTATAGAAAAAATCATTAAAAGAAATATAGTCTTCCGAAGGTCTTTCGGCTTCGCTCATGTCAATTTGAAGCTCTCTAACAAAACTATTTATTTTATTAATAGAGTTGGGCTTGTTCATGAGTTTACCATACCATGATGATAAAAATTTACGTTTAACCAATGGTAACAAAGCCATTTTGCCAAATGGGTTGTTATATAATAATTTTAAATACCCTTCACCAGGAGGGGTTTCGGTAATGATTTTACCTGACTTTCTATCAATGAATTTTATTTGCATAGCGATTACTCTTCAGTACTATCAATCAAAATAGTTAACATGTCTATAGCGGCTTGTGCTATTTTTGTTCCAGGGCCAAAAACACCTACAGCGCCAGCATCGAACAAATATTGGTAATCTTGTGCGGGAATAACTCCACCAACAATAACCATAATATCTTCACGTCCATATTTTTTAAGTTCAGCGATAACTTGAGGGACTAATGTTTTATGTCCAGCAGCTAACGATGAAATTCCTAAAATATGGACATCATTTTCTATAGCTTGTTTGGTGGCTTCCTGTGGTGTTTGGAATAAAGGTCCTATATCTACATCAAAACCTAAATCAGCATAACCTGTTGCTACTACTTTTGCACCTCGGTCGTGACCGTCTTGTCCTAATTTTGCAATCATAATACGTGGACGACGTCCTTCTAATTCAGCAAACTTATCGGCTAACTCGGTTGCTTTTTTAAATAATTCGTCATCTTTTATTTCTTTACTATACACGCCTGAAATTGTTTTATGTACTGCTTTATGACGACCGAAAATGGTTTCAAGGGCGTCAGAAATTTCACCTAAAGTGGCTCTGTTTCGAGCAGCTTTTACGGCTAAATCTAATAAATTTCCTTCACCCGTTTTAGCAGATTCAGTTAAATCACGTAAAGTTTTATCTACTTCAGCTTGATTTCTTTTAGATTTTAAGTCGTTTAATCGGTTGATTTGTGATTGACGAACAGCTTCGTTATCTACTTCTAAAATATGTAAAGGATCTTCTTGTGCTAGTTGATACTTGTTAACGCCAACAATTACATCCTGACCGCTATCAATTTTTGCTTGTTTTTTGGCAGCAGCTTCTTCAATACGCATTTTTGGAATTCCTTTTTCAATAGCTTTGGTCATTCCTCCTAATTCTTCTACTTCCTGAATTAATTCCCAAGCTTTGTTAGCAATTTCTTCGGTAAGTTTTTCTACATGATAGCTACCTGCCCAAGGATCAACAGTTTTGGTAATATGAGTTTCCTCTTGTAAATAGATTTGTGTGTTACGAGCAATACGTGCCGAAAAATCGGTAGGTAAAGCAATTGCTTCGTCTAAAGCATTAGTATGTAAACTCTGAGTTCCTCCAAAGGCAGCAGCCATTGCCTCGATGGTAGTTCTGGCTACGTTATTAAAAGGATCTTGCTCTGTTAAACTCCATCCGCTAGTTTGACAGTGAGTTCTTAAGGCTAGTGATTTTGAGTTTTTAGGATTGAACTGTTTCACCATTTTTGCCCATAACATTCTTCCTGCTCGCATTTTGGCGATCTCCATGAAATGGTTCATTCCAATAGCCCAGAAAAAAGATAAACGAGGAGCGAAAGTATCAATATCCATTCCTGCTTCTAATCCTTTTTTGATGTATTCCAATCCGTCAGCTAAAGTGTAAGCTAATTCAATTTCGGCAGTAGCACCCGCTTCTTGCATGTGGTATCCTGAAATTGAAATAGAATTGAATTTTGGCATATTTTCAGAAGTGTATTCGAAAATATCTGCAATAATTTTCATTGAAGGCGTAGGTGGGTAAATATAGGTGTTACGCACCATGAACTCCTTTAAAATATCGTTTTGAATTGTTCCTGATAATAACTCAGGAGTGACACCTTGTTCTTCTGCAGCTACAATATAGAAAGCTAAAATAGGTAAAACGGCTCCGTTCATAGTCATAGAAACCGACATCTTATCTAATGGGATTTGATCAAATAAGACTTTCATATCTTCAATTGAATCAATAGCAACTCCTGCTTTTCCAACATCACCTTGAACGCGTTCATGATCAGAATCGTACCCTCGGTGAGTCGCCAAATCGAAAGCAACTGATAATCCTTTTTGACCAGCAGCTAAATTTCTTCGGTAAAAAGCATTACTTTCTTCAGCGGTAGAAAAACCTGCATACTGTCGAATGGTCCAGGGTCTACGAACATACATGGTAGAGTAAGGACCGCGTAAGTTAGGAGCAATACCTGCAACAAAATCTTCGTGTTTAAAAGAGTTTTTTTCTTGTTCTTGATTTTTAGGTAGTTGTATGTTTGATATGTCTTTTCTACTCATCTTGTAAACGTTCTTGTTCTAGCTTTTCAGCTAGGCTAGTCGTTTTTGAATAATTGGCTGAATCAAAGTTTTTTCTTTTCGTGCTTCTAAGAATGGAGAAACCTCTAAATCTTGTTTCATTTTATCATTCTCATTCTGAATTTTATTAGTACCTAGTAGAACTAATTTTCTTGAGTTGAATAATTCTTGCTCTTTATCAGCAGATTCTTTGATTTTTCTTTGAATAACGCCTTCTTTCAATTGTTTTAAAAAGCCACCACCTTGTTCTATTTGTTTAAAGATTTCTAGTGCTTTTTGTGCTAGTTGTTGTGTGATGGTTTCAATATAATAAGCTCCATCAGCAATATTTTGAGCTTCCGCCAGTTCACTTTCTTGCTGGAGAATCAATAATTGATTTCTTGATATGCGTTCTCCAAACTCATTCGGTTGGTGGAATATTTTATCATATGAGCTATTTGAAACAGTATTTGCGCCTCCTAAAATGGCACTCATGCATTCAGAAGTTGTACGAAGCATGTTCACATTATAGTCGTATATAGTTTTGTTACGTTTGCTAGGTTCTGCAAAAATATGAGCGGTTGTATCAGTGTTATATTCTTTCAATAAAGAATCCCATAAAATCCTAAAAGCTCTTAGTTTGGCAATTTCAAAAAAGTAATTGCTTCCAACAGAGAAGTTAAAATGGATATTGCTCGCGACTGTACTCCCAAAATGATTCAGATATTCATTTGCATGTGCTAAAGCATAGGCTAGTTGTTGTGTAATTGTTGCTCCTGCATTTTGATAAATTGAAGCATCGACACAAATAGCGTTTTTAGCTGTTTTTACTATTTCTTCTAATTGAGCATGGTCATTTTTAAGATTTGAATACCAATTTCCAGAACTTGCTAAGTGACCAATAATATCTATATTAAAGTAACTTTTGCTTGAGTTGATAAAACTAGCTAGTCCTTTAGTGAATTCCGAAGATAAAAAGTCAAAAGAAAAATAGATAGTGGTATTTTCTGTATCAATACCCTTTAAAAGAGTTTTGTAATCGAACTCTTTTTTTGCTAAAAAATGAATTGATGAAGCACCTCTTTGAAGTGAGTCGATAGCAAAAGCATTGGCTTTTTTTTCATCGTCAATAAAAATTGACTGACAAATAGCAAAGCCTTTTTGTGGGGTGTTAACCTTTGTGTTTGTTCTATCTTCTTTGGTATAAAAAGGTCTTACGGTAATTCCTTCTTCTGTTTTCCATAATAAGGTTTCGTTGTAGTCGGCTCCTTTTAGGTCTACTTGTATTTGTTGTTTCCATTCAGCGGGGCTAACACCGTTAAATTCGTCAAATAAATAATTACTCATCACTTTTTATGGTATCAAATTCAATAATATAAATATCTTCTCCTTCTTTCTTCATTAAGTATTTTTCTCTTGCGTAACGTTCTAATTGAAGAGAGTCTTGAAGTTGTTGTATCGTTTGTTTGTCTTTTTTAATTTTCTTTTCGTGATACTCAATCCAACTGTTTAGTTCTTTAATTTCTGTATTAAACTCTCTATGGGTAAGGTATGAATTTTCATCAAAAAAAAGCATCCAAACTACAAACACAGTAAGTATAATCACATAAATATTAGTAGCGATTTTAAAGGATCGTTTATTTTTAATTGATTTAAAATTCATTATAAACGGTCGTTAATTACGGTTCTTACAATATCGATGGCTACAGTATTATATCTGTCGTTAGGTATAATAATATCAGCGTAATTTTTTGTAGGTTCAATAAATTGTTGATGCATTGGTTTTAAGGTGGTTTGGTAACGGTTTAAAACTTCATCAACATCTCTACCGCGCTCTTTAATATCTCTTCGAACACGTCTTATTAGGCGTTCGTCAGCGTCAGCATGTACAAAAACTTTAATGTCACACAAGTTACGAAGATCTTCACTATTAAAAATTAAAATTCCTTCAATAATAATAACCTTTCTTGGGTGGGTTTTTATGGTGTCTTTAGTTCTGTTGTGAGCTACAAACGAATATACAGGTTGTTCAATGATATCTCCATTTTTTAACTCAGTTAAATGTTGAACCATTAAATCGAAATCAATAGCTCTTGGATGATCGAAGTTTATTTTGGTGCGTTCTTCGTAAGTAAGATTGTCTGTTTGTTTGTAGTAAGAATCTTGAGAGATAACACATACTTCATCCGCAGGAAGTTCGTTGATAATTTGATTTACCACAGTGGTTTTTCCACTTCCTGTTCCTCCTGCAATACCAATAACAAATATGTTTTTCATTAAGTCTTTGTAAAAATAGAGTTATGACAAATTTAGTAAAATAAGCGCATAAAAAAAGCGC
>NZ_JAPEHZ010000060.1 GCF_028823685.1 Tenacibaculum sp. L6 | reverse complement strand
CCTTTCCAATATTAAGTATTGAGCGAAATATAGAATTTGATTTTATTGGAAATTTATCAGAATATATTGTTCCAAACTCACCTTTTAAATTATTGGTTGGAACAAAACTTTTCCCAACTAATTTATTAGCACTTTGCGCTGGAATCAGAAATATGTTTTTATCTGAAATGAGTTTGAAATCTTCATTAAAACCCAACTTTTTAAATGTAACTTCACTTGGGTTTTGTGACGTTTTTAATATTAAATCAAAATCAACATTGTTTTTTTCTTGAACTTTTGTTAGAATAATTTTACCATTGTTTAAAGGAAACTTTTCCTTGTGCTCAATAAAAAAGGTTTCTGATAGAAGGAAATCATCAATTCTTTCAATTTCTTTTTCAATATTTTTCTGAAGTTTTTCTTTCAATTCAAATGTTTCTTAATTTTGGTATAATGCTTTTAAAAAAATATAGTAATAACTTACTGTATAATAAAACCTAAGTTAATAGTTTAAATGTTAAGAACCATTTTAACTTACTCCACTTCCTTATAAAAAGTCAATTCGTATTCTGGTAACAAATTAGGGTGTGTAATTTTTATCAAATCTTTTAGCACTAAGTCTGGTCGTATAGGAGAGAGTTCAAAGTAAATTAAACCACCTGTTTCTCCTTTGTTATGCCCGATAGAAAATATCTTATTATTGTTAAATGCATCAAACTCTTTGTAATGGATGTTTGCAGTAGTTAACTGTTCTTTGGTAGCATACAAACCACAGTTAAACCAAAAATCGGCGTGTTGTCCTTTTTCTAATACACTTTCAAAATTAAGTTGTAAGCTACCCGTTCCACTAGTTTGTTTCCATAAGTAATTAAGGTTTGCATCGTTAAAAAAGGTAGCAATAAAACTTTCACCTGCAGGAACATTCCAAACATCTTTAAACATGCTTCCAGATAAAACCGTAGGTTGTTTATCACTGTTTTTAGCGATTTTTTTTGCCTTTAAGTACTCTGTTTCTATGTTGGTAAAAATACTGTCTGCTTCCTTTTCTTTTCCGTATAAAGCCCCAAAAAACTTAATCCATTCTGCTCTTCCTAAAGGCGTTTCTTCTAGCCAATCACCATTAAAAATCACAGGAACTCCCGTTTTTTTGATGTTTTGGTACAACTTTGTGTTTGGATGCAAAGCAAAACCAATAACTAACTCAGGCTCTAAATCGATTAGTTTTTCGGTATTCATATCTTGCTCCAAACCTAATTCAACAATCTTACCTTCGTCAATTCTTTTTCTTGTTCTTTTTGAAGAAACATATTTGGTGTGCGGAAAACCAACAATAGTATTTTCAGCATTCAAAAGTTCCAACATCGGAACATGTGTAGTACTGGTAACCACCATTTTTTCTACAGGAACTTTAATTTCATTTTTAGAAAGGTCGGTTTTATCGGTAAGCGTATAAGAATATAAGTCGTGTGAGCTTTGAAAAGCCTTTTTTATGACTAATTTTTTTACTCCGTTTTCTGAAATAATATCAAACCCCTTAGCGTATTTCACAGTGCTTTTAGCAGGTTTCTTTTCAGTAGTTTTTTTAGTTTCTTGTTTACATTGTGTAAAGAACACAAATAAGGAAAGAATAAATAAATAACGTTTCATAGTAATTTGTTTTTACAGATGGAGAGTTAATGTATCTCCGTAATTTAGTTTTAATTCAAATGATTTTTCCAACGGAATTTCATTCATATAAGCCCAAAGACTTCTCATAACTCCCGCATGGGTAACAAGCACAACTTTTTGATGGTTTTTGGTTGTTAATTCGGTTAAAAAATTGGTAGTTCTGTTGTGTAAATCGATATAAGATTCTCCGTTTTTAGCAGGAGTTTTTACAAAATTGTTCATCCAAATATCGAGTTCTTTTTTATCAATATCATTCCATTTTTGGAGCTCCCAATCCCCAAAATCAAGTTCTTTTAATCGGTTGTCAAAAATTACGTTAGCTGAAAGTTTTTCAGCTAAAAGCTTACAACGTTGTAAGGGACTGCTATAATACGTTACATCAGCATCGTTAACAGGAACTTTTTTTAGAATATCGCTCACTTCTTCTTCAAAAGTAGTGGTAACCCCTATATTTGCTTGACCATAGCATATACCTTTGGCGATATTTGGAGTTGTATGTCGTACTAAAATAACTTCCATAAGGCGAGTAGGCTTAGATAAAAAACAATTTCAGCTACTTGTTGCAAAGCACCCGCGCAATCTCCTGTTTGACCACCAATCCATTTTTTAAAAAAGTGCCCCATGTACAAATAGGTGAGTAATAAGGGAAGTAATACTAAAAATACCATTGGTTTTTGAAAGAAAAATAAGGGAACTATTCCGAAAATACCTGATATGAGTAGCGATTTACCACTCATCTGTTTGGTGGTTGGTTTTATTTTAGAACTATCAATATCTCTTACATAGTCATGTGTGTATAATAAAACCGTAGCGATAAATCGGCTAATACTATGTCCTGAAATAATTACTGGAATTAAATTAACGGATAGATTTTGCAAATGATACAAAGCTAAAAACTTAATAGCTAGGATAAAGACCAAACCACTCACTCCGAAAGTTCCGAGTCTGGAATCTTTCATAATAGTTAAAATCTTTTCTTTGGTCCATCCGCCACCAAAACCATCACATACATCGGCAAATCCATCTTCATGAAAAGCTCCTGTAATCCAAATAGAACTAATCATACTAATTACAATCGCAATATCCGTAGGAAAAACATAAGAAGAAGCGAAATAAGTTAGTGCCGCAATGCTTCCGACTACAATTCCTACTAAAGAAAAATAACGACTGCTTTTGTTGAGTATTTCAGGCGAATGATTTACCCATTTAGGACACGGAATTCGTGTAAAAAACAATACAGCAGTTAAAAAATAATGGATTTGTCTTTTTATCATAACTAGGCTTCGCTAACATTGGCACTTTTAAAAGTGGCCATTTCGTTTAAAAAGTTTACACTCGATTGAATAATAGGAAATGCAACTGCACAACCTGTACCTTCACCTAAGCGTAAGCCTAAATTTAAAAGTGGTTCAGCGTTTAAAAATTCTAACATTTTTTGATGACCTTGCTCTCCTGAATTATGACAGAAAATACAATACTCTAAAATATCAGATTCCATTTCATGAGCTGCTAATAGGGCAGCAGTAACAATAAAACCATCAATAAGTAAGGTCATTTTTAAAGAAGCGGCTTCTAACATAGCACCACACATCATTACAATTTCAAATCCGCCAAAAGCAGTCAACGCTTCCATAGGTGTTGAAATAGAATCGGCGTGTAACTTATAAACTTCACATAATGTGTCGATTTTTGTTTGTAGTCCTTTATCATCAACTCCAGTACCTCTACCAACACATTTTTCAATAGGTGTATTGGTAAAATAACTCATTAATAAAGCTCCAGATGAAGTGTTGCTAATTCCCATTTCGCCAAAACCAATAATATTGGAACCTTCACTATATACTTTTCTTACCAATTTTCTTCCTTTTTCCAGAGCTTCTTGACAGTGTTCTAGTGTCATGGCTTTAGTAGTACTATAATCTTGAGTCCCTTTAGCTACTTTAGCATCGGTAAGTTGAGGATGTGCTTCAAAATCAGTATTTACACCAGCATCTACAATGTTTAAAAGAATGTTATTTTGTTTACAAAACACATTGATGGCGGCACCTCCTTGCAAAAAGTTAAACACCATTTGTTGTGTAACTTCTTGAGGATACGGACTCACTTTTCCTGTGGTCGCAATTCCATGATCCCCTGCAAAAACCATAATAGTAGGTTTTGATAGTACAGGTGTAGTTGTATTTTGAATTAAACCAATTTGTAAAGCAATTTTTTCTAAACCGCCTAAAGCACCAATAGGTTTGGTTTTGAAATTGATTTCTTCTTGAAGTTCGCTCAGTAAATCTTTTGATAAGGGAGTTATAGTTGTTGTCATGTTTTATTTTAAAGTTAAAGGAAGTCCAGATACCATAAAAGTAGCTTTGTCAGCCAATTTTGCTATGTGTTGATTCGTCCAGCCTTGTAGTTGTGTAAATTTTCTTCCAGATTCGGAGTCGGCATGTAATCCCATACCAATTTCATTAGAAATGATGATAATATTGGCGTCTATTTCAACCAATTTATTGATTTCTTCTTTGACAATTTCTAATGTTTTTTCAATATCATATTTTGTGTCTACAAAGAAGTTCGTTAACCATAGTGTAACACAATCAACAACGACAGTTTGTTTTTCAGAAATCACTTTACTCAACCATTTTTCCTCTTCAACAGTGGTCCAGCGTTCATCTCTATCAGAAATATGTCTGTCAACTCGTTGCTTGAAATCTTCATCCCAAATACGAGAAGTGGCTAGGTAAATAGGGGTGTCAGATAAAGATTCGGCTAGCTTTTGAGCATAGCTACTTTTACCTGAGCGTTCACCTCCTGAGATATAATATATCATGAAATAGCATTTTATGTTGACACAAAGATTGGAAAGATTTTTAATAAAAAACAAATTAAAATAGAGAACTGTTTATTTTTGCTGAACTAAAACCACGAATTATGACAGTATCTTCTTTTATGCCAGCAGTAACTCAAATGATTTATGACATGGGGTTACAAGATTATTTAAACGGAATTACTTTTGAGTGTCCAGAAGTAGCTTTACAAGAAAAAGAAGTAGCTGTTCGATATAAGTTAGAAGGAAAAGTGCTAACGAGTAAAGAAATAACGGCTATTTTTTCTAAAACTAAGGCAGAAGGAAAGACGTTGTATTATGTAGATGAACCTGTTTTAGAAAGTATTGCTCCAGATATTGTTTTTACACAAGATGTATGTGATGTTTGTCAGATAGATACAGAATCTGTGGCAAAATCAGCTTACAAACTACCAAAGGTTCCTGAATTAATTTCTATTACTCCGAACTCTTTAGAAGATGTTTTTGATAATGCGTTAACCATTGCAAAAGCTATGAAGCAGGAAGCAATAGGAGAGGCTTATGTGAGTGGATTGAAAAAGCGTATTTATGATATTGTAGATGTGCAACGTGAACATAGAATCCAATCGAAAAGTGTAATGTTATTAGAGTGGATTGATCCGTTGTTCAACTGTGGACACTGGATTCCTCATCAAATAGGGTATGCAGGTGGAATCGATTTATTATCTCATCCATCAGGAGATAGTATTGTAATTTCTTGGGATAAAATTGTAAAATACGATCCAGAGGTATTGATTATCGCTCCTTGCGGATACGGAATTGATAGAACTCTTGAAGATATGAAATTTTTAGAAGAAAGAGAAGAGTGGACCTCTTTGAGAGCGGTAAAAAATAAACAAGTGTATATTGCCGACTTTGCCATGTTTACACAATCTTCTGCTGGTACTTTGGTGGAAGGAATTGAATGTTTGGCAAAAATGATTCATCCAGCGTATTATACCCTTCCAGAAAACTTACAAACAAAATTCGCAAATTATCATGATTTGATGGTTGCTAATTTATAAGAATACTATACATTTGCCGTGATTTTTGGTTTTTCTTTAATTATCTATTAAAGAAAATTAAAAGGGAATTCGGTGTAAAACCGAAGCTGTTCCCGCAACTGTAAGCTATTAAGCTTGTAACAAATACTCAAACCACTGTTTTTTAAATGGGAAGGTATGTTGCAAGACGCAAGCCAGGAGACCTGCCAATTATTATAATTTAATTAAAACTTTCGGGATAAAAGTTTGGTAGAATATGGCTAAAAAAGTATTTACATTTTTTTCTTTTTTTTATGTGGTTGTTCTGGTAGGACAAAATGATACAATTTCTTATCGGTTAGATGAAGTTATCATCAATGCTACAAAAAAATTAAAAGAAAACTCCATAGGTCAGCATGTGGTTAGTCTTTCAGATTCTGTGTTGACACGAAATATTGAGTCTTTTACTGATTTAATAAGATACAATTCATCAATTTATTTAAAGGAGTACGGAAAAGGAGGTACAAGTTCTGTGAGTTTCAGAGGTACAAGTGCTTCTAATACAGCTGTTGTATGGAATGGAATCAATATAAATTCTATAAATAATGGTCAAACAGGATTTAATTCTTTAACAGTAAGCCTAAATGACGCGATTGATGTAAGAAAAGGAGGAGGAAGTATAGAATATGGTTCAGGAGCAATAGGAGGAACGGTGCATTTAAATGATGTTTTAAATTATACAGAAGATTTTAATGTGAAAAATCAATTTGTACTAACAGGAGGAAGTTATAATACATTCAATTCTCTTTTTAAGTCAAAAATCTCCAATTCAAAGTATAGCATAGGGGTGGGAGTTTCTAGAAATTCTTCAGAAAATGATTTTAAATTATTTGATTCTGAGTATAGAAATACCAATGGAGCTTATGAAAACTATGGAATTAACTTAGGTTTCGGTTATAAATTCAATAATAAATCTGAATTAAAATTTTATAGTACAAGTTTTTCTGGTGAGCGTCATTTCTCAGGAACATTACCTAATCCAACTTCAGCAAGAGAAAAATATATAGACTCTAATCAAAGAAACTTATTGGTGTATGGTTTTGAAAAGGGTAGGATAGGACATGAAGTAAAGCTAGCATATTTAACACAGAAGTATCAATATTTATCTAATAAGTTTTCTGATAATTTTAATTATGGAAAATCGAGAAGAGTAATAGCGTCGTACAACCTGAACTATAAACTTCCTAGAATTAAAGCAAAGATTTCGTCTTTTTCAGAGTATGAATCTGCTTTTGGCAGTACAGATGTAATTAAAGAGAAAAATAGAGAACAGTTTTCTCAGTATCTTGTTTATACTCAAGATGTACATAAAAATATTTCCTTAAATGTTAAGTTAAGAAAGGATTTTAATTCTGATTATAAGGTTCCGTTTGTTTATGCTGCTGGTATAAAAGTAACGCCTATTTCGAAATGGTATGTAAGAGTTAACGGATCGAAAAATTATAGAGTACCAACATATAACGACTTGTTTTGGCCAGGGCAAGGAAATGAAAATTTAATCCCAGAAACCTCTATTCAAGGAGAGGTAGGGTTAGGCTACTCAAACAAAGGTTTAAACTTTGATGTTGGAGCTTATATGATTAATACAGAAGATAAAATTGTATGGACTCCTTCTGGCGATCCAAACAGACCAGGAGTTTGGACTCCAATCAATTTAAATGAAACTCAGAACAAAGGTATAGAAGCTAGTTTGAGTTATAAAGTTCAAATAGGAGAATATAAATTTAATGCAAGCTCTAATTACTCTTATGTTTTAGCGAAAGACAGCGAGACAGACAAGTATTTAACTTTTGTGCCTAAACATTTGTTGAATAATAACTTATCGGTAAACTATAAAAAAGTGAATTTGTTTGCTCAGTCACTTTTTAATGGAACTGTGTATACTACAGAGGACAATTCTAATGATTTTATTGTTCCTAGCTTTTTTATAGTTAATGTAGGAGCAGAGTATAAAATCTTTCAAAACCATAAAAAACAATTACTATTAGGAGTTAAGGTAAACAATGTATTAGGAGAAGAATATATGGTTATGCCTAGGAGGCCTATGCCACAAAGAAATTTTAACATAAACATCAATTATAAATTTTAACAAATGAAAATAACTAAATTATTAGGAGTATTGTTTTTAGGAGGAATCCTTTTTACATCATGTAGTGATGATGAAGCACCTAGTTCTCCTAAAATAGATTATGGAAACGGAATTTTGATAAGTGGTGAAGGTACTGAATCTGTTTCAGGGTCTGTTACTTTTGTATCTAACGATTTATCAGTTGTAGAAAATACAATTTATAAAAAAGTAAATAATGCTGAGTTTGGAGAGTATGTTCAGTCTATAGCATTTGACAGTGATAGAGCTTACATTGTAGCTGATAACCAAAATACAGTGACAGTAGTAGATAAAAATACTTTTGAAAAGGAAGGAACTATTACAACAGGTTTATCAAAACCAAGGTATATGACAGTAGTAGGTAATAAAGGTTATGTAACTAACTGGGGAGCTACAGATAACGATAACGATGATTTTGTTGCAATTGTAGATTTAAACTCTTTAGTAATAGAAGAAAAAGTAGAAGTAGCTTTAGGACCAGAAAGAATTATTGCTAAAGACGGGAAATTATATGTTTCTCACTTAGGAGCATTCGGATCTAACAACAAAGTAGTTGTAATTGATATCGCTACAAAATCAGTAGTAAAAGAAATAACAGTTAAAGACAATCCGGATGAATTGTATTTAGATAGTTTAGGTAATTTAGTAGTTTTATCTCAAGGAAATACTATTTATGATGAAAACTGGAATGTAATAGAAAATACATTAGCGGCTATTTCTTTTATAAGCACAGCTAGTAATGAAGTTGTCTCAGAATTAGTATTCAATGAAGGAGAGCACCCTTCTCAAATGGTTTTAGAGGGTAATGATATTTATTACAATTTAGGGAATACCATTTATAAAACAGATGTGAATGCTACTACTTTACCAGCATCTGAATTGTTCATTACAGATGCAGGGTACCTTTATGGCTTAGGGGTAAGAAATAACGAAATTTTTGTATTAGACGCTAACTTTTTAGGTAATAGTAAATTAAATATTTACGATTTATCAGCAAAAGCTAAAAAAGATACTAAAGAAGTAGCCTTAGGAGCTTCAAAAATTTATTTTAATTAAGTCGTCCTCGAAAAAGGGAAATATTGCTATGTATAAGCTCGCCAAATTGGTGAGCTTATTTTTTATAAAAACTTTTCTTGGATTTCTTTAGAAGGAATCATACAAGCTTCTTTTTTCCCAAACCATTTGTAGCGATTTTTAGCTATGTAATCGTATACAACATTTCTAAGACCTTCAGGAAGAATTCCAAAAACTTGTGTTAATTTCCAAATTCCGCCAAAATCATTCATAATTTTTAAAGCGGCTGATGATTTTATATAATAAGAAACAGAGGGTTCATATAAAATAATAGAATCAACTTTAGAAGTATCAACCCCTAAGTATTCAGTAATTTCTTTTCCTATGTCAGATTGAAGAGAAGTAAATACAAACTGATTTTTGATATCATATTTTATAACTTTTAGCACACTATCGTTGCATAAATTACACACACCATCAAATAATATTACTTTTTTATTGCTAGGTATATTGTTCATTTATAAGTTTTTGTGAAAAAATAAAAGATTATATTGTAACATTATTCAAAAGTAAGCGTCTTGTAAGAAAGTAAATAGCGATTTAACAATAATTTAGAAGCAATTATGTAAATCACTATGTACTTTTATTTAAAAATTAACTAAAACTATGATTCGAATAGAAAATCTTCACAAATCCTATCCTATAGGAAAAGACTCACTTCATGTTTTAAAGGGATTGAATTTACACATAAAAGAAGGAGAATTTGTATCTATTATGGGATCTTCAGGTTCTGGTAAGTCTACCTTATTAAATATCGTAGGTTTGTTAGATACGCATGATGAAGGAAAATACTACTTAAACGGACAGTTAATTGAAAACTTAAATGAAAAGAAAGCCGCAGTATTGCGTAATAAATTTTTAGGTTTTGTTTTTCAATCATTTAACCTAATATCCTATAAAACCGCTTTAGAAAATGTTGCTTTACCATTATATTATAAAGGTATAGGAAGAAAAGAACGCTTAGAAATAGCTATGGAATATCTAGAAAAAGTTGGATTAAAAGACTGGGCAAATCATTTACCAAATGAACTTTCTGGAGGTCAAAAGCAGCGTGTAGCTATTGCTAGAGCATTGGCAACAAAACCTAAAGTTGTATTAGCTGATGAACCAACAGGAGCATTAGATTCTGCAACAACAGATTCTGTAATGGATTTGTTAACAGAGATTAACAATGAAGGAATGACCGTTTTTGTAATTACTCACGAAGAAGAAGTAGCTGCGCAAACTAATAGAATTGTTCGTTTAAAAGATGGAGTTATTATTAGTGATGAATTAACAGAAATGGCAACCAAAGCAAAAAACTCTAAAGCGGTATAATATGTTTGATATAGATCGTTGGAGAGAAATTTTTCAAAGTATAAGCAAAAACAAGCTACGTTCTGTTTTATCAGGATTTACTGTCGCTTTTGCCATTTTACTTTTTACCTTATTATTCGGAATTGTATCAGGATTACAGAATCAGTTTAAAACTGCTTTTGCTGATGATGCAACCAATGCGATGTTTGTAAGAGTATGGAAAACTTCAAAACCGTATAAAGGCTTACAAACAGGAAGAAGAATACAGCTAAAGAACAAAGATTTTGATTATGTTAAAGAGGAGTATGAAGATAAAATTCAACATTTAACTGCACGAATATTTAAGAGCGTAAACATAACGTACAAAAACAATCAAAATAATTATCAGTTACGAGCAGTTCATCCAGATCATCAGTTTTTAGAGAAAACAATTATTGATGAAGGAAGATATATTAACGAGTTAGATTTAAAAAATAATGCAAAGGTTATTGTTATAGGTCGTCTTGTTAAACAAGATTTATTTGGAGAAAAACCAGCTTTAGGAAAAAGAGTGAATGTTGATGGGATTTCATATAAAGTAATCGGTATTTTTTCTGATGAAGGAGGAGATAATGAAGAGCGTTTAACCTACATGCCAGTTACTACTGCTCAAAAATTATATGGTAACAATGATTATATCAATCAAATAAATATAGGATATGATCCAAAATTAAATCTTGACCAAGCAATTACGTTTGGTAATAGGCTAGAAAGAGATTTACGTAAAAAGTTAGATATTCACCCAGATGATCAAAGTGCTTTATCGGTTAGAAACATGGCAGAAGCAAACAAAGGAATTAACCAGTTTATGTTTGCCTTGTATTTCATCGTAATTTTTGTGGGATCTGGAACTTTAATCGCGGGAATTATAGGAATTAGTAACATCATGATTTTTGTGGTTAAAGAACGTACTAAAGAGTTTGGAATCCGTAAAGCATTAGGAGCAAAACCATCTTCAATAATTGGTATGGTAATTCAAGAATCAATCTTAATTACAACCATTGCAGGATACTTAGGTTTAAGTTTAGGAACTTATATATTAAGCGCTATAGGTGATAGTCTTGAAAAATACTTCATCAAAGATCCAAGTGTAAGTCCGGGAATTGTAATAGGAGCTACTATTATTTTGATTTTATCAGGATTAATTGCAGGATACTTACCCGCAAAAAAGGCAGCACAAATTAAACCAATTGTAGCATTAAGAGCAGATTAATTATGAAGTTTTTATTTGATTCAGACACTTGGCAAGAAATTTACGGAAGTATTCGTAAAAATAAATTAAGAACGGGTATTACCATTGTAGGGGTACTATGGGGAATCTTCATTTTAGTAGTATTATTAGGCGCTGCGCGTGGTATGGAAAATAACTTTAAAAGAATATTTGGAGACTTTGCTACCAACAGTGTTTTTGTGTGGACGCAGAGAACCGATATGCCTTTTAAAGGCTTTCAAAAAGGAAGAAGATTTAGCTTAACATTTAAAGATATAGAAGTTCTTGAAAAAGAATATGCTAAAGAAATAAAGTTATTAGCTCCTAGAAATCAAACAAGCGGGACTATTGTTAAGGATTTTAAAACGGGAGATTTTCAGGTGAGTGGAGATTATCCGGTGTTAGATCGCGTACAGAAGAAAGATCTTATGTATGGACGTTTTCTTAATCAAAATGATATAAAGAATAACTCCAAGGTTTGTGTAATATCTGAAGATATGTACAAACAACTGTTTGATAAGAAAGAAATGCCTGTAGGGCAATATGTTAAAATTAGCAACGTAAATTATAAGGTTGTAGGGGTATATAAACCTTCCAACACCATAGATATTGATGGAGATACCGCTTATATTCCGTTTACAACTTTTCAAAAAGTATACAACACATCCAATAAAGTAGATTGGATGATGATTACAGCTAATGAAGGAGTAGATATCAAACAAATGGAAAAAGATATCTTATTAACATTAAAAAGCCTGCACAAAGTACATCCAGAAGATAAACGAGCTTTTGGTAGTGTGAATTTAGGTGATCAGATAGATAAGTTAATGGGCTTTTTAACAGGAATGCAGTTTTTAACCTGGTTTGTAGGAATTGCAACCTTAATAGCGGGAGTTTTTGCGATTGGTAACATCTTATTAATCACCGTAAAAGAGCGTACTAAAGAAATCGGAATACGAAGAGCTTTAGGAGCAACTCCAATAAGTATTAAAAGACAAATAGTATTAGAGTCAGTGTTTTTAACCACTGTGGCAGGAATGTTAGGAATTATTTTTGGAGGACTTGTACTATTCCTATTAGATTTTACGGTAGGTAGTGGAGATGATCCAACATTAGTAAATCCAACCGTAAATATACCCATAGTAATGTTGGCATTTTTCATATTAGTTCTTTTAGGAACACTAATAGGATTAATACCTGCATACATGGCAACAGTAGTAAAACCAATCGAAGCATTAAGAGAAGAATAAAAAAAAGAAATAATCAATTAATCATGAGCAAAAGAGCAAAAATTATTTTAGGAATCGTAGCACTATTATTTGTAGTCATCCTAATTTGGTTAGGAAAGAAAAATCAAAAAAGTGTGGTTACTTACGAAACGGAAAAACCATTTAAAACAACTATTGTAAAAAAAGCAGTAGCCACAGGAAAAGTTGTTCCTTTAGAAGAAGTTGAAATCAAACCTCAAATAGCAGGAATTATAGATAAGATTGTGGTTGAAGAAGGAGCCATTGTAAAAGCAGGAGATTTGTTAGCAACGGTAAGAGTGGTACCTAACGAGCAATCGTTACAAAGTGCAAAAGGGCGAATTAATTCTGTGCAAATTCAGTTGAACAATGCTCAAATTCAATACGAAAGAAATAAA
>NZ_JAPEHZ010000005.1 GCF_028823685.1 Tenacibaculum sp. L6 | reverse complement strand
GCTTTTTAATTTCTATTTACATCCTTATATCTTAAAAGACATTACTGGTAATTTACTGTGATTTGCAATGTCTTCAGAAATACTTCCTTCAAAAAAGTGAGCTACACCTTTTCTTCCATGTGTTGCTACAACTAACACATCAACATCTATTTTATCAGCATAATAAAACACACCTCTTTCTACTGAATAATCTGAAACAATTTTCACTTTTTTCATTCCTTCCTCAACACTTTCGTTGGTTTGTTTAAAAAATCGCTCCATTCTTTCTTCTAGCTCTTTTGTGCTTTTAAACTTAGATGTAGGAGTACTTACATATATTAATTCCACCTCTGTTTTAAGACCGTTAAAGAAAGTTTTAGCCTGCATGTAAGGTTGTATATCATCGTCAGAAAAATCACAAGCAAACAGCACCTTTTCTATCTTTTCGGTTATTGGTTTTTCTTTAATTACTAGCACAGGAATATGAGCATAACGAATTACTTTTTCGGTGTTAGAACCTATAAACATTTCTTTTAATCCGCTAACTCCTTTAGATCCCATTATGATCAAATCTGCTTTTTCTTCTCTAGCTAAAAGATCTATTTCGCTAAAGATTTTAAAATGCTTGATAATTGGTGTTATTTTCACACCAGATAGGTAATCCTTTTTTAAAAACTCAGCGAGTTTTTTCTCTGTTAACTCTAAATAGAACAACATTTCTTGCTGTATGTAACTTTCTGACTGACTAAGTACAGCATTTGAAAGCTCTAACATGTGCACAACTACGATTTCTGCCTTGGTTTCTTTTGCAAAAAACACCGCAGTTTGTAACGCTTTTTCAGAATATTCAGAGAAATCAACAGGAACAATTATTTTTTTCATGGTTCTTTTAGTTTTAAAGTTTAATACACTTTATAAAGTTACCTAAACTTTCTCATTTAAACCATGATTTTTATCAGTAAAGCTCTTAATGACAACCTTCTACCGAATTATGTAATTCAGTAACTGGTAATGGAGATACATAAGGAATTCCTAAACCTAACCCTCTCAATACGAACAAGATTCCTATAAAAACAACCACATAAGGTATGGCTTGTTGAATTCTTTTTCTTACCAAACCATTAGCAAAATTACCTACATACACCACCGCTGTCATTAAAGGAACGGTTCCCAAGCCAAAAAGAAACATGTATAAGCTACCTGATAACATGTTATTAGTAGTTAACGCTCCAAAAACAGCCATATATACCAATCCGCAAGGAAGCAATCCGTTTAAAAAACCTATGGTAAAAAAAGTGTCATTTCCATTTTTCTTTAGCTCTTTTCCTAAAGAAGACTTTACTTTCATTACCAATTTATTAATAGGTGTTGAAAAATTATACTTTTGAAAAGTTTTAGGTAATAAGATTACTAGAATCATTAAAACACCTACGATGATTGAAAGTTGTTGTTGAAATCCGAAAAAGTAAAATCCTTTTCCTAATAACCCAAACAACAAACCTATTAAACTGTAGGTAAATAGGCGCCCTAAATGGTAGCTTGTTATTTGAAAGAACTGTTTTACTTTGTTTGTTCTATCAACTGGCAACATAAAGGCTATAGGTCCGCACATTCCTATACAGTGAAAACTTCCTAATAGCCCAAAAATAATTGCTGAAAGAAACATTAGTAAACTAATTCTTTCTGAAATAAATAATCTTTACTTTTGTAGTTCCAGGAAACGGTTATGTTCCAACGACCACCCAACAAACGGTTCTCAGGCACGAGCAAATATGTTTCGGAAAGCGAAATAGGCATTTCGAAATCCAATTGTTTATCAGATGGTCTGTATAGGAACACTTTTCCTTTTATATCTTTAGGGTTAAAGTCCGTTGGAAAATGGACTTTAATTCCTTCAGTTACTCTTTCTATTTTAATATTTTCTTTTAGCGCTTTTGCATTTTTAGTAGCATTAATTTGATTTTGAACTTCCAACTCTTGTTGATAGTACTTTTCTGTTACTAAATCGTGATTAAAGTTTTTACCTGTACTCATCGTTACTACGAAATACATGATAAACCCTATAAATCCTACAATTGCTATTACTATACCCGTGCCCCAGTTTAGTTTCATTTTATTTTATTTTTTTGCTATTAGCTTTTGGCTTTTAGCATTAATTCTATTTATTTTCGACCAATTTATCTATAACTTCTTGGTCCTAAAAAGTTGGTAGTAGTTGTTTCAATAAGTTTATCACCACTATATACTCCAATTTTTAGTTTTTCTTTTTCATCTTTCATTTCTGATTGATGTAGCTCTATAAACAACGTACCTTCTGCCAATCCTTGCTTAGGAACTTCAAAACTTTGATGTGTTACCGTTTCTATTTTTCCTTTATGAGATAACAGTTTATAACTAACATCATCAATTTCTTTTGTTGTTTTATTTACAACTTTAAAAGTGTAAATATTGCTGATGATTCCGTTTTCTTTATGTTGATACAATTGTCCTGGTAAACGTAAAATTGTAGCTTCAACATCATTTCTTAAAAACAGCATTCCAACTAAAATTCCGACTAAAATGAATAATACTGCTGAGTATCCTTTCATTCTTGCTGTAAACTTAAAAGGTGCTTTTGTTACAATGTTTTCTTCACTTGCGTAGCGAATCAATCCTTTAGGTAAGCCTACCTTTTCCATCATGTGATCACACTCATCGATACAGGCTGTACAGTTTACACACTCTAATTGTGTTCCGTTACGAATATCAATTCCTGTAGGACATACATGTACACATTGAAAACAATCGATACAATCTCCTTTTCCTGATGCTGCTCTGTCTTCTTTTTTATTGAACTTTCCTCTTCCTGTTTTTCCTTCACCTCTTACGTGGTCGTAAGCAACATTTATCGTTTTATTATCTAACAGTACTCCTTGTAATCTACCATAAGGACAAGCGATAATACATACTTGCTCTCTAAACCAAGCGAATATAAAATAGAATACTCCTGTAAATATTAATAGTGAAATTAAGGTACTAATATTATCTAACGGGTTACTTGTTATGTAACTTATTAATTTATCGCTTCCTATTAAATAGGCTAAGAATACATTGGCTATAATAAAAGAGATGATAAAAAATATAATCCATTTTAAAACTCTCTTTCTAATTTTTTCTGCATTCCAAGGTTGTTTAGCTAAACGTATTTGTTTTCCTCTATCTCCTTCAATTAAATATTCTATTTTCCTGAACACCATTTCTAAGAAAATGGTCTGCGGACAAATCCATCCACAGAAAATTCGACCAAAAACAACGGTAAACAGAATGATAAACACCACTCCTATTATCATTGAAATTACCATTAAATGGAAATCTTGTGGCCAAAAAGGGAAACCAAAAATGTTAAACTTACGTTCTAGAACATTAAATAGTAAAAATTGGTTTCCGTTTATTTTTATAAAAGGAGCTGATAGTAAAAATGCTAATAAAAAATAACTTACGTAACTCCTATATTTATAAAACCTACCGCTAGGTTTTTTTGGAAACACCCAAGCCCTTTTACCTTCTTCATTTATAGTGCCTATACTATCTCTAAATTGTTCGTTTTTGGGTGTTTCCATAATCAACTATTAAAAACTAATTTGTAACTAATTATTTATTGAATGCTGTCTTTTGGTTGTTCATCAGGTTTAGCTACAGCAGGAGCTACTCCTTCTTCTTTATATAATTCTCCTTGTGGTGGTTTTGGCTTTGCAGGAGTGGTTCCTTGCATAGATATAATATAACTTGCCACTTTTTGAATATCAGCAGGTTTTAATGTTTTATTCCAAGCTACCATACCTTTACCGTCTCTACCTCCATTAGCAATAGTGTTGAAAATATTTTTCATACCACCACCTAAAATCCAGTATTCATCGGTTAAGTTTGGTCCGATACCACCACCACCATCAGCAACGTGACATGCTGCACAGTTTAGATTATATACTGCTTTACCTCTACTTAAATCTCCAGCATCGGTTAAAACGGTAGCCAATCGATTTAAACGCTGCTAATTCTCTTTTAGCTTCAGCAACTGCTTGCGCATATTCCATCTCTTGGTTATCTGCACCTAATACATGATATCTTACTAAGTACACCGCTGCAAAAATGATTGTTGCATAGAACATATACAACCACCATGGTGGTAAGTTATTATCTAACTCTTTTATTCCATCATAGTTATGATCAAGAATAATTTCATCTTCTTGCTCAATTGCCTTAGCTTCTGTCCACTTACTAATAAGTTTTTTAGCCCAAGCCCAGTTATCAACTTCTTCTGGTTTAACTCCGTCCTTTTCCATTTGAAGTTGCTCTGCTCTTTGTTGCGCTACAATGTTTAAAGCTTCTTTTAAAACTACAACAGTTATAAGTCCTACAATTGCTATCCAAACTAATGGATGTTCATACAGACTAAATGGATTTTGGTATGATTTAATTGCAGTAGCAATAGCAAAAAAGGTTACTGCAACAAAAATGATATATACTATAGATTGAAAATATTTTTTCATCTTGTTTAATTTTACTAATTATCTAAAGGTAATTCGCTTACACTACTTATATATTCTTTCTTGGCTGTAAATACCCACCAAAATAACACTACGAAAAATGTAAAGAATATGGTTAGTGAAATAATTGGGTATATTTCAATACCTGCAATTGTTTCCATATGGTTTTTTACAAACTTTAACATAATTTCTAGTTTTTAGCGCTTAATTGATCTTCAACATCTTTTACTTTTATATCGGTACCTAATCTTTGTAAATAAGCGATTAAGGCTACGATTTCTCTATCTTTCATTTCAATGAAAGTCTGTCCGTTTTCTTGAGCATACTTCTTATCTGCTTCATAGTTTGCTTTGAAATCAGGGTCTGCGTATAAATTCTCTTGAATTTTCGCTCCTTGAGCATCCATACTTGCTTGTGCATTGGCAATATCTTCATCAGTATATGGAACTCCTAAACTTACCATTGCTTTCATTTTTCTTTCAGTATCACTCTTATCTAACTCATCTCTTACTAACCATTGGTATGCTGGCATGATAGATCCTGGTGATGTACTTTGTGGATCGTACATGTGGTTTAAGTGCCAACTATCGTTATACTTACCTCCAACTCTTAATAAATCTGGACCTGTACGTTTAGAACCCCATAAGAATGGATGATCATATACAAACTCTCCTGCCTTGGCAAACTCTCCGTAACGCTCTACTTCTGATCTGAATGGACGTACCATTTGTGAGTGACATCCAACACATCCTTCACGGATATAAATATCTCTACCTTCTAATTCTAACGGTGTATATGGTTGTACACTTGTTATTGTTGGAATATTAGATTTTACTAATAATGTTGGTATAATTTGTACAATCCCTCCAATTAAAATAGCTACAGTAGCATAAATAGTTAATTTTACAGGTCTTCTTTCTAACCAAGTGTGCCATCCTTCATTTGAAGTTCTGTGCTTAGAAACTTTAGTTAATGCTGGTGCTTCTGCTAATTCATCAGTAACTCCAGTACCAGATTTTACAGTTTTAATAATGTTGTATAACATTACGAATGCTCCTAGGATAAATAAACTTCCTCCAATAGCACGCATCCAGTACATTGGAATGATTTCGTTAACTGTTTCTAAGAAGTTTCCGTAGGTTAAGGTTCCATCTGGGTTAAATTGTTTCCACATTGAAGCTTGCACAAATCCTGCTACGTACATTGGTAATGCATACATGATGATACCTAAAGTTCCAATCCAGAAGTGGAAGTTAGCCAATGCTGTAGAGTATAATTTTGTTTTGAACATTCTTGGTACTAACCAGTATAACATACCGAAAGTTAAGAATCCGTTCCATGCTAAGGCACCTACGTGTACGTGAGCAATAATCCAATCACTAAAGTGTGCAATTGCGTTTACATTCTTTAACGATAACATTGGTCCTTCAAAAGTTGCCATACCATAACCTGTAATTGCAACTACCATGAATTTTAATACTGGATCTACTCTTACTTTATCCCAAGCTCCACGAAGTGTTAATAATCCGTTGATCATACCTCCCCAAGATGGTGCAATTAACATTACAGAGAATGCTACTCCTAAGTTTTGTGCCCAATCTGGTAAAGATGTATATAATAAGTGGTGAGGTCCTGCCCAGATGTAGATAAAAATTAACGACCAGAAGTGTACAATAGATAATCTATATGAATATACCGGACGATTAGCCGCTTTAGGAACAAAGTAGTACATTAATCCTAAGAACGGAGTTGTTAAGAAAAATGCTACGGCGTTATGCCCGTACCACCATTGTACCAGTGCATCTTGCACCCCTGCATACACAGAGTAACTCTTCATAAAGTTTACTGGTAATGCTAAACTATTAAATATATGTAATACTGCTACGGTTACAAAAGTTCCTAAGTAAAACCAAATGGCTACATATAAGTGACGTTGTCTTCTTTGTAAGATTGTCCAAATCATGTTAGCGCCAAAAGCTACCCAAACTAGTGCGATGGCAATATCAATTGGCCATTCTAATTCGGCATATTCTTTTGAAGTTGTATACCCTAACGGAAGTGTTATGGCTGCTGCAACAATAATTAACTGCCATCCCCAAAAGTTAAAGTTACTTAAAAAATTACTCGCCATACGCGCTTTCAGTAATCGCTGCAATGAGTAATACACTCCCGCAAAAATGGCATTTCCTACGAAAGCGAAAATTACTGCGTTGGTATGTAATGGTCTTAAACGTCCGAAACTTAACCACGAAATACCGTCAGTTAAATTTGGGAATAAAAACATAAAAGCCAATAACAATCCTACTGAAAAACCTACTATTCCCCATAGTAAGGTTGCGTAGATGAATTTTTTTACGATCTTATTATCGTAATAAAATTGTTGCATTTCCATAATCTATTTGAATTTAATATCTATTGTTAGTTGTTAATATTGTCTTCTTTTACCAATTCATCATCAAACAACATGCGAACCGATGGCGTATACGAATCATCGTACTGCCCATTTTTTACTGAAACAATAAATGCTATAAAGAAAATAATAGCCACTAAAATACTTAGTGTAAGTAGTAAATAAATAACGCTCATATCTTGCCTGATAATTTGTAGTTCAAAGATAATTGTGAAGATTTTCTTAAAATATGACATTTATCATATTTGAATCTTTTTTTAAAAAGATAACCTTCTTTTAATATTTTTCATTAAATAGTCATTGAAAACAACTTTGTTTCTGGTTGTTTTTCATGTAATTTTTTATCGAAAGCCATGCAAATATTTCGCACATACGGTCTTGCTTTTTCAGGTACTATCAACTCGCTTCCTTCAACAGACACCAATCCATCAGCTATCATTTCTTCTAGCTTTTCTATGTACATTTCTACATTTTCAATTTTTAATGAATCTTCTTTCCACGAAGTAGAAAAATGACACATAATATTTAAAATATGTTTTCTAATAATTAAATCTTCTTCGGATAAAATATGTCCTCTAAACACAGGAATCTCGCCTTCGTTAACTACTTTTTCATATTCTTTTACCGTTTTCACATTTTGCGCAAATCCGTACCAAGAATCTGAAATTGCCGACATACCCAAACCAATCATTAACTGAGTTTTATTAGCGGTATATCCCATAAAGTTACGGTGTAAAGTTTTCTCTTCGGTCGCTTTGTATAAACTGTCTGTTGGTAATGCAAAATGATCCATCCCTATTTCAACATAGCCCATTTCCGCAAATAACTCCTTACCTATTTCATATAACTCTCGTTTCTCTTCATTCTTAGGTAAATCGTTTTCATTAAATCCACGTTGCCCTACTCCTTTTACCCACGGCACATGCGCATAACTGTAAAACGAAATTCTATCAGGTTGTAGTTCTTTGGTTCTATTAATGGTATAAATTACATTTTCTTTCGTTTGAAACGGAAGACCAAACACTAAATCGTGGCTGATAGAAGTATATCCTATCTCTTTTGCCCAATTATGTACTTTCTCTACATTTTCAAATGGTTGAATTCTGTGGATTGCTTCTTGTACCTTCGGATTGTAATCTTGCACTCCAAAACTTACACGTGTAAACCCTAAATTATACAATGTCTGTAAATGCTCTTTCGTAGTATTGTTCGGATGCCCTTCAAAACTAAATTCATGATCAGGATGTTTTTCAGCATTCATAAAAATTCCATCAATCAATCTTTTTAATTGTGTTTCAGAAAAGAACGTTGGCGTTCCTCCTCCTAAATGAATTTCTTTTATTATTGGTTTTTCATCTACCAAATCAACGTACAATTGCCACTCTTTTAACACCGTTTCTATATACGGATCTTCAACTTCATGACGCTTTGTAATATGTTTGTGGCACGCACAAAACGTACATAAACTTTCACAAAACGGTAAGTGAATGTATAAACTAATTCCTTCTGTAGAATTACTTTCTATAAACGATTGTTTAAACGTTGCTATCCATTTCTCCTTTGAAAAAGTTTCATTGTCCCAATACGGAACAGTTGGATAACTCGTATATCTTGGTCCTGGAATGTTATATTTTTGAATAAGTGAATTCATGTTCTCGATACTATTTTGTTTCATTCTTCTACAAAATCACTCGAACTGACATTAAGCCAATTCTAAAGCAATTTCTATCATTTCTTTAAAAGTTTGCTCTCTTTCTTCGGCAGTTGTTCTTTCTTTTGTAACCAAACTATCTGAAATAGTTAAGATTGATAATGCGTTTACTTTGTGTTTAGCAGCAACGGTATACAATCCGTTTGTTTCCATTTCAACACACAGCACACCGTAATCTGCCCATTTTTTATAGCTTTCAAATTCATCAGCATAAAACTCATCAGAACTTAAAATATTCCCTGCTTTTAACTGAATTCCTTTTTCTTTTGCTACTTCAATAGCTTTTAGAAACAACTCAAAACTCGCCGTTGGCGCATAATCGGCTCCGTTAAAACGAATCGTATTTAATCCTGAGTTGGTTGAAGCCGCCATCGCTATAACAATATCTCTAATTCTTACTTCCTTTTGATAAGAACCTGCTGAACCTACTCGAATTAAATTTTTAACTCCGTACTCAGTAATCAATTCATGAGCATAGATTAACGCTGAAGGAATTCCCATTCCTGTTCCTTGTACAGAAATCTTCTTTCCATGATAAGTTCCTGTGAATCCTAACATACCTCGAACATCATTATAGCAAACTGGATTTTCTAAAAATGTTTCTGCAATCCACTTTGCTCGCATAGGATCACCTGGTAATAAAACAGTTTCTGCTATTTCTCCTTTTTTTGCTTCAATATGTACGCTCATTATTTTAGATTTTTAGATGTTTGGATACTTGGGTGCTTAGATATTTGGATTATTTGATTGTTAGATTACTTTTGGCTGAAAGCTGTAAGCTATATGCTGTAGGCTATACGCACTTGTAACTTTTCACTTTTAGTTTTACATTTTTCACTTTTCACTTTTCGTTTTCAAATTCCTATTAATATTGATCTTTATCAGCAGTTCCTTCTGTTATTAATGAAACTCCAGAAGAAGTTCCTAAACGTGTTACTCCCATTGCTATATACTTCAGTGCAGTTTCTATATCTCTAATTCCTCCTGCTGCCTTTATTTGAGCTTTTCCATCTACCACACTATCCATGATAGTTACATCTTCAAAAGTTGCTCCTCCTGTTCCAAAGCCCGTTGATGTTTTCACAAAATCAGCACCTGCATTTACAGCTAACTTACTTGCTGTTTTTATCTGTTTTTTTGACAAATAACAATTTTCAAAAATCACTTTTAAAGTGTTTTCTCCTATCGCTTCTTTAATCAATCGGATTTCTTTTTCAACATATTTTTCATCTCCTTCTAATAGCTTTCCTATATTGATAACCATATCAATTTCTGATGCTCCATTTTTTATACAATCTTTAGCTTCAAAAACTTTCGCTTCGGTAGTCATTGCTCCTAACGGAAAACCAATAACCGCAGCTACTTTTACCTCTGTTTCCTGTAACTCTTTTGCTGCTAATTCTACATAACAACCATTTACACAAACTGCAAAAAAATTATATTCTTTAGCTTCATTACAAAGCTTAACGATATCTGCTTTTGTCGCTGTAGCTTTCAACAACGTATGATCTATGTATCTATTCAGCCTCATAACTAAACTTCTTTAACTCTGTTTACTGAATCTGATTTGGATAAGGTTAAACGCACAACACTGTCTTCTAAAGCAGTTAAGTTATGTATAATTTTTGCTTCTAAAGAAATCATATCTCCTGAATTTAACCTCTTTACTTCATTGTTTACACCAAAATCTATGTTTCCTTTCAGTACTTGAACAACTATTGGATAAGGTGCTTTATGATCTTTCATTACCTGATTTTTCTTAAAAACTATTCTAATTTCTTTGGAAAAATCGGTTTCTAACAATAAAGAAACAGCTACCTTTTCTTCATTGTACTCTAAGTTTTCTAAAAATGCTGCTGTTTTCATATTTTAAATTTATTTTAGTTTTCTTCCTAACATATTGGTAGCAATCGTTGTAAATACTACCACACTTATAGAGCTTAAAGGCATTAAAATTGCTGCAATTACAGGCATTAATTGCCCTGTTACTGCAAAATAAAGTCCTACAACATTGTACATTAAAGATAATAAAAAACAATATTTTATAATTTTTACTGCTTTTTTTGAGGCTTTTATATAATCTGCTATCTGATTAAATTTCGTCGCATCTAAAATCGCATCACAGGCTGGAGAAAACACGTTAATATTCTCAGATATTACAACTCCCACATTACTTTGAGCTAGAGCTCCAGCATCATTCAATCCGTCTCCAATCATCAACACACTCTTATCTTTTTCTTGCAACTCCTCAACATAGTGCAATTTATCTTGTGGTTTTTGATTGAATAAAAAGGTGGTTTCTTTCGGTAAAAACTCTTCTAAAAACTTCTTTTCTCCTTCATTATCTCCAGATACTATCGATAAATCATATTTCTTATTTAGCTGAGTAAATAATTCCTGAACACCTTTTCTATAGGCATTTTTGAAAACATACTTTCCTTTGTATTCATCATTAACACTAATATGTACTGAAGTATCTAAATTCGTTTGCTCTTTTGCATTTTTAACAAAAGAAGATGAACCTATTTTTATTTTTGTTTGTTGATAATTCGCTTCAATTCCTTTACCTACGTGCTCTTGATAACTATCTACGGTTAACACCTCTTCATCTTGTAACGAAGTGTACAACATTCTACTTAATGGGTGATTCGACGCTCTAAGAGAACTTTTTAGTATTGATTTTTGAGTGGGATCTAAGCTTTCTCCTTCATACGTTATTGTGTTTTCTTTATTCGTGGTAAGCGTACCTGTTTTATCAAAAATTACCGAATTAACAGCTGCTAATTGTTCTACTACAGTCGCATTTTTAAGATAGAATTTCTTTCTGCCAAAAATTCGCAAGATGTTTCCTAAAGTAAACGGAGCTGCCAATGCAATTGCACACGGACATGCGATAATTAGAACCGAAGTAAATACGTTTAACGCTACACTTGAATCGTAATACAGCCAAAATCCAGTAGATAAAAAAGCGATAGATAAAAAACACAACTATGGTAAAGTTTTTACTTATCTCATCTGTTAATGTTTTAAAAGATGAGTTCTTATCTTTCTGAAACACATCATTACTCCATAACTGCGTTAAGTAACTTTGTGAAACCGAAGCTAACACTTCCATTTCTATACTTCCTGATAATTGTTTTCCTCCTGCGAATAACTTATCTCCCGATTTTTTGTTTACGGGCACTTCTTCACCTGTAACGAAACTGTAATCTATTTTTGCTTCTCCGCTAATTAAAATTCCATCAACAGGAATCAACTCCTGATTTCTAATTAATAATCTATCTCCTTTTTTAACTTCATAAATTTGAGTATTCTCTTCTTTTTTGTCGGAAGTTATCTTGGTTACCGCAATTGGGAAATACGATTTATAATCACGTTCAAACGATAAGAAGTTATAGGTTTTCTGTTGAAAAAACTTTCCAAGTAATAAAAAGAATACTAATCCTGTTAAACTGTCAAAGAATCCTGTTCCTAGATCGAAAAGAATTTCAGCTGTACTACGAACAAACAGCACAAATATTCCTAAAGCAATCGGAACATCTATATTCAAAATTTTTGAACGTAAGCCTTTATAAGCTGAAATGAAATAATCAATTCCTGCATAAAACACTACTGGAAGCGAAAAAATAAACATTAACCAACGGAATACACCTTTGTATTGTTCTAACCAGTATTCTGACACTTCAAAATATTCAGGAAATGATAAAAACATCACGTTTCCGAAAGCAAAACCAGCAATTCCTAATTTGTAAATTAAGCTGCGATCAACTTTCTTTTTTCCTACTTCATAATCTTCTAAACTGATATACGGTTCATAACCAATAGAACTTAATAATAGTACTATTTCTTTTAGTGAAGTCTTTTCTGAATTGTACGTAATTCGTACAGTTTTTTTCGGGAAGTTAACTTGTGCCGACGACACATTACTTTGCAGTTTGTGAAGATTTTCTAAAACCCAAATACACGAACTACAGTGAATATGCGGTATATACAGATTAATGACCTGCATATTACCATCGTTAAACTCAAGAAGTTTTTCTACAATCGGTTGATTATCTAAAAAATCGTACTTTCCTTGTATTTCTTCAGGGATAGCTCCTGGGTTGTTTTGAAAATCGTAATAACACGTTAAATCGTTTTCTGAAAATATTTCATAAACGGTTTTACACCCTTTACAGCAGAAAAATTTATCTTGTACTGTAATTTTTTCGGTATCAC
Source organism: Tenacibaculum sp. L6 (assembly GCF_028823685.1). Classification (GTDB taxonomy): domain Bacteria; phylum Bacteroidota; class Bacteroidia; order Flavobacteriales; family Flavobacteriaceae; genus Polaribacter. The sequence goes on along the minus strand of NZ_JAPEHZ010000005.1, from coordinate 55,616 downwards.
ATTCGTTACCACAATGAAAACATATTTTGCTTTCCATATTTACTCTTTTGCCTACAACAAATGTCCGATAAGATTCTATTTTAAAACATGATAATTGTCAGCTTTTTCTGTATATTTGAGTGGAAAAAAAGGCATAAATATGAGCAAGTGTGAGCAGTGTATCATTCGTGAATTCAACTCCTTAAAAACTCTTACAAAAGACGAGCTGATAAGAATCACTGGGTGTAAAACGTCGAAAACAGTGAAAAAAGGAGAAGTTTTATTTGATGAAGGAGAGTATATCAACGGAGTATTTTGTATTAAAGATGGTGTTTGTAAGGTTTCTAAAATGAGTGATAATGGTAGAGATCAAATTATTCATTTAATACAAAAAGGAGATATTTTAGGAGAACGTAGTTTAATAAACAACGAAGCCTCAAATTTAAAGGCTATTGCCATAAATGATATGGAGGTTTGTTTTATTCCTAAAGATGAAATTATTAGGGATTTAGAGAACAATCCTCTTTTTTCTTTGGATCTTTTAAGAAAAATGGCAAACTCACTAAAAAAAGCAGATGATGTTATTGTTGATATGGCTCAAAAAACCGTAAAACAACGTTTAGCAGCTACTCTTTTGTTTTTAGAAGCCAAGTTTGAAAAAAATGATAATGGCTCTATAAAGGTTAACTTATCTAGAGAAGATATTGCCAATATTATAGGAACTGCCACTGAAAGTGCCATCCGATTACTTTCTGAATTTAAAAAGAAGAAAATGATCGATTTACAAGGAAAAGAAATCGTTATTTTAGATGTTAAAGCCTTAAAAGACTTGTCTGAAGGTTTCTAAATATAAAAACAAAAAAAATCGTCTAAATAGACGATTTTTTTGTTTTAAGCTTCACCTGTAGTCCCACCAAAATTCATTGGAATTGGAGGCTGCTCATAATCTTTAATTTCACCATGTGCTTGTTCAAACTTACGAATATTATCTGCCAACGCTTTTGATAAACGTTTTGCATGTTGTGGTGTTAATATAATTCTCGATTTTACTTTTGCCTTAGGTACACCTGGCATAATGTTGATGAAATCAACAATAAACTCTGAAACAGAATGGTTTATAATAGCTAAATTACTATAGGTTCCTTCAGCTATTTCTTGATCTAATTCTATGTTTAATTGAGGTTCTTTTTTAGTATCGTCCATACTGTAATATATTATTTTTTTAGAAAAAAAACAAGGGTTTAGAGTTTTAAAAACTCTAAACCCTTGCTATAATTTATAAACATAAGTTCTTATAAACTTTGTTCAATCTCATCTTTAGGACCAACGATTAAATCTTCGTATGCTCTCATTCCTGTACCTGCTGGTATACGTTTACCAACAATTACATTCTCTTTTAATCCTTCTAAGGTATCTACTTTACCGTTTACTGCGGCTTCGTTTAATACTTTAGTAGTTTCCTGGAACGACGCAGCTGAGATAAACGACTTCGTTTGTAACGAAGCTCTTGTAATACCTTGTAATACTTGCTCAGCAGTAGCTGGTTGAGCATCACGTGCAATTACTAAGTTTTTATCTTCTCTACGTAATAAAGAGTTTTCATCTCTTAATTGACGAGCAGTAACAATTTGTCCTGGTTTTAAGTTTGCTGAATCTCCTGAGTCTTCAACAACTTTCATTCCGTAGATAGCATCGTTTTCTTTGATGAAATCAGTTTTATGAACTAATTGATTTTCTAAGAATAAGGTATCTCCTGAATCAATAATTCTAACTTTACGCATCATTTGACGTACTACTACTTCGAAATGCTTGTCATTAATCTTCACCCCTTGTAAACGATATACTTCTTGAATTTCGTTTACTAAGTACTCTTGTACAGCTGAAGGTCCTTTGATATTTAAGATATCTGTTGGTGTAATTGCTCCGTCAGATAACGGCATACCTGCTTTGATAAAGTCATTTTCTTGAACTAAGATTTGGTTAGATAACTTGATTAAGTATTTTCTAACATCACCTGTTTTAGATTCAATAATGATTTCACGGTTACCACGTTTAATCTTACCAAAAGATACAACTCCGTCAATCTCAGCAACTACAGCTGGGTTAGATGGGTTACGTGCTTCAAATAATTCTGTTACACGTGGTAAACCTCCTGTAATATCTCCTGCTTTACCAGACTTACGAGGAATTTTTACTAATGTTTTACCAGACTCAACTTTATCACCATTATCAACAATTAAGTGAGCACCTACTGGTAAACTGTATGAACGTAATGCATTACCATCAGCATCTTCAATGATTAATGAAGGAATGATTTTCTTGTTCTTAGAATCAGTAATTACTTTTTCTTGGAAACCTGTTTGTTCATCAATTTCTACAGAGTAGTTAATTCCTTGCTCTAAGTTATCAAACTTCACTTTACCAGCGAATTCTGAAACGATAACTCCGTTAAATGGATCCCATTGACATAGAGCATCTCCTTTTTTGATTGTTTTTCTATCTTTATCAAAAATGATAGAACCGTAAGGAATAATGTTTGTACTTAATACAACTCCGTTTTTCTTATCGGTAATTTTAACTTCGGCAGTACGAGAAATAACGATATCTACTTCTTCTCCTGCTGCGTCTTTACCTTTAACCGTACGTAAATCATCAATAGTTACATCTCCATCAAACTTAGCGATTAACTTGTTATCTTCTGAAATGTTTCCTGCTACCCCTCCAACGTGGAACGTACGTAATGTTAACTGTGTACCTGGTTCTCCAATCGATTGTGCTGCAATTACACCAACTGCTTCACCTCTTTGAACTTTCTGACCAGTAGACATACTTTGTCCGTAACACTTCTCACAAATTCCTTTTTCAGATTCACAAGTTAATGCAGAACGAACTTCAATTGTATCTACCCCTGCAGCTTCAATTTTATCAGCTAATAATGGAGTAATTAATTCTCCTGCAGCTATTAATAACTCATCAGAGTTTGGTGGATATACATCGTGTAATGCTGTACGACCTGAAATTCTATCGCTTAAAGATTCAACGATTTCATCGTTTTTCTTTAATGCAGAAACTTCTAATCCTCTTAATGTACCACAATCTACCTCGTTAATGATAACATCTTGAGACACATCTACTAAACGACGTGTTAAATAACCTGCATCGGCTGTTTTTAATGCGGTATCGGCAAGACCTTTACGAGCACCGTGCGTAGAGATAAAGTATTCTAAAATTGATAAACCTTCTTTAAAGTTAGATAAAATCGGGTTTTCAATAATTTCTCCACCACTAGCAGTAGATTTCTTAGGTTTTGCCATCAGACCACGCATACCTGTTAACTGACGAATCTGCTCTTTCGATCCACGCGCTCCAGAATCTAACATCATAAATACCGAGTTAAATCCTTGTTGATCTTCACGTAAACGCTTCATCGATAATTCAGTTAATCGGTTGTTGGTAGATCCCCAAACATCAATTACCTGGTTATAACGCTCTTTTTGCGTTAACATACCCATGTTATAGTTCATGATAATACCATCCACTTCTTGGTTTGCCTCAGCAATCATAGCGTGTTTCTCTTCTGGAATAATGATATCACCTAATGAGAATGATAAACCACCTTCGAAGGCGTATTTATATCCCATATTTTTAATTTCATCTAAGAATTTTCCAACAGCTGGTATATCAGTAACTTTTAAAATTCTACTAATAACACCTCTTAATGATTTCTTAGTTAAAACTTCATTAATAAACCCTGCTTCTTCTGGTACAACTTCGTTAAATAAAACTCTACCTACAGTAGTTTCAATAATTCTAACTACGTGCTCTCCATTTACTACATCATTAGTACGAACCTTAATACCTGCATTTAGGTCTACTTTTTCTTCATTTAAGGCAATAATTACCTCTTCTGGAGAGTAGAAAGTTAATCCTTCACCTTTAATTGGCACTTCAGGAGTTGACTTTCTTTCTTTCGTCATATAATAAAGTCCTAATACCATATCTTGTGATGGTACAGTAATAGGAGCTCCGTTTGCTGGGTTTAAGATATTGTGAGAACCTAACATTAATAGTTGAGCTTCTAAAATAGCTTCTGGCCCTAATGGTAAGTGAACCGCCATTTGATCCCCATCAAAATCCGCGTTAAATGCCGAACATGCTAATGGGTGTAAACGAATTGCTTTACCTTCTATTAATTTTGGTTGGAATGCTTGAATACCTAAACGGTGTAAGGTAGGGGCACGGTTTAATAACACCGGGTGTCCTTTAATTACATTTTCTAAGATATCCCAAACAACTGGTTCTTTGCGATCTATAATTTTCTTTGCAGATTTTACAGTTTTAACAATACCTCTTTCGATTAACTTACGAATAACGAAAGGCTTGTATAGTTCTGCTGCCATATCTTTTGGCAATCCACATTCAAATAATCTTAATTCTGGTCCAACAACAATTACCGAACGTGCAGAATAATCAACACGCTTACCTAATAAGTTTTGACGGAAACGTCCTTGTTTACCTTTTAAACTATCAGATAATGATTTTAATGGTCTGTTAGATTCAGTTTTTACTGCAGATGATTTACGCGTGTTATCAAATAATGAATCTACTGATTCTTGTAACATACGTTTCTCGTTACGTAAAATTACTTCTGGAGCTTTGATTTCCATTAATCGCTTTAAACGATTGTTACGGATGATTACACGACGGTATAAATCATTTAAATCAGAAGTAGCGAAACGACCACCATCTAATGGAACTAATGGACGTAATTCTGGTGGAATAACCGGAATTACTTTCATAATCATCCATTCTGGATTATTTTCTCTGTTCTTTTGAGAATCTCTAAAAGCTTCAACAACATTTAAACGCTTTAATGCTTCGTTTTTACGTTGTTTAGAAGTTTCAGTATTTGCTTTATGTCGTAACTCATAAGATAGTTGGTCTAAATCGATTCTTTCTAATAAATCGATTAAACACTCTGCTCCCATTTTAGCGATAAACTTATTAGGATCAGAATCTTCTAAGTACATATTTTCTTGTGGAAGTGTATCTAAAATATCTAAATACTCTTCTTCTGTTAAGAAATCCATTTTTTGTAATGGTTCTCCTTCAGCATTTTTAGCAATACCTGGTTGAATTACTACGTAACGCTCGTAGTAAATAATCATATCTAACTTTTTAGATGGTAACCCTAAAAGGTATCCCATTTTGTTAGGTAATGATCTAAAATACCAAATATGTGCTACAGGTACCACTAAGTTAATATGACCTACTCTATCTCTACGTACTTTTTTCTCAGTAACTTCAACCCCACAACGGTCACAAACGATACCTTTATATCGAATTCTTTTGTATTTACCACACGCACACTCATAATCTTTTACAGGTCCAAAGATACGCTCACAAAATAACCCATCTCTTTCTGGTTTATGTGTACGGTAGTTAATAGTTTCTGGTTTTAACACCTCACCTTTTGAAGCCTCTAAAATAGACTCAGGTGATGCTAAACCTATTGAAATTTTGTTAAACTTCTTAACAGTGTATTTTTCGTTTTTTCTTGCCATGATAATGGATTCGAATTAAAAATAAATGTCTTTTAACAAGACTGATATTGAAAAAATGATTTGCCTCAGAGCCTAGACTCTGAGACATTTCACTGTGATTATTCTTCTAATTTAACGTCTAATCCTAAACCTTTAAGTTCGTGCATTAATACGTTAAATGATTCTGGTAAACCTGGTTCTGGCATAGCCTCACCTTTTACAATACTTTCGTAAGTTTTTGCTCTACCTAATACGTCATCAGACTTAACAGTTAAGATTTCACGTAAGATACTTGATGCACCATATGCTTCAAGTGCCCAAACTTCCATCTCTCCAAAACGCTGACCTCCAAACTGAGCTTTACCTCCTAATGGCTGTTGTGTAATTAATGAGTAAGGTCCGATAGAACGTGCATGCATCTTATCTTCAATCATGTGACCTAACTTAATCATATAAATTACCCCTACCGTTGCTGGCTGATCGAAACGCTTACCTGTACCTCCGTCATATAAGTATGTATGACCGAATCTTGGAATTCCTGCTTCGTCTGTTAATTTATTAATTTCATCTAAAGAAGCCCCATCGAAAATAGGAGTCGCATATTTTTGACCTAATTTTTGACCTGCCCATCCAAGAACAGTTTCATAAATCTGACCAATGTTCATACGCGATGGTACCCCTAATGGGTTTAATACGATATCTACTGGTGTTCCATCTTCTAAGAAAGGCATATCTTCTTGACGTACGATACGTGCAACAATACCTTTGTTTCCGTGACGTCCTGCCATCTTATCTCCTACTTTTAATTTACGTTTCTTAGCAACATAAATTTTAGCAAGTTTTAAGATTCCGGCTGGTAATTCGTCTCCTACAGAAATAGTAAACTTCTCACGACGTAAAACTCCTTGTAAATCGTTTACTTTAATCTTGTAGTTGTGAACTAATTCTACAACTAAATCGTTTAACTCCTTATCGGTAGTCCAAGTTCCGTTTAAATGTGTAAAGTCTTCAACAGAGTTTAACATTTTTTGCGTGAACTTCTTACCTTTTGGTAATACTTCTTCACCTAAGTCGTTATAAACTCCTTGAGATGTTTTACCTGATACTAAGTTGAATAATTTTTCAACTAATACATCTTTTAAGTCTTCAAACTTAGATACGTAAGATGCTTCTAAAGCTGCGATAGCTTCTTTATCACGAGCACGCTTATTCTTATCTTTTACCGCACGTTTGAATAATTTTTTGTTGATTACAACACCTCTTAATGATGGAGAAGCTTTTAATGATGCGTCTTTTACATCACCTGCTTTATCACCAAAGATGGCACGTAATAACTTTTCTTCTGGAGTTGGATCAGATTCTCCTTTTGGTGTAATCTTACCAATTAAGATGTCACCAGGATTTACTTCTGCTCCAATACGAATCATACCATTTTCATCTAAGTCTTTAGTAGCCTCTTCAGAAACGTTAGGAATATCGTTTGTTAACTCCTCTGCTCCTAACTTCGTATCACGAACATCTAATGAATACTCATCAATGTGGATAGAAGTAAAGATATCTTCACGAACAACTTTTTCAGAAATCACAATCGCATCCTCGAAGTTATACCCTTTCCAAGGCATAAAGGCTACTTTCATGTTTCTACCTAAAGCTAATTCTCCTTTTTGTGTTGCATAACCTTCGCAAAGTACTTGTCCTTCTTCAACTCTATCACCTACTTTTACGATTGGTTTTAGGTTGATGTTCGTACCTTGGTTGGTTTTTCTAAACTTAATTAAGTCGTATGATACTTCATCAGAATCGAAGCTTACCATTCGCTCTTCTTCTGTTCTGTCGTACTTAATTGTAATTTTGTTAGCATCTACATACTCAACAACTCCTGCTCCTTCAGCATTGATTAAGATACGAGAATCTTTAGCAACTCTACGCTCTAAACCAGTACCAACGATTGGAGATTCTGGACGTAATAATGGAACTGCTTGACGCATCATGTTCGATCCCATTAACGCACGGTTGGCATCATCATGCTCTAAGAAAGGAATTAACGATGCTGAAATCGAAGCGATTTGGTTAGGCGCAACGTCCATATAGTTAATTGCTTCAGGACTTTCTACTGGGAAATCTCCTTCTTCACGAGCAATTACTCTATCTCCTTCTATCTTACCATCATTTGCAACAGGTAAGTTAGATTGAGCAATCTTCATTCCTTCTTCCTCCTCAGCACTTAAATAAATAGGCTCTTCAGAAGAAACTGAACCGTTTTCTACTTTCTTATATGGAGTTTCAATGAATCCCATATTGTTAACTTTAGCATATACAGCTAAAGAAGAAATAAGTCCAATGTTTGGTCCTTCAGGTGTTTCAATCGGACATAAACGACCGTAGTGAGTATAGTGAACGTCACGCACCTCGAAACCTGCTCTTTCACGTGATAAACCTCCAGGTCCTAAAGCCGATAAACGACGTTTATGAGTAATCTCTGCTAATGGGTTTGTTTGATCCATAAACTGAGATAACTGGTTGGTACCAAAGAAAGAGTTAATTACTGAAGATAAAGTCTTAGCGTTAATTAAGTCGATTGGAGTAAATACTTCGTTGTCACGAACATTCATTCTTTCACGAATAGTACGTGCCATACGAGCTAAACCTACACCAAATTGACCTGCTAATTGCTCACCAACAGTTCTAACACGACGGTTAGATAAGTGATCGATATCATCTACTTCAGCTTTTGAATTGATTAACTCAATTAAATACTTAATGATGGTAATGATATCGTTCTTTGTTAATACTTTTTGATCTAAATCTTCATTTAACTGAAGTTTAGTATTCATTCTAAAACGTCCTACTTCACCTAAACTATAACGTTGCTCTGAGAAGAATAATTTTTCAATAATTCCTCTTGCAGTTTCCTCGTCTGGCGGTTCAGCATTACGTAATTGTCTATATATATGCTCTACAGCCTCTTTTTCAGAGTTTGTAGGGTCCTTTTGTAATGTGTTATGGATGATTGCATAGTCTGCTTGCTGATTATCTTCTTTGTGTAATAAGATAGTCTTAGCACCAGAATCTATAATTTCATCAATATGTTCTTTTTCAATAATGGTATCACGATCGAAAATAATTTCGTTACGTTCAATCGATACTACTTCTCCTGTATCCTCATCAACGAAATCTTCGTGCCAAGTTTTTAAAACTCTCGCCGCTAATTTATGCCCTAATACCTTCTTTAATCCAGCTTTTGAAACTTTTACTTCTTCAGCTAAATCAAAAATTTCTAATATATCTTTATCTCTTTCAAAACCGATGGCTCTGAATAATGTTGTTACTGGTAATTTTTTCTTTCTATCAATATAAGCATACATTACTTGATTGATATCGGTAGCAAATTCTATCCAAGAACCTTTGAAAGGAATTACTCTTGCAGAGTATAATTTGGTTCCGTTTGCGTGGAAAGATTGCCCAAAAAATACACCTGGTGAACGGTGTAATTGCGACACTACAACTCTTTCTGCTCCATTAATAATGAATGTTCCAGAGTTAGTCATATAAGGAATTGTACCTAAGTATACATCTTGAACTATCGTTTCGAAATCTTCGTGTTCAGGATCGGTACAATATAATTTTAAACGTGCTTTTAAAGGTACACTGTAAGTTAAACCACGCTCGATACATTCTTGAATGCTATATCTTGGTGGATCTACAAAGTAGTCTAAAAATTCTAGTACAAATTGATTACGTGTATCGGTAATCGGGAAGTTATCCATAAAGGTTTTGTACAAACCTTCTTCTCCACGTTCTTCTGCTTTAGTTTGCAATTGGAAAAAATCTTGAAATGATTTTACCTGAATATCTAAAAAATCTGGATAATCAGTTCCTAACTGCGAAGACGCGAAGTTAATTCTTTCAGTAGTGTTTATCGTTGCCAAAAGAGATGCTATTTTTAATTAAAAATAATATTTTTGAAACTTAACCGTTTCAATACTGCAATTTTAATTGCTTTACTGATTAAAAACCAGCACTTTATAATCGTAAAATCACAATGGAATTTATTGTGAAAAATAAAGAACGAATATATACACAAAATGGTTTAGGCCTAAAAACATGTGTTTTTAGTACCTAAACCTTAATTGTTTTTCCCCGTTTTAAATCGGGAGTATAGCTTACTTAAGCTCTACCTCAGCTCCTGCTTCTTCTAAAGACTTCTTAAGACCTTCTGCCTCATCTTTAGAGATTGCTTCTTTTACTGGTGCTGGTGCGCTATCAACGATTTCTTTAGCTTCTTTTAATCCTAATCCAGTTAATTCTTTAACTAACTTTACAACTGCTAATTTAGAACCACCTGCTGCTTTTAAGATTACATCAAACTCAGTTTTTTCTTCAGCTGCATCTCCACCACCTGCTGCTGGACCTGCTACTGCTACAGCTGCTGCTGCTGGCTCAATACCATACTCTTCTTTTAAAATATCAGCTAATTCATTAACTTCTTTTACTGTTAAGTTAACTAATTGCTCTGCGAAATCTTTTAAATCTGCCATTTTAATTGTTTTTAAAAATTTTATTATTTTAGTTTATTAGTGCGCGAAATTATTTTTCTGATAATGTCTTTAAGATACCTGATAACTTACCACCACCTGATTGTAATGCTGAAACAACATTCTTAGCAGGAGATTGTAATAAGGTAATAATATCTCCAATAAGTTCTTCTTTAGACTTGATGTTAACAAGAGCGTCTAATTGGTCATCTCCAACATAAACTGCTTCTTCAACATACGCACCTTTTAATAAAGGTTTGTCTGATTTTTTTCTGAACTCTTTGATAACTTTTGCTGGTGCATTTGCAGCCTCAGCAATTAACATTGAAGTATTACCTTTTAATACGTCTGGTAACTCTCCGAAATCTTTATCAGAAGCTTCCATTGCTTTAGAAAGCAATGTATTTTTAACAACAGCCAATTGTACGTTAGCTTTGAAACAAGCTCTACGTAAGTTAGATGTAGTAGCTGCATCTAAACCAGAAATATCTGCTAAATAGATTGTGCTAGTATCTGCTAATTGTGCTGTTAAATCTTGTATTACTTGTGATTTTTCCTCTCTAGTCATAATTAAAAAGTTTTAACTGCCTTACGATACTGTTTTAACATCTACAGCAACACTAGGACTCATAGTAGAAGAGATAAAGATACTCTTAATATAAGTTCCTTTAGCCGCTGTTGGCTTTAATTTAATTAATGTTTGAATTAACTCGTTTGCATTTTCTGTAATCTTTGCAGCATCAAAAGATGCTTTTCCGATTGCAGCGTGTACAATACCAGTTTTATCTACTTTAAAGTCGATTTTACCAGCTTTTACTTCTTGTACTGCTTTTGCAACATCCATAGTTACTGTACCTGTTTTTGGGTTTGGCATTAAACCACGAGGACCTAAGACACGTCCTAAAGGACCTAATTTACCCATTACTGAAGGCATAGTAATAATAACGTCAACATCAGTCCATCCTCCTTTAATTTTTTGAAGGTACTCATCTAATCCAACATAATCAGCACCAGCTTCCTTAGCTTCTGCTTCTTTATCTGGAGTAACTAATGCTAAAACTTTTACATCTTTACCAGTTCCGTGAGGTAATGTTACAACTCCACGTACCATTTGATTAGCTTTACGAGGATCTACCCCTAAACGCACTGCTAAATCTACAGATGCATCAAATTTTACGTTTGTAATTTCTTTAACTAAAGCTGATGCTTCACTTAAATTATAAACTTTAGAGCTATCTATTTTAGCACGAGCCTCCGTTTGTTTTGTTTTTTAGTCAATCTTGCCATTTTCTAAATCTCTTTTAAGTTTATGCAGGAGCATCACCTGTTACTGTTAATCCCATAGAACGAGCTGTTCCGGCAATCATTTTCATTGCAGATTCTACTTCAAAGGCATTCATATCAGCCATTTTGTCTTCTGCAATTCCACGAATTTGATCCCAAGATACGCTTGCTACTTTCTTTCTATTAGGCTCACCTGAACCTTTCTTAATTTTGGCCGCTTCTAATAATTGTACCGCAGCTGGTGGAGTTTTTACAACAAACTCGAAAGATTTGTCTGTATAAACTGTAATAACAACAGGTAATACTTTACCTTGTTTGTCCTGTGTACGAGCATTAAACTGCTTACAGAACTCCATGATGTTAACACCGGCAGCACCTAAAGCGGGTCCAACTGGTGGCGACGGATTCGCAGCACCTCCCCTAACTTGTAGTTTTACTAATTTACTTACTTCTTTTGCCATTGTTTAAGATTTAACGATGTGCTTAAATTGGAAGCTTAAACACACCAAAATATAGGTGTAACAATTATATTTTCTCTACTTGCATGTAATTTAATTCTAATGGAGTTTTTCTTCCGAAAATCTTTACCATTACCTCTAATTTACGTTTTTCTTCATTAACCTTTTCAACAGTTCCATCGAATCCGTTGAAAGGTCCGTCAATTACTTTTACAGTTTCACCAACTGAATAAGGAATTGCAACGTTTTCATCTTTAACAGAAAGTTCATCAACCTTACCTAACATTCTGTTTACTTCTGATTTACGCATTGGTACTGGATCACCTCCTTTTGTTTCACCTAAAAAACCAATAACTCCAGTTACTGATTTGATTACGTGAGGAACCTCACCTGCTAAATTAGCTTCTACCATTACATAACCAGGAAAGTAAACTCTTTCTCTGTTCATCTTCTTTCCGTTTCGTACTTGAATAACTTTTTCAGTTGGAACGATTACTTGGTTTACATAATCAGACAACCCATGACGCGCTATTTCAGTCTCGATATAAGATTTAACCTTATTTTCTTGACCACCAATAGCTCTCACAACATACCATTTCATCACCGAATCAGCCATCATTAAAACATTTTAAAGAAGTTATCTAATCCTGTTTGAAAAACTTTATCTATTCCAGCTACTGCTAAAGCAAAAACAATAGTGAATACTGCTACTACCACTGTAGACTTTTGAGCTTCTTCGCGAGATGCCCAAGTCATATTGGTATTTAATTCTTCAAAAGAATCTTTAATATATTGTACAAAGTTACTCATATTTTATCCTTTTAACGAGTTGCAGTAAAACCACAACTCGTTTTTAATTTTTGCACGGGTTGAGAGACTCGAACTCCCGACACCTGGTTTTGGAGACCAGTGCTCTACCAACTGAGCTAAACCCGTATTTATAAAGGAGTCTCACCAATAAGGAGACTCCTTATAATTTATAATTAAACTGTAATTAGTCTAAAATTTCAGTTACCTGACCAGCTCCTACTGTTCTACCTCCTTCACGGATTGCGAACTGTAAACCAACGTTTAATGCGATTGGTTGGATTAAGTCTACGATGATAGTTAAGTTATCACCTGGCATTACCATCTCTACTCCTTCTGGTAAGTTGATGTTACCAGTTACGTCTGTTGTACGTACGTAGAACTGTGGACGGTAGTTGTTGTGGAATGGAGTGTGACGTCCACCTTCTTCTTTCTTTAAGATATATACCTCTGCTTTGAATTTAGCGTGTGGAGTAATAGAACCTGGCTTACAGATTACCATACCTCTTTTAATATCTTCTTTTGCAATACCTCTTAATAAGATACCTGCGTTATCTCCAGCCTCTCCTCTATCTAAGATTTGACGGAACATTTCGATACCAGTTACAGTAGAAGTTAACTTCTCGTCACCCATACCGATGATCTCTACAGGATCTCCAGTGTTAACGATACCAGTTTCGATACGTCCTGTTGCTACAGTACCACGACCAGTAATAGAGAATACATCTTCGATTGGCATTAAGAATGGCTTTTCAGTATCTCTTGGTGGCTCTTCAATCCAAGTATCAACAGCTTCCATTAATTCTAATACTGTATCAACCCACTTTTGCTCTCCGTTTAATGCACCTAAAGCAGAACCAGCGATTACAGGACCGTTATCTCCATCGTACTCATAGAAAGATAATAAGTCTCTTACTTCCATCTCTACTAATTCTAATAACTCCTCGTCATCAACCATATCAACTTTGTTTAAGAAAACAACGATACGTGGAATACCTACCTGACGACCTAATAAGATGTGCTCACGAGTTTGTGGCATTGGACCATCTGTAGCAGCTACTACTAAGATAGCACCATCCATTTGTGCAGCACCAGTTACCATGTTCTTTACGTAATCGGCGTGACCTGGACAGTCAACGTGTGCGTAGTGACGGTTAGCTGTTGCATACTCTACGTGAGAAGAGTTAATTGTAATACCTCTTTCTTTTTCTTCTGGAGCGTTATCGATTTGATCAAAAGCTCTTTGCTCAGAATATCCTGCATCTGCTAATACTTTAGTAATTGCAGCAGTTAAAGTAGTTTTACCGTGATCTACGTGACCAATAGTACCTACGTTTAAGTGCGGTTTCGAACGATCATAAGTTCCTTTTGCCATGATTATTAATTTTAATTCTTAGTTAAATATATTTAGTGTTATTTTAAAACTCTTGTCAAATAAACTCTAAAATAGAGCCAACAACGGGATTTGAACCCGTGACCTCATCCCTACCAAGGATGCGCTCTACCAACTGAGCTATGTCGGCAACGAATTTAGAGCGGGAGACCGGGTTCGAACCGGCGACATTCAGCTTGGAAGGCTGACGCTCTACCAACTGAGCTACTCCCGCAATTTTGCTTCTTAAGATTTTTGTGGGGAGAGCAGGATTCGAACCTGCGAAGTCGTAAGACAACGGAGTTACAGTCCGTCCCATTTGGCCGCTCTGGAATCTCCCCAAAAATCTTAAATCAAAATTTTAATGAACTTTTGTTCTTTTAGAGCCGATGGAGGGACTCGAACCCACGACCTGCTGATTACAAATCAGCTGCTCTAGCCAGCTGAGCTACATCGGCAATTGCTATAAAAAAACAATCCGCTATTTCTAACGGACTGCAAATGTAAAAAGTAATTTTTGATTTTTAAAACTTTTTTTAATTATTTTTTATTGTTTTTTTATACAAGAGCATCTTTCTTTTTTTCTTTAGACTTTTGCAACTGTCTTTTTAATGATTCTACCGACATACTAACTCCTTCTTCAAAAGTTTTGCATTGCTTTTTCACCATTAACTCATCTCCTGGTATATTGATTTTTACCTCTGTAATTTTATTCTCTTTTTCGCTCGTTTTTTGCACTTTTAAAAATACTTCTGCATCAACGATCTTATCATGAAACCTTTCTAATCCTCTTACTTTTTTCTCAATGTAATCTATTAACTTTTTGTCTGCTGAGAAATTTACTGATTGCGTGAATACCTTCATAATTCTTCGATCTTTTAGGTTGACTCTCTAGGATGAGCCTTATTATACACTTTTTTTATTTGTTCCAAGCTATTATGCGTATACACTTGGGTAGAGGCTAAACTTGAATGCCCTAGTAATTCTTTAACCGAATTTAACGACGCACCGTTATTTAGTAAATGCGTTGCAAAAGCGTGCCTTAAAATATGGGGGCTTTTTTTTGCTTTTGTCGACACCCTACTAAAGTACAAATTTATTATTCGGTAAACAAGAGTTTCATAAATTTTAACTCCCTTTTTGGTTACAAAAAGTGCTTCTTCATTTTCTATTTCATACGCTTTTTTTTCAGACAAATATTCTTCTAACGTTTTATAGACTGACGGCAAGATTGTTACATATCGTTCTTTATTTCTTTTCCCTAAAACTTTAATTGCTTTTTTAGAATGATCTACATCTTTCTCTTTAACATTTATTAACTCTATTCTTCTCATTCCTGTTGAATATAATAATTCAACAATTAATCGATCTCTTATCGATTCAAAATCGGAAGCTTCATTTAACAACTTCAACACCTCTTCTACTTCATTTTGATCGAATGGTGTTTGAATTTTCTTTTGAACTTTTAACGCTTTATGACTCGCTAACGGATTCGTTGTTACTTCACCTATTTTTTGCAAAAACTTATAAAAGGTCTTTAGTGAACTTACCTTTCTATTTACACTTCTATTAGATACACCACTATTCACCAAACTAACAATCCATGTTCGTATTTGGTTATAATGTATGTTTTCTAAATCTTCTTGATCAAATTCAACCGCACTAAAATCTTTAAATGCAATTAAATCTGTTTTGTATGCTTGTATAGTATGTTTCGAATAGTTTTTCTCAAACGCTAAGTATTCTAAAAAAGCTTCAATAAGCATATATCTTTCTTTTTATTAAAATGAAGGTACAAAAAAAACCTGTATTGAGATCAACACAGGTTTTTATACATTATAAGGATGATTACTATCCTACTTCTTCTTGAGTTCTTAACTTCTGAACGTAAGATGCTTTAATCATTTGAGCACGTTTAGCTACAGACGGCTTTGTAAATTGCTTTCTGTTACGTAATTGCTTCATCGTTTTTGTACGATCAAATTTACGCTTATAACGTTTTAACGCTCTATCGATATTCTCTCCTTCTTTAACTGGAATGATTAACATATTTTTGCACCTCCTTTCATTGTAGTTTTCTATATTTTAAAATCTTTTGATAAAACACAGTATATCAGAAGATTATATTATTTTTAATTTATTTGGACGGCAAAGATACAAAGTATTGGTTTAAAACCAACTATTTTTAAATTTCTTTTCATAAAAAAAATCCTGTTATCAAAAACAGGATTCTTATTTAGTATTATTTAACCAACTTAGGTTGCTGGCTTGTATTCTTTTTTGTCTATTACCATTTTTGCAATGCGAGGACGCATTTTCGCAAAAATGATAATCAACAACATTACGTAGCTGGCTTATATTCTTTCTTATCTATTACCATTTTTGCGATAATCTCTTTTAAGATTTCAGAAGTTCCTCCACCAATTGGTCCTAAACGGCTATCACGAAGTAAACGCGCCATAGGATATTCTTCCATATAACCATAACCTCCTAACAATTGCAATGCATCGTAAATTACCTCATCTGCCATTTTAGTTGACAGTAATTTACTCATACTCGCTTCTTTCACCACATAAACACCATCGTTTAATCTTTTTGCAATAGAGTAATTATATTCTTTACACATATCTACTCTACTTGACATTTCAGCAACTTTATGACGTAAGGCTTGGAATTTATCTAAGGTTTTACCAAACGCTTGACGCTCACTCATGTATTGCACAGCATAATCAACAGCGTATTCTGCACGTGCATGCGCGTTGATTCCCATAATTAATCTTTCTAACGCAAAGTGTTGCATGATATATGGAAATCCTTTCCCTTCTTCTCCCATTAAGTTTTCAGCAGGAATTACCACATTATCAAAAGCGATTTCAGCAGTATCAGAAGCTCTCCAACCTAATTTATCTAATTTAGTTGATGAAATTCCTGGAGTATCTCTATCAACCATAAAAATACTCATTCCTTTATGTTTATCTTCAGGATTTGTTTTGGCAGCCACTACCAAATAATCAGAATACACTCCATTTGTAATAAATGTTTTTGATCCATTAAGCACATAAGTATCTCCTTTTTTAATTGCTGTAGTTCGCATTCCAGCCACATCACTTCCACCAAAAGGTTCAGTAATACATAAACACCCTATTTTATCTCCTTCAATACTTGGTGTTAAGTATTCTCTTTTAATACGATCGTCTCCTTCTTTATTTACGTGTGTCATCGCTAAGTAAGCATGCGCCCACATATTAGCTGCGAAACCACCTGAATTCACTTTTTGTAATTCTTCTAAAAAGATTACTGTATAAAAAAGGTCTAAACCTAATCCTCCGTATTCTTCTGGTTGATTTAAACCAAAGTATCCCATTTCACCGAATTTCTTCCAAATAAAACGTTCAACAGTTCCTTCTTTTTCCCATTTATCTATATGCGGAACAACCTCTTTTTGTAAAAAATCTTTAAAACTTTGACGAAAAGACTCGTGCTCTTCAGTAAAATACATACTGTTCATTCGTTCTCTAATTGTTTGTTGTTTGTTATTTTGCTTCCAAATATATAACTATTCTATCGTATTTGTCTAGTGGAAAATCTTTAATATTTCTTAATTCTGAAATATTTTGAAGCTCAGCCACCTCATCTCTATACTCAAAAATCTTTTTACATAGCTCATAATCTATATATGGATTTTTCAGTACTTCCTTAAAAGTAGCTGTGTTTACATTCACTTTTGCTATAATTGGTTTATCTACAATTTTGAATGTTTCTAGAACCTCGTTAGCAGTTTCTTTACTCAACCCCCAAACTTCATACAATTGAGACGAAAGCGAATATCCTTGTAATTTATTTCGGTATTTTATAATTCTTGTAGCAAGCACTTCTCCTACTCCACTAACAGTTTCAAAATCTTGTTGCGTAGCTTTATTAATATCGTTGGTGGAGGTTTTATATACCTTGCTATATATAGGCTTTTCAGAAGAACTCGTTTTAGTAACTTTATTTTTCTTTTGATTTTGTCTTTTCACTACCCAATCTGGAAATTTAAAGTATGGAGAAATTATAGCCAACAAACTATCAGAAATCTTTGTTACTTCTTTAAAGTCTTTAACTGAGTTAATCCATTTATTTTGCTTTCTATAATTATGCAATCTATCGATTTCCTCTGCCGACATCCCTAGCTGATAACCTTTGAAGTCTGTTATATAATTTGGATTAAATGGAAACAACTTCGGTTTCCTGTTTTCTAGCTCTATTTGCTTTAAACTATCTATTTGGTATTGAAAAGCTATTAATTCATCTGTTGTAGTGTTTTGCTCATCTTCCGAAGAAAAATCAACAAAAGCATAAATGAATTGTAAGACGACAATTACCGCCAACAAAAAGAAAACCCCATTTCGTTGGCGTTTGTTATACCAGAAATGGGGTTTAAATATTTTCATTTTTTTTAGTTTTTAATCTTCAATTGCTTCCTTTTTAAGGTTAATAGCATCTAGATATCTTTTTAATTGCTTTTTAACCACTGGCATTAACAAGTATAAACCTACCATATTTGGGAACACCATTGCAAAAATCATTGCATCTGAGAAATCCCAAATAGATTTCATACTAGCCGCAGCACCAATTACCACGAAAGTTAAGAATAAAAATTTATATGTTAAATCCGCTTTTTTTCCTCTACCGAATAAAAACTTCCAAGATTGTAACCCGTAGTAAGACCATGAAATCATAGTTGACACAGCGAATAATACTACTGCTACTGTTAAAAATACATTTGAAAAAGGAATATAAGCTGCAAATGCTTTTGATGTAATTCCTGCTCCTTCGTAAGCTACACCATCAATAAATACAGATCCAGAACCATCTCCTCCGTATTCGAATGCTCCTCCGAAGTTAAACATGATAATTACTAAAGCTGTCATTGTACAAATTAATACCGTGTCAATAAATGGCTCTAATAAGGCTACTAAACCTTCAGAAGCTGAATATTTTGTTTTTACTGCTGAATGCGCAATTGAAGCAGAACCTGCTCCTGCTTCATTTGAGAAAGCTGCTCTTTTGAACCCTACTAATAACACACCAATAACACCACCAACTCCAATTGCCGTTGGGTTAAATGCTTCGGCAAGAATTAAAGAGATAGCATCATCAATTAAAGAAAAGTTACTAAAAATAATATACAAACATGCTAATACGTAAAGCACCGCCATAAACGGAACTACTTTTTCTGTTACCGAAGCAATTCTTTTAATTCCTCCAATAATGATAATTCCTACTAAAGCTGCTAACACTAAACCTATTATAGCTCCTGCTGCTGTACTTTCTAACCCTAATAACTCTTTAATTACAATTGTTGCTTGATTAGATTGTGCTGCGTTACCACCACCAAAAGATCCTCCAATACAGAACACCGCAAATGCAGCTGCTGCAATTTTACCTAAGGTTGCATATCCTTTTTCTTTTAATCCTTTTGATAAATAATACATAGGACCTCCATATACTGTACCGTCTTTCCCTACATCACGATAGTGAACCCCTAAAGTACATTCAACAAATTTTGTTGACATACCTAATAAACCACAAATAATCATCCAGAAAGTTGCTCCTGGACCTCCTAAAGCAATTGCCAATGCAACCCCTGCTATATTACCATTACCTACTGTACCCGAAACAGCTGTTGCCAATGCTTGGAAATGCGATACTTCTCCTTCATGACTCTCATCTCTTATCGTATCTTTTATATCTCCATCAATTTCTAAATCGCTATGTATGCTTTCAATATTTTCTATATGCTCTTCGATATCATCTACATTGTTCATATCAACTCCTTGAGCTATACCATCTTCTCCATACAATAATTGCGCTCCATGCTTCTCTATATCTTCATATTTACCTCTAACAACATTGATTGCTGTAAAAAAGTGGCGAATGTTAGGAAACCCAAAATAAACCGTAAAAAAAGCGGCACTTGCCACTAACAAAATCAATACAAAAGGGGTTCCAAATACTGGAAAGAAAATTACACTACTAAAGAAATCTGATATAGGTTTAAATGCTTCATCAATTTGTTGATCCAAACCTTTTTCTTGTGCAAATGTGAACATCGGCGTTATCAAAAACAGCAATGCAAGTAATCTTTTATTCATAATGTAAGTATTAGATTTTTTGATTTAGTAGCCCGCAATATCATAAAAAAATGAACTTACGACAAGTTTTAATCGTTAAATATGAAGATAAGATTAGTTTTTCTTTAAATTTTTGTAAAACCCTACTTAAACCACTAATCGTGTATTGGCTTTATTTTGAAGATATCCTCAGCTTTACTGGTTTTAAAACCCTTAAATAAAAGCACCAAAACCCCTACAAACTTTAAGATTTTTATAAAACAAAAAAGAATGTACTTTTATTTAGTTTTTCGCAACTATTTTGACAGAAAATTAGAAAAAACCATTCACCTCTTTTTAAAATAGCTTTCTTAAAGTATTTATTTGTTCTGGTCGACCTAAAACAATAAGATTTCCTCCTGCTTCTAGCTTTACTTCTGCTTCAGGATTTATAATATACTCCTTACTTGGTGTACGGTAACCGATAACGGTACATCCGGTCTTTTTACGAAGATCTAAATCTAAAATTGTTTTATCTAAGTATTTTTCTGGCAAATCATTAATGGCTACTTCTTCTAAGTTTGCTGTAGTTTCTCCTTCAATAGTTAATCTATCTACAAACTCAATTACATCTGGAGTTACTACTAAAGATGCCATATGCGAGCCTCCCAACTTATCGGGCATAATCACATTATCAGCCCCTGCAATTTTTAACTTATTGTAAGACGTTTCTTTCGAGGCTCTACTTATAATTTTACAATCTTTATTTAACTGTTTTGCTGTTAATACTACAAATAAATTATCGGCGTCTGAAGGTAATGCTGTAATTAAATTATCGGCATTCATTATACCCGCTCTCAATAAAGTTTCGTCAAGCGTAGCATCTCCTTCAATTGTTAACACCCCTTTTTCATCTAACTGTTTAACGATTCCTTCATACTTTTCAACCACAACTATTTGTTTTTTATAACTTTTTAATTTCGAAATAGCTTGTCTTCCATTTCTCCCATAACCACAAACAATAGTGTGTCCTTGTAATTCTTCTATTTTTTTTTGCACTTTTTTTACTTTTATTTGATGAAAAAATTGCCCACTGATTAAATATTCTGAAAACGATGAAACTGCATAACCAATAACAAATAAACTCGATATTATTAAACCTATGGTAAAGAGTTTTTCTCCTACTCCGAACGGATGCACTTCTCCGAATCCGATGGTACTTATTGTAATAGTAGTCATGTAAAGTGCATCGACAAACGAATATCCAAAAAGCAGGATATACCCCAACACACCAAGCGCCACTATTGACGAGGAAAGAATAATTGCTCTATATAACCTTGATTGAAATACGGTGTTTGTCATAAATCAAAACACGCCATGGTTAAGTACAACCCAAATGACAAACCTACAGTAACAAATGATATATAAATAAAAAATAAACGAACATTAGTAGCTCGCATACCTAAACGATCTGCAAATCGTGAAGACACATTAAATCCGTGTCGTTCAAAAAAATGTCGTACAGAATGGATAAATTTCATTTATTAATTAAGTTTTATTCGCAATATACTATTTTCAGTTTATTTGTTGATAATCGCTGCTTCAAAATAAATTTGGTTTTGGTAACTTTGCTGTTTTTGGTAAAATCCTCACTTTGAAAGAACAAGAATACATAGAAGTTTACGGAGCTCGAGCTCATAATTTAAAGAATATTGATGTTAAAATTCCTCGTGAAAAGCTAGTTGTGATTACTGGTTTAAGCGGAAGTGGGAAATCTTCTTTAGCTTTCGACACCATTTATGCTGAAGGACAACGTCGATATATCGAAACATTTTCCGCCTATGCACGTCAGTTTTTAGGGGGATTAGAGCGTCCTGATGTTGATAAAATAGATGGTTTATCTCCCGTAATTTCTATTGAACAAAAGACGACTAATAAAAGTCCACGTTCTACTGTAGGTACCATTACCGAAATTTACGATTTCCTGCGTTTATTATTTTCTCGTGCAGCAGATGCCTACTCATACAATACAGGAGAGAAAATGGTAAGTTATTCTGACGAGCAGATCAAAGAATTGATTTTAAAAGATTTTGATGGTAAACGCATTGCAATTCTTGCTCCTTTAATCAAATCTAGAAAAGGGCATTATCGTGAGTTGTTCGAGCAAATTTCTAAGCAAGGATTTGTACGTGTGCGTGTCGATGGAGAAATTAGAGAGATTGAAAAAGGCATGAAACTCGATCGTTACAAAACCCACGATATTGAAGTGGTTATTGATCGTTTGGTTGTAAATGACACTGCTGAAAAACGCCTAGAAGAAACTATTAAAACAGCTTTATATACAGGTGATAACATCTTAATGGTAATTGATGTTGATGATGAAAAACCGCGTTATTTCAGTCGAGAATTAATGTGTCCTACTACAGGAATTGCTTATCCAAACCCTGAACCTAATACTTTTTCTTTCAACTCTCCTAAAGGAGCTTGTACACATTGTAATGGATTGGGTATTACCAACGAAATAAACAACCAAAAAGTAATTCCCGATGATAACATTTCTATTAAAAACGGAGGAATTGTTCCGTTAGGAGAACAAAAAAATAGCTGGATTTTTAAACAGCTTCAAACTATCGCTGAACGTTATAATTTCAAATTAACCGATCCTATAAAAAGCATTCCAAAAGAAGCTATGGAAGTTATTTTACATGGTGGAAAGGAAAAATTTGAAATTCAGTCAAAAGCCGCAGGAGTTACTAGAAACTACGAGATCGACTTTGAAGGCATCATCGCTTTTATTGAAAATCAATATAACAATTCTGAAAGTACTTCTATCAAACGTTGGGCTAAAGATTTTATGGATGAAGTTACTTGTTCTGTATGTGAAGGAAAACGTTTGAAGAAAGAAGCCCTTCATTTTAAAATCACTGATAAAAACATCAGCGATTTAGCTCATATGGATGTACTGGAATTAGCTAGCTGGTTTCAAAAAGTTGATAAAGAACTTTCGGAAAAACAACTAACAATTGCCGCTGAAATTTTAAAAGAAATCCGTACACGAATTCAATTTTTATTAGATGTTGGTTTGGATTATTTGACTTTGGACAGAACATCAAAGTCACTTTCAGGTGGTGAAGCACAACGTATTCGATTAGCAACACAAATTGGTTCTCAATTAGTCGGGGTACTTTATATTTTAGATGAACCAAGTATTGGTTTACATCAACGTGACAATCAGAAATTAATCGATTCTTTAATTAAACTTCGTGATGTTGGAAACTCTGTTTTAGTAGTCGAACACGATGAAGACATGATTAAAAATGCTGATTTTGTCTTAGATATCGGTCCAGGTGCAGGACGACATGGTGGTGAAATTGTAAGTGAAGGTACTTTTGAAGATTTAAAAAGTCACGATACACTTACAGCAGATTACCTATCTAAAAGAAAAGAAATAAAGGTTCCTAAAAAACGTCGTGAAGGAAACGGAAATAGTATTAAACTATCAGGAGCTTCTGGAAACAACTTAAAAAATGTTTCTGTTGAATTCCCTTTAGGAAAAATGATTTGTGTAACAGGTGTTTCTGGTAGTGGAAAATCTACTTTAATTAACGAAACCCTCTACCCTATTTTAAATTCTCATATTTATCGAGCGGTAAAAAAGCCAATGCCTTACAAGAAAATTGAAGGGCTAGAACATATTGATAAAGTAATTGATATCGACCAATCTCCTATTGGAAGAACACCTCGATCTAATCCTGCTACTTATACAGGTGTGTTTAGCGAAATTAGAAGCTTATTTGCTAAAACTCCTGAAGCATCTATTCGTGGTTACAAACCTGGAAGATTTAGCTTCAATGTAAAAGGTGGGCGTTGTGAAACTTGTCAAGGAGGAGGTGTTCGAGTTATAGAAATGAATTTCTTACCCGATGTTCATGTAGAATGTGAAACCTGTCAAGGGAAACGTTTTAATAGAGAAACCTTAGAAATTCGCTACAAAGGAAAGTCAATTTCTGATGTATTAGATATGACTATTAACGAAGCTACCGAATTTTTTGAACACATTCCTAAAATACACCGTAAGTTAAAAACAATTAAAGATGTTGGTTTAGGATATATCACACTAGGACAACAATCTACCACACTTTCTGGTGGAGAAGCGCAACGTATTAAATTAGCTTCAGAATTATCAAAAAGAGATACCGGAAACACCTTTTATATTTTAGATGAACCAACTACTGGATTACACTTTGAAGATATCCGCGTTTTAATGGAAGTACTAAACAAATTAGCCAACAAAGGAAATACCGTATTAATTATTGAGCATAATTTAGATGTCATAAAACTTGCCGATTATATTATTGACATCGGTATGGAAGGTGGGAAAAAAGGTGGAAAAGTACTGACTTCGGGAACTCCAGAAGAAGTTGCTAAACACAAAACAAGTTATACTGCCAAATTCTTAAAGAAAGAACTAAACTAAAAACCCAAGGTATGATGAAGAATTATTTTTACATTCTAATACTTTTTACCTCAATTGCATGTAATACCAAAAGACAAGAGGTTAAAATAGAAAATAAAAAAGAGCAAATTTCTATCGGTGAAGTAGCTACCTTGCATTCTTATATTTTAAATGAAGACAGAAATTTAAACATTTATTTACCTCTTGGTTATCATCCTGATTCAACTAGAACCTATAATACTATTTATTTGTTAGACGGCTCTAAAGAAGAGGATTTTAAACACATTGCTGGACTGGTTCAGTTTATGCAATTATCAACTCAAATGCAACCCACCATTGTTGTAGGTGTTGGAAATATTGATAGAAATAGAGATTTTACACACCCTAGTAAAGATAGTTTAGATACTAAAGATTTTCCTACCCATGGAGGCTCAGAGAAATTCATTCGTTTTTTAAAGGAAGAAGCACAACCATACATCAATAAAAACTATAAAACCAGTAATCATACAACATTAATCGGTCAATCGTTAGGAGGTTTATTAGCTACAGAAATTTTACTAAAAAACCCAAGTATGTTTAACGATTATATCATTGTTAGTCCGTCGTTATGGTGGAACGAATACCGAATGCTAAAAAACATTGATAGTTTGTTAAACAATCAGCAGTTTTCTAATCCAAACGTGTTTTTATCTGTTGGAAAAGAGCATCCTGCTATGAATGAAATTGCCGATGATTTAGCTGAAAAGTTAACTAGTAAGAGTGACATCAACTGTATTTACAAACCAGATTATGATGAAGATCATGCTACCATATTGCATCCTGCAGTACACGAAGCATTTAAAACACTTTATAAAAAAGAACAATAAATATATTTTTCAAGCACCACACTACAACTACCTTTTAGGTAGTTTTTTTCTTTTACCTTTTTTCTATTGTTAAAAACCGCTAAATTAGCAGGCTTGCTAAAATTTAAATTTTTAGCAAATAATTTGTTATTTAATATAAAAAGTAGAAGAATTATGACTCCGAATGATGACAGAAAAATTAGAGAAAAACTACAACAAAAAACTTGGAACGAAATAAAAACAAACGATTCTTGGGCAATTTTTAAAATTATGTCTGAGTTTGTTGATGGCTATGAAAAACTTAGTAAAATAGGACCTTGTGTATCTATTTTTGGTTCTGCCCGTACAAAAACAGACGACCCATATTATAAACTAGCCGAAGAAGTAGCTTTTAAACTAACACAAAGTGGATTTGGAGTTATTACCGGTGGTGGACCAGGTATTATGGAAGCTGGTAACAAAGGAGCTCATCGCGGTAAAGGAACTTCGGTAGGTTTAAATATCGAATTACCTTTTGAACAACATGACAACCCTTGGATTGATAGCGATAAAAACTTAGAATTCGATTACTTTTTTGTTCGTAAAGTAATGTTTGTAAAATATTCACAAGGTTTTGTAGTGATGCCTGGTGGTTTTGGTACGATGGATGAACTTTTTGAAGCAATCACTCTTATTCAAACCAACAAAATTGGTCGTTTCCCAATTGTTTTAGTAGGTAAAAAATTCTGGGGTGGTTTATTAGACTGGATTAAAAACACCTTAATAGAAGAAGGAAACATTAGCGAAAAAGACCTGAACCTGTTTAGAGTCGTTGATACCGCTGATGAAGCCGTAGAACACTTCAATAAATTCTATGCTAAATATCAGTTGAAACCTAATTTCTAAAAATAATTATCTTTAAAGCTCGTTGAATTCACATCGAGCTTTTTTATTTAATGCTGAAAAAAAAAATATCCCTTTTTATAACTTTTGTCTCTTTGTGCTGTGTTCATCTACTAGCGCAAGAAAACAGTATTGAAATAAAAGCAAGACTAGATGTAGATGACGATCTTATTCATATTGATCAAAAAATAATTTATTTCAACACTTCTACCTCAAGTATATCTGAATTATATCTACACAATTGGGGAAATAGTTTTACTGACAACAACACTCCTTTAGCAAAGCGTTTTATTGAAGATTATAAAAATGACTTTTACTTTTCTAAAGATCAAGACAAAGGGTTTAGCTACATAAAAAACGTAGCCGTTAACAATAAACGAGTTGTTTTTAAAGAGAAAAAAAAGCATCCTGATATTGTTAAAATAAACCTTGACGAAGAACTAAAACCGAACGATAGTTTAATTATAAACACTTCCTATTTTGTAAAAATTCCGAATGCTAAATACACAGGATACGGAAAAACAAAAACAGGCTATCATTTACGTTTTTGGTATGTAACTCCTGCTATTTTTGATGGAGAATGGCACCTCATGAGCAACATAAATTTAGATGATTTATACGAAAACCTTTCTAGCTATAACATTTCTATTGAAGTTCCTAAAAATTACTTTGTTGAGAGCAACTTGTATCAATATAAAACCGAACAAAAAGATGTTACCAATTACTATTTAGTTGGCGGAAAAAAGAAAGATATTATATTACACATAGACTCTCTTAAAACATTCAAATCTTTCAAAATAAAAGATAAAGAAATAAAAACAGATGCTTATTTAAAGAGTATTCCTAACAAGGAAACAACTAAGATTATAGACAGACAAATACAATTTATTGAAAATTTTATAGGGAAACATCCGCACCCCGAAATTCTTGTTGATGCTCGTACAGTAAGCAAAAACTCATTGCATGAAATTTACGGTCTTCCAAAGTGGTTAAAACCATTTCCTAACAACTTTAGATGGGAAACCGGATTTTTTAAAGCACTTGTTCAAAAATATTTTGACGATGTTATTATTCAAAATACCCGAAAAGATTATTGGTTAACTGATGGCTTACAAACCTTTTTGATGATGGAGTACGTTAAAAAATATTATCCCGACATCACTATTTTAGGTAAATATTCTAACTACTGGCCTATTAAATCGTATAATATTTCTCAATTAAAGCAAAATGATAAATATGCGCTTGTTTATCAATTTAGCTCTCGTAAATTTTACGATCAACCTTTAACTACAGCTAGCGACTCGCTTTCTAACTTCAATAGAAAGGTAGTTAGCAAGTATAAAGCTGGTCTTGGTTTTAAATATCTTCAAAACTTTGTTGGAGACAGTATTTTAAAAAAATCTGTAAAAGAGTTCTACATAAAACATCAACTTAAACCTTCAAACAGTAGTGATTTCGCTAATATACTTCAAAAAAACACCTCTAAAGATTTACAGTGGTTCTTTGGAGATTATATTACCACTGACAAAAAAATAGATTATAAAATAAATAAGGTTACTTTTTCTGAAAACAAAGATTCTTTATACGTTACTATTAAAAACAAAAGTGATTTCAGCGCTCCTGTGGCTTTGTATGGAATTCAAAAAAAAGACATTGAATTTAAAACTTGGGTAACCGATGTTGATTCAACCAAAACCGTAAAAATTAAAAGAGGTGATTTTAAAAAGCTTGCATTAAACTATGAAAATAGCTACCCTGAATTTAATTCATTAGATAATTTTAGAAATGTAAATAACAATCTTATCAACAAACCGCTTCAATTTCGTTTTTTCAAAGATTTTGAAAACCCTTATTATAATCAGCTATTTTATTATCCCGATTTTAAATACAATTTATATGACGGATTAATACTTGGGGTTAATATTAATAACAGATCAATCGTCAATCGAAACTTTGAATTCAGCATCACTCCAAACTACAGTACTAAGAGTCAAAATTTAACAGGTTCATTCGTTGTTGCCTACAATCATTTTCTTAAAAGCCCTGACTTATATAAAATACGCTACGGAATTGGTGGTAGTAATTTTCATTACGCCCCAGAGCTTGGTTACAACACTCTAACTCCCTTTGTTAGTTTTCAGTTTAGGCGAAACACCCTTCGTGATATTGGGGCAAAATCTTTTACTGTTCGACTTGTAAGTGTTAATAAAGAAATTCCGTCAGGTGAAATTAAAAGTGATAAAGACAAATACAATATTTTTAATTTACGTTACATTAACAATAAGTTTGATGCTGTAAAAAGAATCCGCTTTGCTGCCAATGCAGAAATAAATTCAAGTTTTAGTAAAATATCAACAGATCTTCGTTACAGAAAATTTTTTACTGCAGATGAAAGTTATGAAATTCGATTTTTTGGCGGACTTTTTGTGTCCAATAAAACAGAAGGAAATTATTTTAGCTTCGGATTAAACCGCGGAAACGATTATTTATTTGAACAAAATTTATTTGGACGTTCTGAAAACGAAGGAATTTTCAGCCAACAGTTTGTAGTTGGTCAAGGAGGTTTTAAATCGAAATTTAACACTCCCTCATTTGCCAATCAATTTATAACCTCAGTAAACACCAGCGTAAGCGTTTGGAAGTGGGCCGAAATTTACAATGATGTTGCCATGTTGAAAAACAAAAATGATGCTCCTAAGTTTTTTTATGAAAATGGTATTCGTTTAAACTTCCTTCCTGATATTTTTGAATTTTATCTTCCAATATACACAAACGAAGGATTTGAAGTTACCAAAGAAGCTTATCCTTCAAAAATTAGGTTTATCATCACGACTGATATTGATCAGATTTATAACTTTGTTAGAAGAGGTATATTATAGATACTTCAATATTTTTTGATTTTTCGCTTTATTTTTGAAAAATATGCAATGAAAAGAGAAATTTTTAAATTTCAACTAAAAAACCTATCTTTGTAACCATACCTAAATTAGATGATTATGATGCAAAATACCGAAATAGTTAATACTCAACAGCTTTCTTTTGAAGATTTTAAAAACGAAGTTTTAAACGACTATAGAATTGCTCGTATTAGTCGAGAATGTAGTTTATTAGGACGTAGAGAAGTTTTAACGGGTAAAGCTAAATTTGGGATTTTCGGTGATGGTAAAGAAGTACCTCAATTAGCTATGGCTAAAGCCTTTCAAAATGGAGATTTTCGTTCGGGTTATTACCGCGATCAAACCTTTATGATGGCTATTGGAGAATTAACTCCACAACAATTTTTTGCTGGTTTATATGCTCATACTGATATTGATGTTGAGCCGATGTCAGCAGGTCGTCAAATGGGAGGTCATTTTGCAACCCATTCTTTAGATGAAAATGGAGATTGGAAAAACTTAACAGCTCAAAAAAATTCATCATCTGACATCTCTCCTACTGCAGGTCAAATGCCTCGTTTGTTAGGATTGGCACAAGCATCTAAAATTTACAGAAACGTTGAAGGATTAGAAAAACACACTAATTTTTCAATCAACGGAAACGAAGTTGCTTGGGGCACCATTGGTAATGCTAGTACAAGTGAAGGATTGTTTTTTGAAACAATCAACGCAGCTGGTGTTTTACAAGTTCCGATGGTGATGAATGTTTGGGATGATGAGTACGGAATTTCAGTACACGCACGTCATCAAACTACCAAAGAAAGCATTTCTGAAATTTTAAAAGGATTCCAACGTGAAAACGAAAGTAACGGGTATGAAATCTTTGTAGTAAATGGATGGGATTATGTTCAGCTAATCGACACTTATAACAAAGCTTCTCAAATTGCAAGAGAGCAACATATTCCTGTATTAATTCATGTAAAAGAATTAACGCAACCTCAAGGACACTCTACTTCTGGTTCTCACGAACGTTACAAATCGAAAGAGCGTTTACAATGGGAGCAAGAATTTGATTGTATTGCTCAAATGCGTAAATGGATTTTAGAGTTTGAATTAGAAAATGAAGACGGAGAAACTTTAAAATTTATTGATTCTGAAGAAGATTTAATCAATATTGAAAAAGAAGCTAAAAAAGAAGTAAGTAAAGCTAAACGTGATGCTTGGAGTGCTTATACTAATGAAATTAAAGCAGAAGTTGCTGAAGCTATTACTTTATTAGATACTATCGCTGAAAAGAGCAACAACGGATCTTTCATTACAAAATACAAAAACGATTTAGCTGCTATTGCAGAACCTATTAGAAAAGATATTTTAGTAGCTGCTCGTAAAACGTTACGTTATTTAAGAGATGAAAATCTTGCTGAAAAAACTACTTTACAAAACTTTATTAAAACTTCAATTGATAAAGCTGCTGTAAAATATTCTTCTCATTTATTAAGTGAAACTGAATTAGCTACTGAAAATGTTCCTGCTGAAGCTCCAACCTATGCTTCAGAAAAAAATATGGTAGATGCACGTATTATTATGCGTGATAATTTTGATGCAATTTTGGCAAAACACCCAGAGGTATTAATCTTTGGAGAGGATGCAGGTTATATTGGAGATGTAAACCAAGGATTAGAAGGTTTACAAGAGAAGTTTGGTGAATTACGTGTTTCTGATACTGGAATTCGTGAAGCTACCATTTTAGGTCAAGGTATTGGTATGGCTATGCGTGGTTTACGTCCGATTGCTGAAATTCAATATTTAGATTATTTACTGTACGCTTTACAAATTATGAGTGACGATTTAGCTACGTTACGTTACCGTACTTTTGGTAAGCAAAAAGCACCGTTAATTATTCGTACCCGTGGGCATCGTTTAGAAGGAATTTGGCATTCTGGTTCTCCAATGGGTGGAATTATCAATAATGTAAGAGGTATTCACGTATTGGTTCCTCGTAACATGACCAAAGCTGCCGGATTCTATAATACTTTATTAGAAGGTGACGATCCTGCTTTAGTAGTAGAGTGTTTAAACGGATACCGTTTAAAAGAAGAATTACCTACCAACTTAGGAGATTTTAAAACTCCTATTGGTGTTGTTGAAACTATAAAAGAGGGAAGCGATATTACTATTGTTTCTTATGGTTCTACCTTACGAATTGTGGAAGAAGCTGCTAAAGATTTAGCTCAAGTGGGTATTGATGTAGAAATTGTAGATGCACAAAGTTTATTACCTTTCGACATCAATCATGATACAGTTAAATCGGTTGCTAAAACGAATCGTTTGTTAGTAGTTGACGAAGATGTTCCTGGAGGAGCTTCAGCATATTTATTACAAGAAATTGTTGAAAACCAAAATGGATACAAACATTTAGATAGCAA
Source organism: Tenacibaculum sp. L6 (assembly GCF_028823685.1). Classification (GTDB taxonomy): domain Bacteria; phylum Bacteroidota; class Bacteroidia; order Flavobacteriales; family Flavobacteriaceae; genus Polaribacter. The sequence continues at coordinate 24,058 of NZ_JAPEHZ010000005.1, read as the reverse complement.
ACCTCAAACCTTAACAGCAAAAGCACACAGACCTGCTTATGGTACTGACGGAGATTATTTCTCTAAACCTTCTGCTGAAGATATTTTTGAAAAAGTATACGAAATTATGCACGAGGTAAATCCTGCAAAATTTAAGAGTTTATACTAACACTTCGCTTTTAGATAAAAGAATATAGATGAGTCTCGTGAGTTTACATTCACGAGATTTTTTATTTACGCAACAAGCTATTTCCTATAGCGCATTGTAAACATTTTTGCTTTGTGCAATAGTTATTTTTTAACTCTAACAAAGCTTGTGTTTCAAAAGCATTTTTCCCTTTAATTTTTAACTCAGAAAACTTACTAACAATAGAGTTTTTCTCTGATTTTAATTGTTGCATTAATTGCAATAATTGTTCTTCATTTACTGCTCCTCTTTCTTGTTCATACACAAATTTTAAAGGTATTATCGTATTGATGACCAATAAATCAACAAACGATTTAGTTAATCTTTTCGGTGATTTTTTTGAAGTGGTTTCAAACGTATAATGTGTTTTCCAAAAATCATTCACTTCCACCGAAAACAACATATAAAAATCTTGTAAACGAGAGACTTCTACTATTTGAGAAAATAAATGCTGATGCCTGAAATACAAAGCAACCAACTGAGCTATTCGAATCGTTGGAAAATTGTTCGGACGCATTCTAAAAAATTGAAATCGGTTTTTTGTTAAAGGCTGTAACTGATGTTTATGCTGTAAGTATTTATACTCATTTTGCAGTTGTGTATAATAACCATCTTCAACTTCGTCTTCTAAAAATCCTGATTGTCCAAATAATAAAGCGGATAGTTGCTCTTCCTGAAACCGAACTTTTCGCAATACAGAAAAATCAAAAGAATTAGACATATCAAAAAAAGCTTCTCCATTAACTTTTAATCCAAAGTTTTTGGCGAGTAGTTTGAATAATACAGCTTCATAATCATTATTTGATTTCACCAACAATTCTTTGATAAAAACAGCTTTATTTTCTAATCGTTCAAAATACAGTCGTTCCAACCAATTATTCAACAAAAAAGAATCTACTTCTACTATTTGCTTTTCACAGGGAATCCATCGTTGTTCTTTTGAAAATAATTTCTGGTAATTTACCAATACTTCTTTTTGAACAAACTTTTCCAGTTCTAAAGTAGGCAAAGGAAGATTATTTTTCATAAAAACATCAGCATCATAACTCCACACCACATGTAAAATTATCGCATCGTAATTTGTGTCTTCTTCATGATGATGCGCATACCAATCAGATGATTTTAAATGAATCTCTATATTTCCAATCCATAACTGACCATCAATTTTTAATTGTGCATTTAAAAAATCAGGACCGGTATTGGTATTATAAATTCCTGAATTAACAATCTCAATAGATTCTTCTTTAGTCGATTTTAAATCTGTTGTACTGAACAGCTTGTATTTCCACAAAAAATGTAAAAACTCTTCTTTCATAAACTTCCTTTTTCTCCATGAATTTACAAAATATTTTTATGGCATTATCAATTTTTATTATCCAAAGTATTTTATAACAATGTCCTATTCAACTATTTTTGCCGAATAAGAAAATTAAACCACATGAATAGTATAGAAAATTTACAATGGCGTTATGCTGTTAAAAAATTTGACGAACATAAATTTCTTTCCAAAGAACAAATCAATATTTTAAAAGAAGCTTTTAACTTAACTGCAACTTCATACGGATTACAACCTGTAAAAATGGTTGTGGTAAAAAACAAAGATTTACAGCAACAATTAGTAGCGCATTCTTGGAACCAACTTCAGGTTGTACAAGCTTCGCATTTACTAGTACTTTGTATTCCTAAAGAATTGACTTCTGAACACGTTGAAAGCTACTTTAAATTAGTAAAAGACACAAGAAACACACCAGACGAAATTTTAAATCCGTTTAAAGAATTTTTAGTAAATGACATTGCTAACAAACCCAAAGAAATTCTTACCTCTTGGATGAAAAATCAAGCCTATATCGCTTTAGGAAATCTTATGACCGTAGCTGCAAACGAAAAGATTGACAGTTGCCCTATGGAAGGTTTTAACCCAGTAAAATATGATGAAATTTTAGGTTTAAATAAGCTAAACTTAAATTCGGTTTTAGTTTTACCCGTTGGTTTTAGAGCTGAAGACGATTATATGAAAGACTTAAAAAAAGTTCGAAGAAAAACCGAAGAAGTGGTTATTGAACTTTCTTAGATAATCTAAATTATGAATTACGAATGATAATTTTAGTACATTCGTAATTCATAATTTAACTACATGCAACCACTACATATACTCCTCCTTATTTTAGCTTATTTTGGTGTATTAATCCTTATTTCATACATCACTGGAAAATCTGCAAACAACCAAACATTTTTTAAAGCAAACAACTCATCTCCTTGGTATTTAGTTGCCTTTGGTATGATTGGTGCTTCGCTTTCAGGAGTTACTTTCATCTCTGTTCCTGGATGGATTGAAGGTGATAAAATGAGCTATATGCAAATGGTACTTGGGTATGTATTAGGATATGCCGTGATTGGTTTAGTACTACTCCCACTTTACTACAGATTAAATCTGACTTCTATTTACACCTACTTAGAAGGTCGTTTCGGTAGATATTCTTATAAAACAGGAGCTTCTTTGCTTCTTTTTTCTTACTTTCTAGAACGATTGGAGCTTCCTTTCGATTATTTTTAGTTGCCAACGTGTTACAATTAATTTTGTTTGATGCCTATGGAGTTCCGTTTTGGATTACCGTTACCATTACTATTTTATTAATTTGGTTATATACGTTTAAAGGAGGAATAAAAACTATTGTATGGACAGACACCTTACAAACTTTATTCATGCTGATTGCTGTTGGTGTATGTATTGTGATGATAAAAGATGAAATGCAAATCGACAATCTATTTTCGTATGTTGCTAACAATGATCTATCAAAAACCTTCTTTTTTGACGATGTAAAGGCAGGAAATTACTTTTGGAAACAATTCTTTTCAGGAGCTTTCATTTCTATAGTAATGACGGGATTAGATCAAGATATGATGCAAAAAAACTTAACCTGTCGTAACTTGAAAGATGCTCAAAAAAACATGTTTTGGTTTACTATCGTATTAGTAATTGTAAACTTTTTCTTCTTAGCTCTAGGTGTATTGTTAACCGATTATGCTTCTGCTAATGAAATAAACGCACATAAAGATGAACTATTTCCAACAATAGCTATGAGTGGTGATTTAGGAATAGCCACAGCCCTATTCTTTTTATTAGGATTGATTGCCGCGGCATACTCTAGTGCTGATAGTGCTTTAACTTCACTAACTACTTCTTTTAGTATCGATATTTTAGAAATCGACAAAAAAGATAATGAGCAAGAAAAAGAAAAAACACGAAAGAAAATCCACATATTATTTTCCTTCATTTTAGTGGCTACTATTTTAATTTTTAAATATTTTATTGCTGATGAAAGTGTAATTGCTAAAATATTCCAATTTGCAGGCTATACCTATGGTCCACTATTAGGATTATATGCCTTCGGATTATTTACCAAACTAAATGTAAAAGACAAATTAGTTCCAATTATTTGTTTAATTGCTCCTGTTTTAACGTATGTAATTAGTTTTTACAGCAAAGAAAAAATGGGATTTGACTTTGGTTTCTTTGTGTTAATCTTAAACGGAGCCTTAACTTTCTTAGGTTTATTAGCAATTCATAAAAAACGTGTAATTTTATAATTCACAAAATCTTACACAATATGAAGTCTTTTTTTATACTCATAGTAGCCTTATTGTCTATCACAATACATGCTCAAAAAAACAATCCTAACTATGATGCAAAACTTGCAAAAGAATTGGGTGCAGACGACTACGGAATGAAAAGTTATGTATTTGCTGTCTTAAAAACAGGCACTAATACCTCTACTGATAAAGAACTAAAAAGTAAAGCTTTTAGGGGACATTTAGACAATATTAATAGGTTAGCTAAAGAAAATAAACTTATTGTTGCTGGACCTTTTGGCAAGAATGAAAACACTTATCGAGGTCTTTTTATTTTTAATGTAAAAACCTTAGAAGAAGCTCAAGAACTAATAAAAACAGATCCTGCTATTGCTGAAAAATATTTAGCGGTAGATTTATACAGCTGGTATGGTTCAGCTGCTTTGTCTGAATATTTAAAAACCGCAGATAAAATCTGGAAAATCAATCCTTAAAATGCCTAAAAAAGGAAAAGCTAAAAATACCGTTAACAAAGCGAAACACACTCGCTTAATGAAACAAAAGGAGAATAAACTTCGCCTAGAAAAACAACGCACTAAAGAACGTTTAAAAGCAATTATTAAAAAGGCGAATGAAGAAAAAAACGAAGAATAAACAAAAAAATTAAAGAGATTAAAGATCTTTTCGTTGCTAAAAAATCTAAAATGCACTATCGCGTTTATGAAAGTGGTTTTGGTAAAGTAGGAGACCGTTTTGTTGTGGTTATATCTGCAAAAATAGATTGGATTATGCTCAAAAAAGTGAAGAAAACAGAAACTTATTAGGTAACGATTTCAAACTTAAATTTGACGATTTATATAGTTTACTTTCTAATTACTCTGAAATTTCAGGAAAAATGCGACCAGAGCTTAGCTACACTCAAAAAAAATAAACTTTTTAACCAAATTTAAACCGGTAAGATTTAAATCTCACCGGTTTTTAACTTTTACATAAACGCTATTTGCAATCCCATTAAAACAAAAACTACTCCTGAAATCTTGTTCATTCGAATCCCGATATTTTGATTTTCTTTTACCTTTTTTGAAAATGCTCCTGCAAAAGAAGTTAAAAATAAATACCAAACGGTAGTCATAAGTGCATAAGAAATTCCCATAAAAATGAACGGAACTGGATTTTCTATATGATCAGGACTGATGAACTGTGGAAAAAATGCGATAAAGAATAATGCAACTTTCGGATTTAATATATTCGTTATAAACCCTGATTTAAAATCATTTTTTGCTGAATTTTTCTTTTGCTCCTCAACGTCATTTCCTATCAAATCTTTCTTTGATAACACTTTCATCACTCCTAAATAAATTAAATAGGCAGCTCCTAAATATTTTATCAATGCAAAAAATATTGCTGACTTTGCTACAATGATTGACAAGCCTAATGCTCCGAACAAGGTATGCACTAAAGCCCCCGTATTTAAACCAAAAGCAGTATAAACTCCTGATTTCCTCCCCTGACTTATCGATTTGTTAATTAAAAAAATCGTTTCCATTCCTGGTGTTAATACAAAAAGAATGGTTGCTGTAAAAAATGCTATAAAGTTCTCAATTCCCATTTCCTTTAATTTTAAAAATGAATATCAATGTTTTTTTGTGCAAAGCAACGGCAGTTCTGTTTATTAAAAAATACTTATTTTTGAACGATTAATGCAAAAACCGCATTAAAATGACTTTACAACAAATTCGATATTTTTTAGTACTCGCTGAAGAGTTACATTTTTGGAAAACCGCAGAAAAGGTATATGTCTCACAATCATCATTAAGTAGACAAATTCAATCGTTAGAAGAAGAATTAGGCGTTACCTTATTTGAACGCGATAAAAGAAACGTAAAATTGACCGATGCTGGTGTTTTTCTTAAGAAAAAATGGGAAGATTTATTAGATGAGTTTGACCGTACACTTCAACATGCAAAAAAAATTGAAGAAGGTTCTTCTGGGCTTATTAGTATTGCCTATCCTGGGTCTATTTCTTACAACTACTTACCAGAGTTACTCAAGATATTTTCCGAAGAAAAACCTGACTTAAAGGTTGAACTTATGGAACCTACTGACATTACCCTTGAAAACTTACTGACAAGCTATCAAATAGATGTTGCTTTTAGCAGAAACACTGTTTTAAACTCTTCTATTTGTTCTGAAAGATTGTATGCTGAACCTGTTTGCCTTGTTGTTCCAAAAAACCACTGGTTAACCGCTGAGGATTTTGTAGATTTAAGAGATGTAAAAGATGAAAAGTTTATTCTTTCTGGCTTACATCATACTACTTATTTTTCGTCGTTACTTCGTAGTATTTTTAACACTTATGGTTTTGAACCACAAGCTCATATTGAATCTGATTTTGGAAGTATGATCTTAAACTTAATTTCTAGAGAGTTAGGAATTTCAATTTTGCCTTATTCTTTTCAATTTTCATTAAACTCACATGTTCGTTTTATCACGCTTCCTGAAAAAACAGAATTATTTATCAACTGGCGTAAAAACGACGATAGAAAGATTGTAAAAAATGTTATTGAATATGCTACGAATCTTGGTAAAAGATACAATCAGCAATTTATATAAAACAAAATCCCGAGCATATTGCTCGGGATTTATATTTTCTTTCGTAGTAAAACTATTGGTCAATCGAACCTAAAACACGCTTCATAAAGTTATTTAACGCTTCTTTTTTAGGTGTTCCGTCTTTAATCATTTTATCAACTTCAATTGCTCCGTACATGTTAGAGATTAATTCCCCTATCACATCTAACTCTTCGTCTTTTAAAGAAGGAACTTCTGTTAAAGCTTCTAGAGTTTCAATAGTTTCTAGTACGTAATCTTGGTCATTTTCTTCAATAAAAGAAGTTAAATGTTTAATTACTGGTAATTTCATAATTAAGCTACTTCGTTTACTAAATCTTTTAACACTTCAAACTTGTTCGTTTGCGTTTGGTTTACAAACTTACCATCTACAAATGTTGCAAATGTTGGTAAGTTGCTTACATCAGCAAGTTTTCTACTTTCAGGAAACTGTTCTGCATCTGCAATAATAAAAACCACGTCTTCATTTTCAGAAGCTAACTTCTTAAATTTTGGTTTCATAATACGGCAGTTACCGCACCAAGTAGCAGAATATTGTACCACTACTTTTTTATTACCTGCAACAACTTCTGATAAATTATCTTGACTTAATTCTTGTACCATAGTCTTAAAAATTATTTTATTTCGAAAGGAGCTCGTGCTCGACCCCTTCACCTATCTCACACGAACTTATTCCCTCTCTTAATGTTATATTAGTTTGCCGCTAAGTACTCTGCTGTAGCTTTAGCGTTTGCTTGCATAGCTTCTTTACCTTCTTCCCAGTTTGCAGGACAAACCTCACCTTTTTCTTGCACGTGAGTGTAAGCATCGATTAAACGTAAGTACTCATTTACGTTACGACCAACTGGCATGTGGTTAATTCCTTCGTGGAATACAGTTCCTTCTTCATCAATTAAATACGTAGCTCTGTATGTTACGTTATCTCCTTCTACTTGTACAGTTCCTGTAGCTTCATCATACGTTTCATTAGTAATATCTAAAATTCCTAAGATAGATGATAAGTTACGGTTACTATCAGCTAATAATGGATAAGTAACTCCTTCGATTCCTCCGTTAGCTTTAGATTGGTTTAACCAAGCAAAGTGTACTTCAGGAGTATCACATGACGCACCAATTACAATTGTGTTTCTTTTTTCAAATTCTGATAAAGCAGCTTGAAAAGCGTGTAATTCTGTTGGACAAACAAAAGTAAAGTCTTTTGGATACCAGAATAATAATACTTTCTTGTTGTTTTTTACTGCTTCTTCTAATACATTTAACTTAAACGTATCACCCATTTCGTTCATTGCATCTACGCTTAAACTTGGAAATTTTTTTCCTACTGTAGCCATTTTATATTTTTTAAAGGTTAATAATAAATATGTTCTTTTTATCTGGGGCAAATTTATTTCCTTTCTTACGATCTACAGCCTAAAAGCAAAAATATTTTCTTATTCAACTATAAAGATTATCAATACATTTTAAAAAACCAAATAAACAAAACAAATACAAACCCAACTATCAAAAAGTTATATGTTAAAAAAACAAAATAATAAAAAATTATTATTTTGAAATAAAAAATATAGATAAAAATTATTCAAGGTTTTATCGTAAATTTGATGGTATTCTAACCTATAAAATTGATAACATGAAAGATGCAAACTCACACGCTTCTGGTAAATGTCCATTCTCACAAGGCGCTAATACCGAAACCCATGATAACGTTATGGAATGGTGGCCTAAATCTTTGAATTTAGACATTCTCAGTCAGCATGACACTAAAACGAATCCTCTAGGAGAAGATTTTAATTATGCTGAAGAATTTAAAAAACTAGACCTTGAAGCTGTAAAAAATGATTTAAAAACGCTTATGACCGATAGTCAAGATTGGTGGCCTGCCGATTGGGGAACTTATGGTGGATTAATGATTCGCATGGCGTGGCACGCTGCAGGTACTTATAGAGTTGCAGACGGAAGAGGTGGTAGTAACACCGGAAACCAGCGTTTCGCTCCTTTAAACAGTTGGCCTGATAATGGAAACCTAGATAAAGCACGACGCTTATTATGGCCTATCAAAAAGAAATATGGAAATAAACTATCGTGGGCTGACCTTATTATTTTAGCAGGAAATATGGCTTACGAATCTATGGGATTCAAAACTTTTGGTTTTGCTGGAGGGCGTGAAGATATTTGGCATCCTGAAAAAGATATTTATTGGGGGTCAGAAAAAGAATGGTTAGCTCCTACGGGAAGTAAAGGCACGCGCTATTCTGGTGAGCGAGATTTAGAAAATCCTTTAGCAGCTGTTATGATGGGATTAATTTATGTAAACCCTGAAGGTGTTGATGGCAAACCTGACCCGTTAAAAACTGCACATGATGTTCGAGTAACTTTTAAGCGTATGGCTATGAACGATGAAGAAACCGTTGCTTTAACTGCTGGTGGACACACCGTTGGAAAAGCACATGGTAACGGTGATGCAGGAGCATTAGGTCAAAGTCCTGAAGGAGCAGAAATTCAAGATCAAGGTTTTGGATGGATGAACCCTAAAGGAAACGGAAATGCAGCTGATACCGTAACTAGTGGTATAGAAGGAGCTTGGACAACTACTCCTGACAAATGGAATCACACCTACTTTCATTTGTTGTTAAATCATGATTGGGAATTAACAAAAAGTCCTGCTGGTGCTTGGCAATGGGAACCTGTTAATATTGATGAGGCAGATAAACCTGTAGATGCTCACAATCCGAACATCAAAAGAAACCCAATTATGACTGATGCAGATATGGCGATGAAAATGGATCCTGAATACAGAAAAATATCGGAGAAGTTCTACAACGACCCAGCAGCTTTTGAAGACGCTTTCGCTAGAGCTTGGTTTAAACTTACCCACCGTGATTTAGGTCCAAATACTCGTTATTTGGGAGCTGACTCTCCTACCGAAACATTAATTTGGCAAGATCCAGTTCCAACTGTTGATTACACTTTAAGTACTACAGAAATTGAAGAACTAAAGGACAAGTTATTAAATAGCGGACTTACTCGTACAGAATTAATTAACACTGCTTGGGATAGTGCTAGAACTTACAGAGGTTCCGATTTTAGAGGTGGTGCTAATGGTGCTCGTATTCGTTTAGCTCCTCAAAAAGATTGGGAAGGAAACGAACCTACAAGATTAAAAAAAGTGCTTGATAAACTAACTGAAATTCAATCAGGATTAAGCAAAAAAGTAAGTATCGCTGATTTAATTGTTTTAGGAGGAAGCGCTGCCATAGAGAAAGCCGCTAAAGAAGGTGGTTTCGATATTAAAGTTCCTTTTACTCCTGGAAGAGGTGACGCAACTGCTGAAATGACCGATGTAGAATCTTTTGATGTGCTAGAACCTTTACACGATGGCTATAGAAACTGGCAAAAGAAAGATTACGTAGTAAAACCAGAAGAATTATTATTAGACAGAACACAACTTATGGGCTTAACTGCCCCTGAAATGACTGCTTTAATTGGTGGAATGCGTGTTTTAGGAACCAATCATGGAGGTACTAAACATGGAGTATTTACTGATAACGAAGGCGTTTTAAGTAATGATTTCTTTGTAAACTTAACAGATATGGCATATTCTTGGAAGCCTGTAGGAGAAAACCTATATAATATTGTTGAGCGTAAATCTGGAAATACTAAATGGACAGCAACCAGAGTTGATTTGATATTTGGATCCAATTCAATTTTACGTTCGTATGCAGAAGTATACGCACAAGATGATAACAAAGAAAAATTTGCAAAAGATTTCGTAGCTGCTTGGACAAAAGTAATGAATGCCGACAGATATGATGTAGCATCATAGTTTAACATGACTAATAATCATAAAAAAAGAAGAGCTATGTGCTCTTCTTTTTTGTTATTTATGGTTAGATGTATTACTTGCTCGCAAATAGTTTCACATCATTTTTAGACACTTCTTTTTCGCCTAAAATAAGTAAGCGCTCTACCACATTTCGGAGCTCTCGAATGTTTCCTGTCCAATCGTATTCTTGTAATTGTTTAATTGCGTCATCAGCAAATGCTTTTTTAGGCATTCCTTGTTCTTCAGAAATCTTTTTGGCAAAGAAATCTACCAGTAACGGAATATCTTCTCGCCTATCGTTCAACGCAGGTACTTTTATTAAAATAACGGCTAAACGATGATATAAATCTTCACGAAAACGTCCTTCTTCAATTTCCTTTTTTAAATCTTTATTCGTAGCAGCCACGACACGTACGTTCACTTTAATATCCTTATCAGAACCTACACGCTGAATGCGATTTTCTTGTAATGCGCGTAATACTTTTGCTTGTGCAGATAAGCTCATATCTCCTATTTCATCTAAGAAAATAGTTCCTCCATTTGCTGCCTCAAACTTTCCTGCTCTATCTTTATTAGCCCCTGTAAAACTACCTTTTACATGTCCGAATAGTTCACTTTCTATTAATTCTGAAGGAATAGCTGCACAGTTTACCTCAATCATTGGTGCTTTAGAACGATCAGACTTTTCATGCAGCCAATGCGCTACTAACTCTTTTCCTGTTCCGTTAGGCCCTGTAATTAACACACGAGCATCGGTAGCTGAAACTTTTTCTATCATATCTTTAATATGAGTAATAGCCTCACTTTCACCAATCATTTCGTAGTTTTTGCTTACCTTCTTTTTTAAACGCTTGTTTTCAACTACTAGTTCTTTTTTATCCAATGCATTACGAACTGTGTTTAACAAACGATTTAAATCTGGCGGTTTCGAAATATAATCAAAGGCTCCTAAACGCATTGTATTAACTGCTGTATCAAGATCTCCGTGACCAGATATCATCACCATTGGTGTTTCTGGTTTAATCTTTCTTGCCTTTTCTAATACCTCAACACCATCCATTTTTGGCATTTTTATATCACACAGCACTAAATCGTAATCTGTGTTTTTTATCATTTCAATTCCTGCTAATCCATCTTCTGCTTCTTCTACTTCATAGGAATCATTCTCTTCAGAAATGATTTTTTTTAACACTCTGCGGATTGCAGCTTCATCTTCTATTATTAATATTTTAGCCATATTCTTTTTTAGATTTTTAGATGTTAGACAAAAGAGAAAAGACTAACCTAATGAGTTCTTAAATCCTGAAATCATTTTTTGTAACTCTTCTATTTCGTCTTCTAAATCTATTAATGTTGTTTTATCAATATGTTCTTTATAACAAGAAAGAACCATTTGTGTTTGCAATTCAAAAAGTAAGCCAAGTATTTTATTGAGACTTTCCTTTTGATTTTTCTTCGATTTTCTCAGTTGCTTTATCGTTAGTTAATCTTTCTTTTGATTCTTGATTAAACTTTAAACCTTTCGCATCTACAATATGTATATCTCTTTGAGGAAATGGAATACTTATATTATGCTCTCTAAATAATTCATCAATCCTAAACCTAATATCACTCTTTGGTATCGCTGCCTGAAAGCTATCGTTTAATGTAAAAACCAACTTAAAATCTAATGAGCTATCTCCAAAATTTTCAAAAAACACTAACGGAGCAGGGTGTTGATACACTTTTGAATGTTCGTTAGCCGCTTGTAACAATAGTTTTTTTACTAATGCAACATCACTACCATACGCCACTCCTACTTTTACACTCTCACGAGTTGTGGTTCCGTTTTGCGTCCAGTTATATAAACTATTTGATAAATACTTATGATTCGGAATTACCAACACTTTATTATCGATAGTTACCGCTCGGGTAGTTCTTAATTTTATTTCCTCTACTCTTCCTACTTTATCGTCTAATTCGATAATATCTCCTACATGTACACTTTTATCAAGAATAATAAAAATACCTGAAATAATATCTTGAAAGAAGGTTTGTAATGCCAAACCAATACCAATTAATAAAGCAGAAGAAGCTACTAAAACCGCACTTAAATTAACTCCTGCTGAACTTAAGCCTATTGAAAAAACAACTACATAAGCTAACCAACTGGTAAAAGAGAAAATAGTATCAAACTTATTTTTATCTTCTTGTTCTAACTTGCTTTTTGCCAGCTTTTTTAAATACTTCAATAAAAACTTGACAAAAAGTAAGCCTACAATTAAAAACAGGATTGTTTTTAACGTGAACTCAACATCTTTTCCTCCCACAGGGATTCTGTAGTTTAAAAAATCGGTTATTTCCTTTATAATTTCTTTCATCTAGTAGTTCTTATTGTTTTATTAATTAAATACAATCTACATTAAACTCTTTCGATTATAGTAAACTAATGACTTTACAATTTATTTCATAAAAATAATTATCCGTTATAACGAATCCACTTCCACAAATCTTTATAGGTTGCTTTTTTACCGTACATTAAAATACCTACTCGATAAATCTTAGCAGCTACCCACACAATCACCATAAAAGTAAGAATTAATAACAACATAGAAATGGCTATTTCCCACCAAGCTACTCCAAATGGAATACGCATTAACATAACGATTGGAGAGGTAAATGGAATGTATGAAAATACTACTGATACAGGTCCGTGAGGATCATTAATTACCGTTGCAAACCCGACATATACAGCTAAAATTAAAGGCAACATAATAGGCATCATAAATTGCTGAGTATCTGTTTCATTATCTACAGCTGCACCAACAGCTGCGAATAGCGAACTATACAACATATATCCGCCCAAGAAATAGAAGATGAACAAGAAAAACATTTTAACTAAAGGCAATCTGAAAATTTCTTGTACAATCATTTCTCCTTTATCGGTTGCTGTTTGCTTAATTACCTCCATTTGTTCTGGTGAAACTTTAGCCGATTGCACATCCATCATATCAACTCCAAAGAAAGAGGATGCAACAAGACTAAATATTAAAAACAAAATTCCCCAAATAAAGAATTGTAATAACCCTGCTGAGGCATTTCCGATAATCTTCCCTAACATTAATTGGAAAGGTTTTACTGAAGAAACAATTACTTCGATAATTCTACTTGTTTTTTCTTCAATAACGCTTCGCATTACCGAAGTACCATAAATCATAACAAACATCATTAATAAGTATCCTGCTATGGCACCTACTCCAATTTTTAATCCGTTGATTAGTTTTGATGATTTTTCACCAGAGAAATTCAACATTTTAATTTCTGAAGCTATTTTTGACTCTTCTATATGCGCTAAATCAATACCGAAACTGGTTAGCTTTTCATGACGTAACACTTTGTCTATCTTATCCTCCAAACTTTCCATAATAGACATACTTGGTGAATCTTTTGAGAAGAACTCAATCGATTTTGCCAATACCTCTAAACTATCTTGCTTCGGAATATATAAAGCTCCGTAATAATCACCTTCTTCAACTTTCTTTTTTGAATCTTCAATACCTAACGCCGTAAAATCTTGATACTTTACCGTTTTAGAATCTACAAATACATCTTTAGAAAACTTTCCTGACTCATCTACATAAACTATCTTCTTAACCTTCTCATCATTCTTTTTCATTAAGAAAAATACCAACGCCCCCATACCAATCATTAACAAAGGACTTAAGAAAGTCATGACGATAAATGATTTATTTCTAACCTTAGCAATAAATTCACGTTCTATAATTAATCGTAATCTTTTCATAGCTTAACTGTTTTTATGTATTGCTTGAATAAAAATATCATTGGCACTTGGTACTAACTCGACAAAATGCTGTACTTGTCCTTGAGTAGTTAAATACGATAGCAAATCGTTTGGTGAACTTCCATTAGAAAGCTTCACGTTTAATTTTAAACCATCATTCAATAATTTGAAATCTGCTGGTAATACTTCAAAGTTTTGTTTTAATTTACTCTCAACTTCTCTCGAATTTGAAGTTGTTAATCCTACTTGAAAAGTATTTGTTCTAAATTCCTTTTTAATATCCTCTAGCTTACCGTCTAAAATTTTGTTTGATTTATTAATCAACGCTATATAATCGCACATTTCCTCAACAGATTCCATTCTGTGGGTAGAAAAAATGATGGTAGCACCTTCATCACGCAATTGTAAAATTTCTTTTGCTATTAATTGTGCATTAATAGGATCGAATCCTGAAAAAGGCTCATCAAAAATTAATAATTTAGGCTGATGTAATACCGTTACTATAAACTGTACCTTCTGTGCCATCCCTTTAGAAAGTTCTTCAATCTTTTTATTCCACCATGCGCCAATATCAAACTTATCAAACCAATATTTAAGGCGTTTTTTAGCTTCGGCTTTACTCAATCCTTTTAACTGTGCCAAATACAACGCCTGCTCTCCTACCTTCATACTTTTATACAAACCACGTTCTTCTGGTAAGTATCCTATATATTCAATATGATGTGGTGCTAACTTTTCTCCATCTAAAATTACCTCACCACTATCTGGCATTGTAATTTGATTGATGATTCTAATTAAAGAAGTTTTTCCAGCTCCGTTAGGACCCAACAAGCCAAAAACGCTTCCTTTAGGTATGTGCATAGACACATTATTTAATGCAGTATAATCGCCGTAACGTTTTACCACATTATTTATTTCTAATAAATTATTCATAGACTCAATAGTTGATTAATTGCCGCTTGTTAAAAAACAGCAGTGACAAACTTACATATTTTTATACTCAATTAGTATCTACTTCGCTGTAAACGTTACAAGATTAATTTTATGTTAATTTTATTATGCATGCATAATTTTTTTGCTAAATACTATGCATGCATAATAAATTTTTATATATTTGGCATCGATGGATAAAGATAAATCGATAGATCACCAATTAAGAGCCACTTGGCAAGCCGTTGCAAAAATGTATAATGAGCAAGCTGCCAAGCACGATAGCACCATGGCTACAGCTTTTGCTTTGTTGAATATAGATTATGAAAATGGTACTCCTTCTACAGCTTTAGGTCCTTTAATGGGAATGGAGCCTACAAGTCTTTCTCGCTTGTTAAAAACCATGGAAGACAAAGGAGCTATATGTCGCGAAAAGAATCCTAATGACGGAAGAAGTGTTATTTTAAAACTTACTAAATATGGTAAGGAAATGCGTGAAGTTTCTAAGGGACATGTGTACGAATTTAACAATAAAGTAAGAGAGCATATTACTGAAGAAGAGTTAGAAACCTTCTTTAAAGTAACAACAACAATAAACAAACTAATTACAGATAAGTTGATATACGAAGAGGATATTGACAATCAAGCTGTATAAAAACAAACCAATAAACAAATGGCAAGAAGAATTAAAAAAGTAGCAATTATCGGTTCTGGTATCATGGGATCTGGTATTGCATGTCATTTTGCTAACATTGGCGTTGAGGTCTTATTATTAGACATTGTTCCAAGAGAACTTAACGACCAAGAAAAAGCAAAAGGATTAACCTTAGAAGACAAAGTAGTTCGTAACCGTTTGGTAAATGATGCTTTGACTGCTTCATTAAAGTCAAAACCATCACCTATCTACAATACAAAATTTGCAGATAGAATTACTACTGGAAACCTTGAAGACGATTTACACAAAATTAAAGATGTAGATTGGGTTATGGAAGTAGTTGTTGAGCGCTTAGACATTAAACAAAGTGTTTTTGAGCAAGTTGAAAAATATCGTACTCCTGGTACTATTATTTCTACCAACACTTCAGGTATTCCTATTAAGTTTATGAATGAAGGACGTAGTGAAGATTTCCGTAAGCACTTTGCGGTAACGCACTTTTTTAACCCTCCTCGTTATTTAAAATTATTTGAAGTTGTTCCAGGGCCAGATTGTAAGCCAGAAGTTACTGACTTCTTAATGGATTACGGTTCTAAATTCTTAGGAAAAACTTCAGTATTAGCAAAAGACACACCTGCTTTTATTGGTAACCGTATTGGTATCTTCGGAATCCAATCGTTATTTCACCAAGTAAAAGAATTAGGATTAACTGTTGAAGAAGTTGATAAATTAACAGGTCCAGTTATTGGACGTCCAAAATCAGCTACTTTCCGTACTGTTGATGTTGTTGGATTAGATACTTTAGTACACGTTGCTAACGGAATCTACAAAAACTGTCCAAACGACGAAGCTCACGACTTATTTAAGTTGCCAGATTTCATCAACACCATGATGGAAAACAAGTGGTTAGGTAACAAAACCAAGCAAGGTTTTTACAAAAAAACAACCAATGCTGAAGGAAAGCGTGAAATTTTAGCCTTAGATTTAGACACGATGGAATACCGTCCGTCTAAAAAAGCAAAATTTGCTACCTTAGAATTAACAAAAACAATCGATAAGCCAATTGACCGATTCAAAGTGTTAGTTAGCGGAAAAGATAAAGCGGGAGAATTCTACCGTAAAAACTTCGCAGCAATGTTTGCATACGTTCAAAATAGAATTCCAGAAATTTCTGACGAATTATATAGAATTGACGATGCTATGAAAGCTGGTTTCGGATGGGAAAATGGTCCTTTCGAAATTTGGGATGCTGTAGGAGTTGAAAAAGGTATCGAATTAATGAAAGCTGAAGGGGCGGAACCAGCTGCTTGGGTTACTGAAATGGTAGCTAAAGGAGAAAAATCTTTCTATACAGTTAAAGACGGTGCAACATATTACTACGATGTACCTGCAAAAGCACAAGTTAAAAAGCCAGGACAAGATTCATTTATTATCTTAGACAACATTCGTAAAACTACCGAAGTGTTCAAAAACTCTGGAGTTGTTATTGAAGATTTAGGAGACGGAATCTTAAACTGTGAATTCCAATCTAAAATGAACACCATTGGTGGTGATGTTTTAGCTGGATTAAACAAAGCAGTTGATTTAGCTGAAAAAGACTTCCAAGGATTAGTAATTGGTAACCAAGCTGCAAACTTCTCAGTAGGTGCCAACATCGGAATGATTTTTATGATGGCTGTTGAGCAAGAGTACGATGAATTAAACATGGCTATCAAGTATTTCCAAGATACCATGATGCGTATGCGTTACTCTGCAATTCCTACGATTGCTGCTCCTCACGGAATGGCATTAGGTGGTGGATGTGAATTATCATTACATGCCGATAAAGTTGTAGCTGCTGCTGAAACCTACATCGGATTAGTAGAGTTTGGAGTTGGAGTAATTCCTGGTGGTGGTGGATCTAAAGAAATGGCGTTAAGAGCGCAAGACTTATTCCACACTGGTGATGTTCAATTAAACGTATTACAAGAGCACTTCTTAACTATTGGTATGGCTAAAGTGGCAACTTCAGCTTATGAAGCATACGACTTAAACCTACTACAAAAAGGAAAAGATGTTGTGGTTGTAAACAAAGACCGTCAAATTGCAGAAGCTAAAAAACATGCTGTGTTATTAGCAGAAGCAGGTTATACACAACCAGCAAAACGTAAAGATGTTTTAGTATTAGGTAAGCAAGCCTTAGGTATGTTCTTAGTAGGAACAGACTCTATGGAAGCTTCTAAATATATTTCTGAACACGATCAGAAAATTGCAAACAAACTAGCCTATGTAATGGCTGGTGGAGATTTATCAGAACCTACTAAAGTTACTGAGCAGTATTTATTAGACCTTGAACGTGAAGCTTTCTTAAGTTTAACTACAGAACGTAAAACGTTAGAGCGTATTCAGCACATGCTAAAAACTGGTAAACCATTAAGAAACTAAAACAATGAAAACAGCATATATAGTAAAAGGATATAGAACCGCCGTAGGGAAATCTAAAAAAGGTGTGTTCAGATTTAAAAGAGCTGATGAATTAGCTGCTGAGACCATCAAATATATGATGACTCAACTGCCTGAATTCGACGTAAAGCGTATCGACGATGTTATTGTTGGTAATGCTATGCCAGAAGGTTCTCAAGGATTAAACATGGCAAGAATCATTTCATTAATCGGATTAGATTCTGTAGATGTACCTGGAGTTACCGTAAACCGTTTCTGTTCATCAGGATTAGAAACTATTGGTATGGCAGTAGCAAAAATTCAATCTGGAATGGCAGAGTGTATTATTGCTGGTGGAGCAGAAAGTATGAGTTCTGTACCAATGACAGGTTTTAAACCAGAATTAAACTACGATATCGTAAATGCTGGTCACGAAGATTATTATTGGGGAATGGGTAATACTGCAGAAGCAGTTGCGCAACAATTCAATGTATCTCGTGAAGACCAAGATAAATTTGCATACGAGTCGCACATGAAAGCTTTAAAAGCTTTAGATAGTGACCGTTTCCAAGACCAAATAGCTCCAATTGATGTAGAAGAAACTTACATTGATGGAAACGGAAAACGCGCTACAAGAAATTACATCGTTACTAAAGACGAAGGTCCACGTCGTGGAACAACAGTAGAAGCCTTAGCAAAATTACGTCCTGTATTTGCTGCTAATGGTTCTGTTACGGCTGGTAACTCATCGCAAACTAGTGATGGAGCTGCTTTCGTAATGGTAATGAGTGAAGATATGGTAAAAGAGTTAGGTATTCAACCAGAAGCTCGTTTAGTAAGTTATGCAGCAGCAGGAGTACCACCTCGTATTATGGGTATTGGTCCAGTAGCAGCTATTCCAAAAGCATTAAAACAAGCAGGTTTACAACAAAGTGATATTGAATTAATTGAGCTAAACGAAGCGTTTGCTTCACAATCATTAGCTGTTATTCGCGAATTAGATTTAAATCCGGATATCATTAACGTAAATGGTGGAGCAATTGCTTTAGGTCACCCATTAGGATGTACTGGTGGTAAACTATCTGTTCAGTTATTTGATGAAATGCGTAAGCGTAACATGAATAACAAATACGGAATGGTAACCATGTGTGTAGGTACTGGTCAAGGTGCTGCTGGTATTTTTGAATTCCTAAATTAAGAAACAAGACTATTAGAATCAAGAAACAAGACGATGCACAATTTCAAAAAATTAAAAATTTGGACTGAAAGCATGAATTTAGTTTCTGATTCTTATAAATTAACTAGAACCTTTCCAGACTTTGAAAAGTTTGGCTTGGTTTCTCAGATGAATAGATGTGCTGTTTCTATTCCTTCTAACATAGCTGAGGGTTCAAGTAAAAGCACTAACAAACATTTTAATAAATATTTAGAAGATAGCTTAGGTTCTTCATTTGAATGGGAAACACAATTAATTATTGCTTTTAATGAAAGCTACCTATCTGAAGAAAAGTTTAAAGAATTAGAACAAAAAATTAAGTCAATACAAAAAATGATTTCAAGTTTCCAATCTGGTCTGAATAAGTCTTGACTCTTGGCTCTTGAATCTTAAAATCTAATATACTATGTCAGAATTAACTAAAGATCTTTTACGCGGAGGGCAGTTCTTAGTAAAAGAAACAAAATGCGAAGATATATTTACTCCTGAAGATTTTTCAGAAGAGCAAACAATGATGCGTGATGCGGTTAAAGAATTTAACGACCGCGAAATCATTCCTCATAAAGAACGTTTTGAAAAGAAAGACTATGCACTTACCGAAGAAACTATGCGTAAAGCTGGTGAATTAGGATTCTTAGGTGTAGCAGTTCCTGAATCATATGGTGGATTAGGAATGGGATTCGTTTCTACAATGTTAACATGTGATTACATATCTAGTGGAACAGGGTCTTTTAGTACTGCTTTTGGAGCACACACAGGTATTGGTACTATGCCAATTACTTTATACGGTACTGAAGAGCAAAAGCAAAAATACGTTCCTGCATTAGCAATGGGTGAAAAATTCGGAGCTTACTGTTTAACAGAACCAGGAGCAGGATCTGACGCGAACTCAGGTAAAACTACTGCTGAATTAACTGAAGACGGAAAGCATTACAAAATTAACGGACAAAAAATGTGGATTTCGAATGCAGGTTTTGCTGAAATCTTCATCGTTTTTGCTCGTATTGAAGACGATAAAAACATTACTGGTTTTATCTTAGAATATGATAAAAACAACCCTAACGGAGTAACTTTAGGAGAAGAAGAACACAAATTAGGTATTCGTGCCTCTTCTACTCGTCAGGTATTTTTCAACGATACCTTAATTCCTGTTGAAAACATGTTATCTGTACGTGGTGGTGGATTCAAAATTGCAATGAACGCTCTAAACGTTGGTCGTATTAAATTAGCAGCAGCTTGTTTAGATTCTCAAAGAAGAATTGTAACTCATGCTGTAAACTATGCTAACGAGCGTAAGCAATTTAAAACTCCTATTGCTGAGTTTGGAGCTATTAAAATGAAATTAGCTGAAATGGCTACTAACGCTTATGTTGGTGAGTCTGCATCATACAGAGCTGCTAAAAATATTGAAGACAGAATCGCTATTCGTGAATCTGAAGGAAACACGCATCAAGAAGCAGAATTAAAAGGTGTTGAAGAATACGCTATTGAATGTTCTATCTTAAAAGTAGCGGTTTCTGAAGACGTACAAAACTGTGCTGATGAAGGAATCCAAATTTACGGAGGTATGGGATTCTCTGAAGAAACTCCAATGGAGTCTGCTTGGAGAGATGCTCGTATTGCTCGTATCTACGAAGGAACTAACGAAATTAACCGTTTATTATCGGTAGGAATGTTAGTTAAAAAAGCCATGAAAGGTCATGTAGATTTATTAAACCCTGCAATGGCTGTTCAAAACGAATTAATGGGAATTCCTTCTTTCGATACTCCAGATTATTCTGAATTATTCTCAGAAGAAAAAGAAATTCTTGCTAAACTTAAGAAAGTATTCTTAATGGTTGCAGGAGCTGCTTTACAAAAATTTGGACCAGAGTTAGAGCAACACCAACAGTTATTAACTGCTGCTTCAAATATTTTAATTGAAATATACATGGCAGAATCTGGAATTTTAAGAACAGAAAAGAACGCGAAGCGTTTTGGTGAAGATGCTCAAAAAGAACAGATTGCAATGGCTAAGTTATACTTATACAATGCTGTTGAAATTATTACCAAAAGTGCAAGAGAAGGAATTATTTCTTTCGCTGAAGGTGATGAGCAACGTATGATGTTAATGGGACTTAAGCGTTTTACAAAGTATGCAAACTACCCTAACGTAGTTGAATTACGTAATACAATCGCAGAAAAATTAAAAGCAGAAAATAAATACTGCTTCTAATCCTCTGAAAAGATTAGATATAATTCATAGTTAGTGCACATTATCAGCAAACTAACTTGAATAAAAAAATTTCTTCAACTATTATAGGTTTTAGAATTTAGTTGTTTGTTTAAAAGATCGTCAAATTAGGTTTTGGCGGTCTTTTTTTTGATGAAATTTCTTTCTAGAGATCTAACAATCCAACCATCTAATCATCTAAAATCAAACTCTCTTAATATTTTCTTAAAACCTTTTTTCATATCCTTAATGGTATATTTATTGAAACAAATTCCTCTGAAAAATTGAAAAACATGATAAAACTAAACACTTCAGCCTTATTAGGAATGGCTTTTTTAGCCCTAGTAAGCTGTAAAAACGAAACAAAAAAAACAGACACGCAAGAAACTACTCAAGAAGCTGTAACTACGACTCTTAGTGTTACAGGAAACTATGTTTCTTCCGAATACGAGAAAAGAGATGAAGGCTACGATTGGGTTTCGGTTGCTGTAAAAGCTGCTAAAGACGAGCAATTAAAAATTGCTGTTCGTTCGCGTGCTGACAAAAAGAAACCTACCTGTACTTTTGAAGCACTTGCAAAAAAAGTAAATGACAGTACCTTTACAGCTACTGCCGAAGGGAAAACAATCCTATTTTCTTTTAAAGACAATCAAATTTCCATCACTACTCAAAACGAATCTGATAGCAACATCTTAAACTTTTATTGTTCTGGAGGAGGTAGTCTTGCGGGTTCGTATCAGAAAATTGAAGGTGATTTAGACCAAACACAGATAGACAAAACCATTTTTAGAAAAAATGTAACCTTACAAGGAATTAGCTTTAGTATTTCTACTCAAAAAAATGGAATGGAAACTGAATTAACGGTTACTCCGTACGGATTAGAAATAGATAATTCAGCCGTTACTCAAACTATTGATGGTAGTGTTGTTGATGCAGAAATTGAAGATTTAAACTCTGATGGTTCTCCTGAAGTATTAATGTACACAAAATCTGACGGAAGTGGAAGCTACGGAAATGTAATAGGATTTTCAGTAAACAATAAAAAATCGATGAGTCAAATATACTTCCCTCCTATTACCGATAACAAAGAATTAAGTAAGGGATATATGGGGCACGATGAATTTACCATTATTGAAACTACCCTATCACAACGTTTTCCTATTTATAAAGAAGGTGATAGCAATGCCAACCCAACAGGTGGCACCAGACAAATTACTTACAAATTGTTTGATGGAGAAGCCTCTAGAAAATTTGTAGTAAAAAACTCAACTGAATTTAACACTAATAACTAAACTTACATATTATGAAAAAACTATCATTTGTATTCGCAGTAATTTTATTAATCACAGTCTCTTGTACAAAAAAAGACAATAGCGAACAATTATACGGAACCACTTGGGAACTAGAATACATCTCTGGACCTAGAATTGCTTTTGAAGGATTGTTTCCTGATAAAAAGCCACAACTTACGTTTAATAAAGAAACAAAGAAAGCTACTGGAAATAACGGTTGTAACGGTTATGCTGCTGAATTTACGTTAGGAGAAGAAAATGCGATTTCTTTTGGAGAACCAGGACCAACAACTATGATGTACTGCGGACAAGGAGAACAAGAGTTTTTAAAAACCATTAAAAAAATAAACAAGTATAGTTTTGACGAAGACGGAAAACTAAACTTATTAATGGACGATGTAACCATGATGCGCTTTAAAAAAGTAACTACCGAAGAATAATTCACGATAATTGTTACTTTAAACGAATTAATAACTTAGGAGAAACCTCATACTATAAATCCTTTTTTGGTTTGTTAGTATGAGGTTTATTTTTAACTACCAAAGGCAACGTTCGCTAATAAGTATACAGAGAATGTTGGGTTGTATCTATACAAATGTAAAAGCAGAAAACATTCCGTAATATCAGCGACCCGTGTTATGGGAGTATTCAATAAAATGTGTCAACTTGTTTAAAGTTGCTCCTATTACTGAAGAAGGAAGACAACCGATTAGGCTTCGTTTGTAGTCCCGATAAAAAAGTTGCACTTTTTTATCTTATTTCTTTATATTTGAAAGTGTTAATAAAATTGCTAAAAGTTCCGCATATCTTACCGTAAAAGGAATATATAAGTAATTTTATTACGTATATAAACTAGTTAGCACACATTTGACAAAAAAATCGAAATGTATTTAATAAACAAAGAACAAAATAGAATTTCTAAATTAAAGCAAAGAACATTCGCTGAACTAAAATTTAGAGAAAGAGACCATTTACAAGAATGGATTGCAAACAACCCTTCTTCATTGGGAGAAGAATTGTTAATCATCCAAAAAGAATTTAGTGGTTTTAGTGAAACTAACGAAAGACTTGATTTATTAGCTTTGGATAAATTAGGAAATGTTGTCATTATTGAGAATAAATTAGACGATTCTGGAAAAGACGTTACTTGGCAAGCAATAAAATACGCATCATATTGTGCTAGTTTGACCAAACAAGATATTATAAAAATCTATCAAGACTTTTTAGGAACTTCGGCAATAGCTACTGAAAAACTATCCGATTTTTTTGATGGTCGAGAATTATCTGAAATTGTACTTAATCAAGGACTTAATTCTCAAAGACTTATTTTGGTTGCTGCTAATTTCAGAAAAGAAGTTACGTCT